>JBNGEB010000038.1:0-14107 GCA_049975585.1 Anaerolineae bacterium
ACCACCATGTTCGTCAAGTGCGCCCAGGCGCAGGAGGCAAGAGCAGGGCTCGGTCGTGGCGCCCCCTCGCCGCGACGCCCTCGACCTGTCCGCAGCGACGAGTCCTCTGGCGACTGATGACGCGTCGCTGCGGCTACGCTATACCTTAGCCTCGCTCTCTTGACAGGCATTCCCTGTTGGCTATAAATGTATATGTTTGCACGGGCAGGCAGCCTGGTTGCCCCAGCCTGCGCTTTGACTCGCATGTGTGGCTTGGCGCAGCCGCGACCTGCTCTCGATCAACCCCAAAACCCCACAGATGTCCGATCCGCACAACGGGAGGTATCAAGGATGAGCCAGATGATAGAGATCCGCTGGCATGGCCGCGCCGGCCAGGGTGTGGTCACAGCGGGGGAGCTCTTGGGCGAAGCAGCCATGAAGGGGGGCAACTATATCCAGGCCTTTCCCGAATACGGCTCGGAACGCATGGGAGCGCCCATCAAGTCCTACACGCGCATCAGCGATGCGCCCATCGAGCTCCACTGCCCCATTCTCGAGCCTGAGATCGTGGTCGTGGTCAACCCCAACCTGATAGGCGTCGAGGATCTCACCGAGGGCCTCGTGGAGGATGGGGCTCTACTCGTCAACACCTCGCAGACACCGGCTCAGATCCGCCAGCGGCTTGGTTTCAGGACGGGGCGCGTCCTCTGCGTGGATGCATCCAAGATTGCCTTGGAAGAGCTCAAGCGCGACATTCCTAGCACCATGATGTTAGGCGTCGTGGCTCGCGCCACGGATCTCATCGATCTGGAGGGCGCCATTGAGGCGGCCCGCGAGCGCCTCGGCGAAAGGCTGCGCCCGGAGATCGTCGAGGCCAACGTGCGCTCGCTTCAACGTGCTTACGATGAGTGCGTGGAGGGCTAGGCGTTCGTCTATGCTCGATACGATCTGAGGATGGCGAGCCAGGCAGGCTCGCTACAAGACATAGGAGGTCGCTAGTATGGCCAAGAAGCAAGCCCCGCGGCTCGATCTGCCCTGGCAGGAAGCGAGCCCGGGTGGCGTCGTTCGCGATGAGGGCAACTCGGTTACCTATATCACCGGCACCTGGCGAACGGTGCGCCCCGTACGCGATACCGTCCAATGCACCCAGTGTTTGATCTGCTGGATCGTCTGCCCCGATTCGGCCATTATCGTCGAGAATGGCGAGGTCACGGCTTTTGACTATGACCACTGCAAGGGCTGCGGCATCTGTGCCCAGGCTTGCCCGGTCAAGGTCCGGACCCCCCACGAGATCACCGGCGAGATGGGCAAGGTTATTCAGATGATTCCCGAACCCGAGGAATATGAATAGGCGCGACAGTGATCCCTAGCAAACGAAGGAGACCTACATGGCGGTAGAAAGCAAGTATATGCCTCTCGATGGGGCCAACGCTGTGTCACAGGCGATGCGGCAGATCGACCCCGACGTTGTCGCGGCCTATCCCATCACCCCCCAGACGGCCGTTGTTCAGAACTTTTCTCAGTATGTCGCTGATGGCATTGTCCATACCGAGTTTGTCCCCGTAGAGAGCGAACACGCGGCCATGAGCGCCTGTATCGGCTCTGAGGTCTCGGGTGCCCGCACCATGACGGCGACTGCGGCCAATGGCCTTGCTCTCATGTGGGAGGAGCTCTATATCGCGTCCGGTATGCACCTGCCTATCGTGCTCACCGTCGTGAACCGCGCCCTGTCAGGGCCGCTGAACATTCACTGCGACCACTCGGACAGCATGGGCGCTCGCGACTCGGGCTGGATGCAGCTCTATGCCGAGACGGGCCAAGAGGCTTATGATAACACGATCCAGGCCGTGCGCATTGCCGAGCATAGCGACGTGCTGACGCCGATCATGAGCTGCCAGGATGGGTTCATCACTGGCCATGGCGTGGAGCGCGTCGGCTTGCTTCCCGACGAGGCCGTCCGCGAGTTCGTGGGCAGCTATGAGCCTGAGCTCACACTCCTGGATACCGATCGCCCCGCGACGTTCGGTGCCTGGGACTTTACCGACTATTATTTCGAGCATAAGCGCGAGCAGAGCGAGGCCCTCATCAAGCACGCTTTGCGCGTCATCGAAGAGGTGGGGCGCGAGTACGAGAAGCTTTCCGGACGCCCGCAGCCGATCCTCGATATGTTTGGCATGGACGACGCCGAGCTCGCCATCATCGTGTTGAGCTCAACCGGCGGCACCGCGCGTGCCGTGGCACGTGAGCTTCGGGAAAAGGGTGAAAAAGTCGGCGTCATCCGTCCGCGCGTCTATCGTCCGTTCCCGGATGATATGCTCGTCGACGCCATCAAGGGCTGCAAGGCCGTGGCCGTGCTGGACCGAGCCATTTCCTTCGGATCGCCTCAGGGCGGTGGGCCGATCTTTACGGATCTGACTGCGGCACTCTATAACCACGGCGTGGTAGGGTTGCCCGTGGTCAACTATATCTACGGCCTGGGCGGCAGGGATACGCTCCCGCCCATGATCGAGTCCGTCTATGCCGACTTGGCAAAGGTGGCCGCCGAGGGCGATCGCGGCGCGATAGTGCGATACCTCGGTCTGCGCGAGTGACGAGAGTTCTAGCGGCGGCGGCTGAAGCTCCCGCCGAGGAAAGTTAAGCGAGGAGTCTATCCACTATGGCAGAAAGAATCCGGATTCGCCTCCGCGATATTATCGACCAGGAAGAACGGCTTGCGCCGGGCCATCGCCTTTGCGCTGGCTGCGCCGAGCCCATCATCGTCCGCCAGATCCTCCACGCCATCGAAGGCCCGGTGGTCGTTAGCACCGCCACGGGTTGCCTGGAGGTCGCAACGACGGTTTATCCCTTTACCTCGTGGCGGGTGCCCTGGATCCATAACGCGTTCGAGAACGCCGCGACGACGATCTCGGGCGCAGAGGCCGCCTTCAAGGCCCTCAAGCGGCGCGGCGCCATCCCCGAGGACAAGCAGATCACGTTTGTCGCCTTCGGCGGCGATGGTGCTAGCTATGACATCGGATTGCAGTTCATCTCGGGCGCCTTGGAGCGGGGGCACAAGTTCATCTATGTGTGTCTCAACAACGAGGCCTATATGAATACGGGCATCCAGCGCTCCGGCGCGACCCCGCGCGGCGCCCATACGACCACATCGCCCGCCGGCGACGTGCTGCCCGGCAAGACCCAGTGGCGCAAGCCGTTCACCCGCATCATGGCGGCGCACGATATCCCCTATGTGGCGCAGGCCGCGCCCCATAACTGGCGCGACCTTATGACCAAGGCCAAAAAGGCTGCTCGCGCCGATGGGCCGGCCGTTATCAACGTGCTGGCTCCCTGTCCACGAGGTTGGCGGCATGCGACGGACGGCGCGTTGAACGTCTCGCAGTTGGCCGCTGATACCTGTTACTGGCCGCTGTACGAGGTCGAGAATGGCACCAAGGTCACCGTCAACTACAAGCCTCGCGACAAGAGGCCGGTAGCCGAGTGGTTCGAGACCCAGGGACGCTTTCGGCACCTGTTCCGGCCAGCCAACGCCGGGCTCTTGCAGGAGATCCAGCAAAAGGTCGACCAAGAATGGGAGCGGCTTCTGCACGAGGAAGAGTGTTCGGCCTAACGGCTTGACATGATCGGACAAGGGGTAGCCTGCACATGCTGGCTACCCCTTTTGCCAAACAACGGAGGATCCCAGCATGGACTATGGGCCGCGTGTACACCCCTGCTCGCATCCGCTGGTGCTCCATAAGCTCACCTTGCTGCGCGACGTGCAGACAGAACCCAAAAAGTTCCGCGAACTCGTGCGCGAGGTCGCCATCCTGCTGGCCTACGAGGCGACCAGCGACCTGCGTTTGGAAAGACGCGCTGTCCAGACACCTCTAGCCGACGCCGAGGGGTACCAACTTGCGGAAAAGATCGGCCTCGTGCCCATCCTGCGGGCGGGGCTCGGCATGGTGGAGGGCATTTGGGAGCTCATGCCCACCGCTGAGGTGTGGCACATCGGCCTGTACCGCGACCATCGCACGCTCCAGCCGGTCGAGTACTATAACAAGTTGCCAGTCAACCCAACGGTCCAGGTCTGCCTAGTGCTCGATCCCATGCTGGCCACCGGTGGCTCGGCGGTGGCGACGGTAGATATCCTCAAGCGATGGGGCGCCGATCGCATCAAGTTCGTTGGCGTCATCGCCGCGCCAGAGGGCATCAAGGCGCTGACCGAGGCGCATCCCGATGTGGATATCTATGTTGGGGCCATCGACGACCATCTCACGCCCGCCCCCGTCAAGGAAGACGATCCGCCGGAAGGCTATATCGTGCCCGGCCTTGGCGATGCTGGCGACCGCCAGTTCGGCACGGGCTGAGGGATCCCTGGGATGGTGCCATGATCCCCGTTGGCCGGTACGCCATCACCTTTGGCATAGCTCTTGGGGCAACGCTTGCCCTGACGCCGCTGGCGATCCACCTAGGTCGGCGACTGGGTATCGAGGCGCTACCCGGAGGGCGCCGCAAGCACCACGGCCGGGTTGTGCGTATCGGCGGCTTTGCGCTGTTTCCCGCGCTGCTTCTGGCGGTCCTGAGCACCGCCGGTGTGCCTCGTAGCGATCCGGGCGAGTGGTTCCGAATCACGGGCATGCTGTTGGGCAGCGGCATCGTCTGGCTGGGCGGCCTGGTGGATGACCGCTACGAGCTCCCAGGGTGGGCGCAGGCGCTGATCCTGCTCGTAGCGGCGCTGGCTGCCATCCGCTATGACGTCATCATTGAGCTGTTCAATAACCCCCTCTCGGACCAGCAGATCAAGGTGGACTGGTACCTGATGCTGCCCATCAGCATCTTCTGGCTAACGGGCTTTGGCACCACCATGAACTTGCTCGATGGTGTGGATGGCCTAGCCACGGGCGTCACGGCTATCGCTAGCTTGGTGCTGTGCGCGCACATGCTCCGCCTGGGCCAAGAGACAGTCGCCCTGCTGCCACTGGCGCTGCTGGGCTGCTGTGTGGCTTTCCTGGCCTTCAACCTGCCCCCGGCGCGCATCTTCCTGGGGGGTGGCGCCTACTTGCTGGGATTCGCCTTGGGCGCCATGGCCATCATCGCTGGCGCCAAGGTCGCTACCGCCCTGCTGGTGCTGTGGGTTCCCATTGTGGATGTCGCATGGCAGTTGCACTGGCGCTGGCGCCGTGGACAAGCGCTCGATGTGGGCGACCGGGGACATCTCCATTTCCGCTTGGTGGACGCTGGCTGGCCCACCTGGCGCATCCTAGCGCTCTATTGGAGCGTGACGGCTTTTCTGGGGTTGAGCGGGTTGCTGATTCCCTCGCGTTTTCTCAAGCTGGTAGTCTTGGTAGGCTTTGGCATCGCTACCATCGTGTGGCTGGCGCTGCTTGCTCGCGCGGAGGACGCGCCGACGCCGGAAGCGTAGATGATCTCTCATCCAGCAGCCAGCTCAGTCCTACTAGATGTATTATGTCAATCATTCCCCGCTCCCGCGTCTAGCCTCTGCACTCGCGTGATGATTAGGGCAAGATCCACGGGCTGATCTAGGCTCGCGGCCAGGGCATCTTCCACCTGTTGCGCTTCCTCGCTCGTGAGGTCAGCGGCCGATTGCAGCTCCACCTCGATGGCGACGGTCGACCCGCGACGGCCCACGGTCCGCCAACCCTCCAACGCCACGTCCTGACCCAACAGCTCAATCTCTCGTTCGAGGGTAGCCTCTACCGCGTGATCGAAACGGCTTTGCTGCACGGCGTCCACCGTCAGCGTCGCCAAGATCGCCGTAATGGCGATGAGCAAGCTCAGCGTGCCCCAGAGTCCGCTGCGGAACGTGCGCTCGCGGTCCTTTTCGCCAACGTCGGGATGGAATCCCATCAGGAAGAAGAACAGGCCCGCTGCCGACACGATGGCCACCAGGTTCGTGAGGAAGAGCAGCCCTGCACCTAGCGCCACGACTTGGGCGCCGATCACGAACGCGAGCCCCACCGTGGCCAAGGGTGGCAGCAACGCCACCGCGATGGCTACGCCCGCCAGCGCGTTGGCCACGTCGCGCCGCGATGAGGCATAGGCGGCCGCGGCGCCTGATGCCAGTGCCACGGCCAGATCGAGCAGCGTCGGCGAGCTGCGCCCGATCATCTCGGCGGTAACTTTGCGCTGCGGCACGATGACCGCCAAGAGGATGCTGACGCCCAACGAGAGCACAATCCCCAGTAGGAGCGTCCGTATAGAGACCCGCACCAGCCAAAAGTCTCCCTGCACGACCCCCAGACTGAGTCCCAGCAGCGCCGACATCAATGGCGCGATGATCATGGCTCCGATGATGACAGCAGAGCTATTGAGAAGCAGCCCAAGTGCCGCGATAGCCGTCGCCAGGACCATCATGACGTAAAAGTCGGCATCAGTACGGGCTCCGCGCCGAACGGTCTGATAGATGCTGATCCGCTCTTGCATGGTGAGCTGCGGAAGGGCCTGGAGTAATCGCCAGCGGGCTTGGCGCAAGGCGTGCTGGGCGAACGGGTCGCGGCGACGCACGATGATGAGCGGCTGCTTGATCTGCTCCGACAGGCGCTGTGGCAGGTTGCCGAACAGAAGACGATCCACCAGGCTCTCGCGTGTGGCGCCGATGAGCACCATCTCGTAGCCTTGGTTCGCCTCGCGGAGGATCCCCTCGGTGACGCTGTTAGCGAGCTCCACGTGGGGCCTGACGCGCGTCTGGTCGTCGATGCCCTCGATGATCAGGCGCAGGGCTTCCCACTGAGCAGAGATGCCCGTAGGGTTCAGCGTCTTGCTGGCAACCCGCAGTGCCGTGACGCGCGCTTCTGGGCACATGTCGAGGGCGATATCGACGGCCATGGTGGCATTGGGGCCACCGCCGGTTGGCACCAGGACGCGCCTAGCGTGGGCAACGCTCTCGGCAAAGGCCTGCGGTTTGGCGCCGCCAAGCCGCAGCACGGCGACATCGCAGGCGCCGAACTGGATGATGGGGTCCAGCGTGCGGCCGAGGAGATAGCGGCCACGCGAGAGCTCGCCGCTCCACAGGACCATGAGCAGATCGGCCTCGACCTCGCGGGTATACCGGATGACAGCCTGCCCCACCTCTGTGGCAGCGACCACGACGGGCTGCGCAACCACGTCCTCGTCTCGTGGCATCATCTCTAGCCACGACGGTGGCTCGGCCGTTCGCCCGACATAGAGTGGCAAAACGCGGCCGTTTCGCGCTCTGGCTAGAGGCTCGGCGAGCGCGGTCAGCGGCAGCCAGTGGTCTGGCTCCCCTATCGCTAGGACGATGGTATAAGGTTTGGTGTCAGCCATGGATTCCCCCCAAAGGAGAAGCTGGTTTCGTATAGCATAGGATATGCGGCGTTAGGTGAGAAAGAGAGGTGGATTTTGGAGTCGTTTTTGACTATACGAAACGTTGTCGCCTTACCCACGCCACTCCCGCCTCAACCGCACTCGCAAACGCATCCGACTCACGCTGCAGACCCTGCTCACCTACATGGACCACATACATCGCATCGGCTTCTGGTAGCGGCTCGGTCCCCGCCACCTGGATGACCACGCGCGGCAATCGCTCCCGCTTGAACCCCTCCACCAGGACCACGTCATAGCGGCCCTCCAGGCGAGCCAGCGTATCGCTCAGCGATGGCTGCGTTCTCCGTTCCCGGATCAGGAGTTGGTCGGGGCCCACCACGACAACCGCATCAGCGCCTGCTTCCCACATGCGCCAGCTATCGGAGCCTGGCTCGTCGACATCAAAGCCACGCACCGCATGCTTGACGGTGCAGACCCGCAAACCCTCGGCGCGAAGCGCAGCCACCAGCGCCTCCACCAAAGCCGTCTTGCCGCTGTTATGCCACCCGCTGATGCCCAAGACTGCCGGGCTCTGCACCTTGTCAACCATGATCCCTCTCGGATCCCTCTCGCTCTCATACTCTATGCTGGTGGCAGTATAGCATCAGGTCGATGCACAGCCAATGGCCTCACGAACTTTCCACAGTTGCCGAGCCCCCTTGCAGACGCTATAATGGCGTATCATTGTGTTCAGACCGTGTGAGGGGACAGGTTGCCACACAATCACGGGCCTGAGCTAGACGCATCGGCCCGAGCCGCCGAGGAACGGCTCTGCGCCATCCTCATGGAGCTTGGGGCCGTCACGGTGGCCTTCTCCGGTGGGGTCGATTCCAGCTACCTGCTGGCCATAGCCATCCGCTGCCTCGGGCGTGAGGCGGTCCATGCCATCACCGTCGAGAGCCCGCTCCTCACGGCAGATGACCAGACGCAGGCCCAAGAGATCGCGGGGATGCTAGGCGCGCACCATCGGTTTGTCTCCGCCGACGAGCTGCAGATCCCCGAGATCGCAGCCAACGCCCATGATCGCTGCTACCATTGCAAGCGCTATCGATTCACCATGCTGCAGGCCCTCGCCGAGTCGGAGCACCTGGGCACCGTCATCCACGGCGAGAACGCCGACGATCGCTCAGCCTATCGGCCTGGGTCGCGTGCCGCCCAAGAGCTTGACATTCGCGCTCCCTTGGCTGAGGCCGGTCTCGCCAAGGCACAGATCCGTGCGCTTGCCAAGGCGCACGGCCTGCCCAACTGGGATCGCCAGGCCGACGCGTGCCTGGCGACGCGCTTTCCCTACGGCACGCACCTTGATCGAGACAAGCTCGAACGCGTCGCCGAGGCCGAGCGTCTTCTCCGCGACATCGTCGGCGACCGGGGTCCGTTGCGCGTCCGCGACCATGGCAACCTGGCCCGCATCGAGGTGGAAGCTTCGGTCATTGCCACGTTGGCCACGCCCGATCCGCGCCAACGCATCCTTCGCGACCTACGGGCCCTCGGTTACGAGCACGTCACGTTGGATCTAGCAGGATATCGGATGGGATCATACGATGAGCAACGCTAGCCAAAACTCCCGCGCCATTCAGCATCTTAATCGGATCGAGGCGGCACTGCCGGATCTGGAGCGCCACGACCGCATCGTCGTGCCCGAGGTCATTCTGGCAGAGAACAAGACTGCGGACCGCGCCCTCGACATCGCCGACGCCTTTCTAAAGCGTACCGGCCGCGCTATCCTCAGCCGGGTGGACGATCATCTCCACGACAAGCTCGCAGACCGCTACAGAGAGCGACTGGAATGGCATCCGGCCTCGCGCATGGCTATCGTCCGCGATTCCGGGCACAAAGCCCCCCCGCAAACGGGCGGCCGTGTGGGGGTCATCACCGCGGGCACATCGGATCAACCCGTGGCAGAGGAAGCCACGCTGGTCCTTCGCGAGATGGGCTGTAGCGTCATCACCGCCTACGACGTCGGCGTCGCTGGGCTGCATCGCCTCTTTGAGCCGCTGCGTCACCTGCTCGGTAATGCCCAGGTGGACGTCATCATTGTGGCCGCAGGCATGGATGGTGCGCTGCCGTCGGTCGTCTCTGGATTGGTGGACGTCCCCGTCATCGGCCTGCCCACGTCTGTGGGCTATGGCCTTGGTGGCCAGGGAGAGGCCGCCATCCTCACCATGCTGCAATCCTGCTCGCCCGGCTTGTCGGTGGTCAACATCGACAATGGCGTAGGCGCCGCTGCGGTAGCGGGCCTCATCGCGGTACGATGCGCGCGTGCACGGAACGCATCCGCCAAAGGAGAGCCCGCCCCATGAACGCCGACGCCACGCCCACCCGCGTCGCAGAGCTTGCCTGCAATCTGGACGACATGACCGGCGAAGCCCTCGGCGGCATGATCGATCTCCTCCTCGAAGCGGGCGCCCTGGACGCTTGGTTCGTTCCTATCTATATGAAGCAGAATCGTCCAGGCGTGACGCTCAAGGCCCTGTGCGCTGTCGAGGATGTGGAGCAGTTGTCCGATCTCCTGCTAGAGTACACCACTAGTCTTGGCGTGCGCTGGCAGGTCATGGAGCGCAAGATCGCGCAGCGCGAGGAGATTACCGTCAGCACCAAGTGGGGCCCCGTGCGATGCAAAGTCAAGCATCTTCCGACCAAGCCCCCTCACGCCAAGCCAGAGTACCAGGATTGCCTAGCCTTGGCGCGCGCCAACGATCTGCCTTGGCAAACCATACACGATGCGGCCGCTCGAGCCGCCCACAACGTTCTATCCCGATCCGAGGAGTAGCCTGATGACCGACTCTTCCGCACTGTGGGGATCCCTGGAACACAAAGACATTCGCCTCGGCCGCTACCAAGCGGCATATGATGCCGCCATCGCACAGCTAACTTCTGACGACGCCAGCGCGCGCATCTGGGGGCGCGACAGCTCGCTCTGGACCCAGCAGGAGCGGGCCGCCCAGGAGATCGAGCACCGTCTGGGCTGGCTCGACCTGACGAGCACCATGCCCTTGGAGATTGCGCGGCTGCAAGCCCTAGCGCTCGAGCTCGACGCCCAGAGCTATACCCACGTCCTCCTTCTGGGCATGGGCGGCAGCAGCCTGGCTCCCGAGGTGCTGGCCCTCGTCATCGGCAAGGAGTCTAGTGGCCTGGAGCTCCACATCCTGGATAGCACCGTACCTGCCCAGGTAGCTGCCATGAACGAGCTCGCGCCCCCCAAGCGCACGCTCTATATCGTCGCCAGCAAGTCAGGCACCACCGCCGAGACCATGGCCCTCTATGCCCACTTTCGACAGCGGGTCATGGACGAGGTCGGCCCCGAGGAGTGGCCCAGCCACTTTGTGGCCATCACCGACCCCGGCACCCCCCTACAGGATCTCGCCGAGGATGAGGGCTTTCGTGCCTGCTACCTGAACCCGCCCGACATCGGCGGCAGGTTCTCTGCCCTGTCGCTCTTTGGCCTAGTCCCGGCCGCGCTCATGGGGATCGACCTCGACGAGCTGTTGCGACGTGGCCATGACATGGCGGTTCGATGCCGCATCACCGCCGATCCGCGCCTCCATCCTGGCCTGCAGCTCGGCGCCACCATGGGCGCCCTCGCCGCCCACGAGCTCGCCCCGCGCGACAAGCTAACGCTCATCACGTCGCCGGCGCTGGCACCCTTTGGCGCGTGGGCGGAGCAGCTACTAGCCGAGAGCACCGGCAAGGCCGGCGTGGGCATCCTGCCCGTCGAGGGCGAGCCGGTGGACCTCCTGCGCGAGCACTATCGGCAGGATCGCCTCTGCGTCTATCTTCGGCTGGACGGCGACGACAACGACGAGACCGACGCGCTGACCAACGGCCTCGCCGACCAAGGACACCCGGTCGTCGGGCTTCGCCTCCGCGATGTGTACGATCTCGGCGGCGAATTCTTTCGCTGGGAGTTTTCCACCGCCGTCGCCGGCGCCATGCTGGGCATCAATCCCTTCAATCAGCCCAACGTGGAGGCCGCCAAGGTCCAGGCCCGCAGGTCGCTGCAGGCCTACCAGGACAGCGGCACCCTTCCCGAGTCCGACATCACCGCAGAAGAGCCGCCCTTGGCCGCGTACGGTATGGAGGACGCGCCTCATACCATCGTCGCGAGCCTCCGTAAGCTGCTGGGCGCTCGCGATGAGCGAAGCTACCTCGCCATCATGGCCTACGTCACCCGCAACGAGGAGACCCTCGCCGTGCTCCAAGAGCTCCGCCGCGTCGTCACCGAGGCGCTGGACATGCCCGTCACGCTAGGCTTTGGGCCGCGTTTCCTGCACAGCACGGGACAATTGCACAAGGGCGGCCCTCCCACGGGCCTGTTTCTCCAGATCACGTGCGACGACGCCGAGGACATGCCCATCCCTGGTCAGGAATACTCGCTGGGCACGCTCAAGCGTGCGCAGGCCATCGGTGACCTGAACGCGCTGCACGAGGCTGGCCGCCACGTGCTCGGACTCCACATCCAAGGAGATCCACTCCAAGGCTTGGCGGAGATTGCGCGAGCGTTGGGCAAAGCCGTGGCGTAGAGACGACAGGATAGACACCGCCATGCCACGCACGCTACTCCTCATGCGCCATGCCAAGTCTAGCTGGAAGCAGAGCGACCTGCCGGACCACGAGCGCCCCCTCAAGCGCCGTGGCAAGAAGGATGCGTATGCCGTCGCCGAGGCCATGCGCAAGCTGCACCTCGTGCCCGATCTCATCGTGACGTCCACCGCCCTGCGCGCCCGCACCACCGCCGAGCGCGTCGTGCGCGCGTATGGCGGCGACATCCGGATTGTCAAAGACGAGCGCCTCTACGATGCCATGCCAAGCGCGTATCTTCAGGTGATGAAGGATCTTCCAAGCGAGGCCCAGACGGCGCTGATCATTGGCCACAACCCGGCCATCAGCGATTTCTGCACGCTCATCACGGATCGCCAAGTCAACCTGCGCACCGCCGACATCGTGCAGATCGAGCTGCCCATCGCCGACTGGTCTCTCTATCGCATCGAGCGAGACGAAGGCCGTGTGGTCCGCGTTCTCTCCCGTCGCCAGATCACCGAGGCGTCCAAGCACTGCTAAGAATCGCTGGCTGGACAACCACGGCACCCTGGACTATAATCGCGTGCAGCGTTTCTGGGACAAGAGACATGCGGAGGACCATCTATGGGCAGTGTCAAGAAAAAGCGCCGTAAGAAGATCGCCAAGCACAAGTATCGCAAGATGCGTCGGTCGCAGCGTTGGCAGCGCCGTCACTAGGCGTCGGCTATCGGCGTCCTGGATCAGCGGTCGGTTTCTGGCCAACCTAGAAGCGACGCTGTAGGTGCCCGTAACGGGCGCCAGCCAAGTGAAATGCCGCGAGAGGCCTTTTGAGGCCTCTCGCTTTGCGTTCGTATCGGTTGTCGTCCGAGCTAGCGCACGCGCATGAACGTCTCGTACAGCGCCATCAGATTCTCTTGCGGGATGCTCGCCTGCACGTTGTGCACCGTATTGAACACATAGCCGCCGCCTGGCCGCCAGATCTCCACCAGCTCTGCCACCTGCTCAGCGACGTCTTCGGGCGTCCCAAAGGGCAGCGCCCCCTGCGTATCCACGCCGCCTCCCCAGAAGACAAGTTTGTCGCCCCAACGGCGCTTGAGCTCGCGTGGATCCATCCCTTTGGCGCTGATCTGCACCGGGTTGACGATATCCACCCCCGCCTCGACAAAGTCATCGTACAGCGCCGCCATGGAGCCGCAGCTATGGTAAAAGGTCTTCCACGTCGTATGCTCGTGGATCCAGTCGTTGATCCGCTTGTGCAGCGGCATATAGAGGCTTCGGTAGAGCTTGGGCGATATGAACGGCCCGTGCTGCGCCCCAAAGTCCGTCCCGCTGATCATCAACGCCACGATGCGATCGCCATAAGCCTCGTACAGCAACGGCAGGTTCTGCATGGCGATGTCGCACTGGAGCTCTAGCGCCTCTTTGACGAAATCGGGGTACAGCGCCGCCGCCATGTACCACTCTTCCACCGACCGAATTCCCACCGGATGCGGCGCATGCGTTGCCGGCACCAGCGCGATATCGCCCAAGCTCGCGCCAGGCAGGCTCGCAACGATGGCATAGGGCGTGTTCTCCCATAGGTCCCGCCCCCGATCCTCTAGCAGCCGCAGCTCTTCGTCCGTCAGCACGTGGGCCATGTCCGCCACCCACGCCTCGGGATCCAGGTCCTCCGCCTCGAACGGCTCCTGCCTCTCGATGGCATCGTGATAGAAGCCGCCAGCCGGCATCCGTCCCGAGGGCGCGTACCGCTTGTCGCCTAGCGGGTACTGATAGAGGCTGCCATCCGGATTCAGCTCGGTGTTGAACTTGCCCGGCACCAGCACCGGCGTTCCATCGAATAGCGTGAACGGCTTCCAGTCCCCCAACGGGAACCCAAAGAAGGTGCCGTCCCCCTCTAGGCCCACCACGTCGACGCCGAGGGCCTCGCGCACGTCATCCTCGACCATGCCCAACATCTGGAAGGGCTCGTGTACCTTGACACGTCGCTCCTCTAGCCCCAGCCCTCGTCGCAACTGGGCCAGCGCCGACGCTGCGATGCCGGTGACGCCCGTCGACCCCAGGTCCAGCGGCACGCGATCCGGCTCCTCATGGTTCAACGCCTTGCGAACGCGCTCGCGGCTCTCGCTCATCTCACCCATCCCTTCGCTTCGGATCTCGTCAGAACAGCTATGATTGACAAGCCTAGGCCGACCCTTTATTATCGGCAAATGCTGAAAAGCTTTGTCGCACTTGGAGACAGGCCCTGCTTATGCCAGCCCTTTACTATCTACAAGCTGCAACTTTAGGC
>JBNGEB010000039.1:0-14064 GCA_049975585.1 Anaerolineae bacterium
CGCCTACGAAGCGGCGGGGCGTCTCTGCACTCAGACCGTGGTCCCCACACCTATCGAGGCCGTGGGCCTACGTAGAGGCACGCAAGATCCCAAGGCTCTTTGGCAAGCTGCCACCAGCGCCCTTCGCACAGTCATGAGCAACGTGTGGGACGCTCCGATTGGGGGCGTTTGCGTGGCCAGCGTCGGGGAGGCGGGCGTTCCCCTCGACGCCCAGGGCAAGCCCACACACCCCATCATCGCATGGTACGATGACCGCACAGCCCCTCTGGTCCCTTGGTGGCAGAGCCGGGTTGACCCCCAAGCCATCTTTGCCACGACCGGCCTCGTCCTAGGTCACACCTACACGCTGCTGAAACTCCAGTGGCTATTCCAACAAGCCCCCGACGCCTGGGAGCGCACACGTCGCTGGCTCAGCGTCAGCGACTATCTGGGCTATCGACTCACCGGCGAGCAGGCCATTGGCTACTCGCTGGCCTCGCGCACCATGGCCCTAGACCTACACACGCTCTCCTGGTCCGACGACCTCCTCGCCGCGGCAGGAGTGCCCAACGCGCTTTTGCCTGATCTAGCGCCCGAAGGCACACTGCTCGGCAAGGTGCACCGGCGCGCGGCCTTGGCCACGGGGCTGCCTGTGGGCACGCCTGTGGTGGTAGGGGGACATGACCACCCCGTGGGAGCCCTGGCCCTCGGAGCCATCGCACCGGGCATCGTGCTGGATTCCACTGGCACGACAGAGACGGAGCTGATGGGGCTGCCGTCAGTAGAGGGGATCCTTCAACGGGATGACCGCCGTTTCTCGGTAGGGTGCCACGCGGCGCCAGGGTCCTTCTACATCAAGGGTGCCATCTTGGGGGCCGGCAGCCTGATCCGCTGGACGGGGCAACTGCTCTTCCCCGATCTGCCCGATGATGCCAGGCTGCAGGCCATGGAAGATGCCGCCGCCTCCGCGCCACCTGGCGCTCGCGGCGTCTACGTGCTGCCCCATTTCGCCGGGGCTGGCTCGCCGAACCGAGATTCGACGGCCAGAGGGGTCATCGCCGGCCTGACGACTCGCCACACAAGGGCGGAAATAGCACGTGCGGCATGGGAAGGTCTAGCCTACGAGCTGCGGGCCCTCTGGGAGGCGCTAGAAGATAGCTCCGGGGCCGGAATCGTGCGGATCGTCGCTGCAGGAGGCGGCTCCAGGAGCGCCTTCTGGAATCAGCTCAAGGCGAACGTGACGGGCAGAGCTATCTCGGTGTCCGAACAGACAGAAGCGGTCACCCTTGGAGCCGCCATGCTCGCGGGACTTGGCACCGGCGTCTATGCCAACCTCGACGAGGCGCACCAAGCGTTCCCGTTGCGCGCCAAAAGATTCGAGCCCGAGCCTCGGCTCGCCGTCACCTACGACGACCTATATCGCGACAACATCGAGAGCATCCGCCTCGATAGCGTTCGTCTCGGCGCTCTGGCTGGAAGCTTGTGGCAGGCTCACGCCGCGATGGACGGAGATGCCCCCACCCCTTGACCGGATGGTGTCTTGGCCCCGATAGGGGGCAACCATCATGCCGAGCAGATCGATGTCGCCGCCATGGCACGATGCTCTGCAACATCCGCACCGTGTAGCTGCATCGAAGCGTAGCCCTCGCAGCACAGTAGCCTGACTTGACGCTCCGAGCAGGCTGTGGGATAATGAGCGTTAGTCACGTATGCCCTACTCGTAGTCAGCAGTCATGGAGAGCGCAACGGATGGAAAGTCAGGACCCCAGGACCCCCCTCGAGGACACGGAAACCGCCGAAGCGAGTCAAGATTCACAGGCCGCTCCTCAAGCCACATCCGGGGAAGCCCCCGAGACCCCATCCGAAACCCAAGCCCCCTCGCAAGAAGAAGGCCTCAGCATCGAGGATCTCGAGCCTGGGATGGAGATCCGCGGACGCGTCCGCAACATCGTCGACTTTGGCGCGTTCATTGATATCGGCGTCGGCCGAGACGGGCTAGCGCACATCTCGACGCTGCGAAGAGCTGGCATCGACAAGACCATCAAGGTCGGTGATGAGCTCGATGTCGTCGTCCGTCGCGTGAAAAAGGACGATAACCGCATCAGCCTCACCATTCCCGACGCCATGGCCGGCAATCGCAAGCCTCTGGAAGAGATTGAGGCAGGCAGCACGGTCAACGGGCGGGTGGTACGCATCGTCGATTTTGGTGCCTTTGTGGATATCGGCGCGCAGACCGATGGTCTGGTGCACATTTCCGAGTTCAGCAGAGGATTCGTAGAGAACCCCAAAGACGCCGTCAGCGTGGGTCAAGAGGTTAAAGTCCGCGTTCTCGACGTGGACACGGATCGACGCCGCATCTCGCTATCGATGAAGGGCACCGGGCAGGTGGAAGCATCCCCGCCCCGCGAGCAGCGCCCCAAACGAGGGAGCCGGCGACGTCGCCCGCCTCGAGAGGAAATGCCTGACCAGTCCGAGGTCGAGATCGAGAGCCCCATCAAGATCGCTTTCCAGCAAGCACTCGCCGAGCGCCGTCGGCGCGAACGCCAGTAATCGCACGCGGTAGGGCGCCCCGAGTGATTGAGACAGAGGCAAGCCTACGGACTTGCCTCTTTTGCCCATCTCAGTAGGGTGAGATCGCTCCGTAACCGCAACGGGTACGCCATCCCGAGGGGGGACCATGATTGGCAAGGCTTTCAAGGTCGTGTGGCAGGCCCTCAGGGATACCTGGGGCGACTTGTTCATGCTTTCGGCGCTCAACCTTATCTGGTTCCTAGGTGGCTTTTCTGGGCTGTTTCTAGCCACGCTGGTGAAGGTCTGGTACCCGGGCCTCCTGGCTATCGTGACCTACCCCATCGCTACCGCGGCAATCTACCCGGTCGCCTACCGTGTCGCCAGGGGCAAAACCTTCCATCTCAGCGACTACTGGGATGGGGTCAAGGCGTACTGGTGGCGCGCCATTCTCTGGTTCCTCGCCAACATCCTGGTCATCATCCTCTGGTATGTCAATCTGGATTTCTACGCACAGCAGATACCCAGAATATGGAATCTGCCGCAGATTCCAGCGGTCTGGCCACTCATCCTCATCAATGGCTTCTGGACATCTCTCTTTTTCGTGTGGCTTCTGACGCAGATGCACTTCTGGCCCATGATGATGGTTCAGGAAGAGTCCAACATTGTGCGCGCTTGGCGCAATAGCGTGATCCTGGTCCTCCGATTCCCCGTATTCAGCATCATCGTGGGCATCCTCAGCGTTATCCTGATCGTGCTGTCGACGGTCCTGGTGGCACCCTTGTTCCTCTTTATGATGGGTCTAGTCGCTGTCCTGTATTCCAACGCCACCCTCACGCTGCTAGTCGAGGCTGGCATCATCGAAGGGGACTATCGCCCCGACTATACCCGGTAGCAACCTCTGGCGCGCAGCCAAAGCAACCACGGTCACCATTGCCCCCGGCACCGGGGGCAATGGTGATTTGCTATCGTCCTGACTCGCTTCCGAATTTCTCGCTCGCCCTTGCCCCTGTCGCGCACGCCTAGTACACTGGCGCGGCCGTGAACCAGAAAGGGGGATGATATGCATCCAACCGATCCGATACCTGTGCACGCCTTCAAGCAAGACAGTCTTGAGGTCCAAGTCTATCCCACGCGCGAGGCCATGGGACAGGCTGCCGCAAGGGACGTAGCGGCACATCTCCGAGAGATCCTCTCCGAGCAAGAGCAAGCGCGCGTCGTGTTCGCGGCCGCTCCCTCGCAGAACGAGTTCCTCGCCGCACTTCGAAAGACAGCCGACATCCCCTGGCAGCGCATCGTAGCCTTTCACATGGACGAATACGTTGGGCTGCCGGACGATGCCCCGCAACGATTCGGGACCTTTCTGCGCGAGCGCATCTTTGATCTGCCCTTTGCCCAAGTGAACTATCTCGACGGCAACGCTCCCGACGTCGAGGCCGAGTGCTCTCGATACGCCGCACTTTTACAGAAGGCGCCGCTGGATATCGTCTGCGCCGGCATCGGCGAGAACGGGCATATGGCCTTTAACGATCCGCACGTCGCCGATTTCGAGGACCCCGCCTGGGTCAAGCCCGTGACGCTTGACGACGTCTGCCGCCAGCAGCAGGTCAATGACGGCGCCTTTGAACGCATCGAGCAGGTCCCCAAGCAGGCCCTCACCATGACCATGCCCGCGCTCATGTCGGCCCGCCATATCGCCTGCGTCGTGCCGGGCCCAACCAAGGCGGCCGCAGTGGCCAGCACCCTTCGGGGCCCCATCGAGGAGAGTTGCCCCGCCACCATCATGCGGCGTCATGCCGATGCGGTGCTCTATCTCGATGCTGCCGCCGCGGAACGTGTGCTGCCCTAGCCAACACCACCAGTCGTTTACAGGAGGTTCTTATGGTCCAACTATCGGTCTGCATCGAGATGTTCTGGCGCGATCGACCGCATCACGAACGGATCGTCGGCGCAGCAGAGCTGGGCTACCAAGCTTGCGAGTTCTGGGGCTGGAAGGGAAAGGATCTTGACGCCATCCGGGGCGCCCTCGATGAGACGGGCCTCAGTCTGGCCGCCCTTTCCATGGAGCCCAACTTTGCCCTGATTCGCAGAGGCTATGAGCAAGAGCTCGTGGCAGGGATGGAGGAAACGGCAGAGGTCGCCGAGCGTCTCGGCTGCCCGACGGTGATCACCACAACGGGCAACACCCTTGACGACGAGAGCTATGAGATGTCGCGCAGACGCGTGGTGCGGCACCTCAAGGCGCTAGCCCCCATTTGCGAGGATCACGGCTTGACCTTGGTGCTCGAGCCCCTGAATACCCTCGTGGATCACCATGGCTACTGGCTCACGCGCATGGCCCACGCCGTGGATATCGTCGAGGAAGTCGGCTCGCCATCGGTCAAGATCCTCATGGACCTGTACCACCAGCAGGTTCAGGAAGGCAACCTCATCGCCAACCTGACGCGCTATGAGCCGTTCATCGGGCATTTCCACGCTGCGGGCGTGCCCGGCCGCCACGAGCTGGTTGGCGGAGAACTGGACTACCGGGGCATCTTCCAAGCCATCGACGCCACGGGCTATCAGGGCGTCGTGGGGCTCGAGTACGCACCCACGTTGGACACCGAGGCATCCCTGCGCCAAGCCCTAGAGCTAGCGTCCTAGCAACCACGAGGAGGATATCATGAGGATTGCGTTCATCGGCACCGGGGGTATCGCCCGGCAACACGCGAGAGGGCTCGCCAAGCGCACCGACCTTACCTTCGTCGGTGCCTGCGACGTCGATCTGGCACGAGCCACAGCGTTTGCCAAGGAGTATGGCGGAGAAGCCTTTACCGACGCGGGAGAGATGCTCGATGGCACCAAGCCGGACGCCGTCTGGGTCTGCTTGCCGCCCTTCGCCCACGGCGAGGCCGAGCTATCGCTGATCGATCGCCGCATCCCATTCCTGGTGGAAAAGCCCATCTCCAACGATATGGATACGGCTCGCAAGATCCTGGAGGCGATCGAGCGAACGGGCACCTTTGCTGCGGCCGGGTATATGACCCGCTATCGCCGCGGCGTGCAACGCGCGCGTGAGCTACTGCGAGATGATCCGCCCGTGCTCGCCCACGGCGCCTGGATCGGAGGCGCGCCGGGCGTTTACTGGTGGCGCATCAAGGCCCTGTCCGGAGGCCAGATCGTTGAGCAGACGACCCACACCTTTGACCTGGCCCGATTCCTGCTCGGCGAACCCGTGGATGTGTTCGCGCGGGGCGTGCGCGGCCGCGTCACCGACATGGAGGGCTATGACGTCGAGGATGCCAGCAGCGTGGTCGCCACGTTTGAGAACGGCGCCGTGGGCACCCTGATGAGCTCGTGCGCCAGTCGTGCCGGGGGCGGGGTCCACATGACGGTAGCCGCCATGCACCACTATATCAGTTTTACCGGCTGGGAGCACTCGGCCATCATCCGCAAGTCGGCCATCGAGGAAGAGCGCATTCAGGGCGAGAGTGACATCTTTGAGATCGAGGACGCCGCCTTTGTGGCGGCAGTCGACGGCGACCAACCAGAACTTGTACAATCGTCTTATGCCGATGGAATCAAGTCGCTCGCATTCTGCCTGGCCGCGAATCGATCCCTAGAGACGGGCGAGGTCGTATCCGTATCGACGCTCTGACCAGCAATCCGGCGGTCACCGCGCACAACGACCCGCTCCAGATAGTCTGGAGCGGGCCGCTTTACGTCGCGCGATCGCTATGCCAAACGCACTACCGTGCGCGCATCCCCCCAGAACTCCTCTAGCTGATAGCGAGCTCGCATCGCCTCGGTGAACAGATGCACCACGACGCCTCCAAGGTCGATGGCGATCCATCCAGAGGACGGTCTGCCATCCGTGGCGTGAGGGGCGATCTCTAGTTCCTCCTTGAGCTGCCGTGACAGCTCCTCCGCGATGGCACCCAGTTGGCGCTCGCTCTGGGCAGTGGCGATCACGAAATAGTCAGCGATCAACGTCACATCGGTCAGGTCCAGCAACAGGATATCACTCCCCATCCTGTCGGCAATCACCTCAACGGCCAGATCAGCTACCTGCCGTTCGTCCAGATCTCACCTCCTGCGTTGCCAGTTCTACACAGCGGTGGCGATTATACCACGCGGTCGGCCTCGTCGCCAGCCGCCCAAGATGGAAGTTGACAAGGAGGAGACTCGGCCTATCATCGCCTCACGCTTACACCATGGAGGTCACACAGTGAGCAAAGTGAGCGTCGCGCCAGGCATTTGTGGCTTGCGCACAACCATCGATTGCTACGTCGATGACTCGTACCAGGCGAGCGTGACTATCGAGAGCGACTGTGCCCAAGTCTCCCACTTGGCCGATCGTCTCGGCCAGATATCGGTCTTTGACGAGCTACGAGCCCCCCTGCATGAGAGCACCATCTATCGCGAGGCGGGCGCGTGCCGCCTGCATACAGCGTGTCCCGTGCCGTCGGCCATCCTCAAAGCCATCGAGGTGGCAGCGGGACTCGCCTTGCCTGCCGATGTGCATGTAGCCATCGAGCGCTAGCGCGACGCTTCCCAGCCTACTACGCTCGCGGGGCGAGGCGGCTGGGACAGCAACAAATGCCAAGCGTCCCGTTGCCAACGTGCGCGCCGATGACGGGCGTTAGCAGCACCGTGTCAATCGTGGCAATCTGTAGTCGCTCCTGGAGCAACGCAATCGCTCGGTCCGCGCGATCGGGGCATGCGGCATGCATGATGACCGCACGCATGGGCTCCTCATTGACCACCCACTCTGCCATGATCTCCACCAACCGCTCAAGGGCGCGCCCAGAGCTCCGCACCTTCTCGAGCGACGTGATCTCGCCATCCACGAAATGGAGCAGCGGCTTGAGCTGGAGCATCGAGCCCAGCAACGCCGAGGCGCCCCCGATGCGTCCCCCCTTGTGCAGATACTCGAGCGTATCCACCACAAAGGCCGTGCGATGGGCCGCGACGACAGCCTCGGCCACCTCCACGGCCTCGTCGTGGCTACCTCCACGCGCCAAAGTTACTGCCGCGGCCTCTACAGCCAGCCGATGCACTCCCACAGCACACCGCGTATCTACCACCGTCACTGGGATGCCCAAGTTGCGCGCTGCTAGCTTGGCAGAGCCGATGGTGCCACTGATACCAGAAGAAAGATGAATCGAAATGATGGACGTAGCGCCGTCCCGAACCAATGACTCGTAGGCTTTCGCAAAATCGCCGGGCGAAGGCTGCGAGGTAGTGGGCAGCGGATCGGCCGTCGGCAGGCGCTCGTAGAACTCTTGGTAGGATAGATCCACGCCCTCTCGGAAGACATGCTCGCCTATGCTGACGTACAAGGGCACCACACGGATTCCGTGGCGCTCCACGATTGTCGCCGGCAAGCCAGCTGTGCTATCTGATACAAGCCCGACCAAGCCCATCGATGCCCCTCCTTGGCTCAAGACAGATACTGTGCCGCCCGGGTGTGCCAGTCCCGATTCCCTCCTGCCCCCGCGTCAGAGTATGCGTGAACGTTGGCATGGAGGCAAAGCGGCCGCTCTCAAGTGAGACACGGCGCCATCCACCCGTCGTGTTGGGCGGGCAATCCGCCACTCGTTGCCTATGTCAAGCCGATCGGCACCCCGGCGATAGAGAAGCGTCAAAATGGGTTGACCCTTCCGTCTAGACCGGGTATAATGGGTGTTAGATGGTCGTGCTCAATGTAAGTAACGGTGTGGCTTTGGCAGTACTCGCGGGCTCGGTAATCAGATGCGGCGCACCAAGCCTGACGCTGGAAGACTTCGCATCGAATCGGGTTCCCGAGTGTTTTTGTATGTGATGCGTATTGGATGTTGAGCCGGTTCTGATCCACGAGCGACATTGCGGGATCGGCCAGCTCCTACCATGAGACCTTGGATGGGAGGGAGGCGTTACTATCGATTGCTCATGCTCGTAGCTTGCCCATCAAAGCCAGCATCATCCTGGGGACACTCGGTTCAAGCACAGATACTCGGAACCAAAGGATAGATCCAAGACGATGGAAGTCGTTGAGCAGCGAAAGACCCGTCAGAAAGCGTCAGAGGATAATGTCTCCGACCAACAGTCCGGGAACAACGACGAACCGACCATTATTGACAAGGCCATGGGAGAGTCGGAAACCCGCGTTGACCTGGATGACATCTCGATCGATGATACCGTAAGCCTTTACATGAAGCAGATGGGCCAAGTGCCCTTGCTCACAGCAGCCGAGGAAGTCATGCTCGCCCGTCAGATCGAAGAGGGCGAGGCTGCCAAGAAAAGACTTGACCACGACGATCTGACCCCCGAAAGACACGAAGCGCTCTGCAAGACTGTCCAAGTCGCGGAGCGAGCACGCGCCCGTCTCATCGAGGCCAACACGCGCCTCGTCATCAGCGTCGCCAAAAAGTACATAAACCAGGGCGTGCCCTTCTTGGACCTCATCCAGGAGGGCAACATCGGCCTGATGAAGGCCGTGGAAAAGTTCGACTATCATCGCGGCTACAAGTTCAGCACCTATGCCACGTGGTGGATTCGTCAGGGCATCACCCGCGCCCTGGCACAGCAGAGCCGCCTCATCCGCTTGCCCGTCCACGCCGGCGACCAGATCCGCCGCATCTATCGCATCGCGGAAAAGTTGGAGCAAGACACCGGCCATCGCCCCACCCCAGAGGAGATCGCCGTCGAGGCGGACATGACTCCGGCCAAGGTGGAAAAGCTCTTGCGCATCTCGCGCTATCCCGTCTCGCTGGAACGTCCTGTAGGCGATGATGGCGACACCGAGTTTGGCGATTTCATTGAGGATGAGGAGCTACCTCCTCCCACCGACCTCGCCCACCAGCAGCTCCTGCGGGAAGAGCTCGAGGAAGTGATGACGGCCCTAAGCCCGCGCGAGGCACGCATCCTGCGCCTCCGCTTTGGGCTCCGGGATGGCCACATGCACACGCTAGAAGAAGTCGGGGAAAAGTTCGGACTGACGCGTGAGCGCATCCGACAGATCGAGCACCAAGCTCTCGACCGGTTGCGCAACCCACGCCGCAGTGACCATCTGCGGGACTTTTTGCAGTAGATCGATAGGCTATCAGAAGCGGGCAGCTTCCCATGATGCTGCCCGCTTTGGCGTACGGTATGCCAGCCCGCGAAGACCTTTTGACGCAACAGGCCCGGCGTGTATCCTCAGACCCATGTCAATACGCCGAGGTTTCCTCTCATGCCATCGCTAGTAAGGACATGCTTCGCAGCCTGGTTTGCCCTCATCGCTGCGGGCGTCTTTCGGGGCTGCGGACCTCTGCCCACGCCCACGGTGTCACCTGCCCCTAGCACGCCTGCAACCACCGATGTCACGCGCGCGCCGACCTTTCCCGAGGGCAGTCAGGTCATAACCATCGTGCACACCAACGACGTCCGAGGCGAGGTCGATCCCTGCGGTTGAGGCATCCCCCGTGGAGGGCTGGCCCGGCGGGCCAGCGCGATTGAGGGCATCCGCAAGGATGCTGGGCGAGACCCCGTTTTCGTGCTTGACGCCGGCAACGCCCTGATGGGTTACTGGCTGAGCCAAGCCAGCCGAGGCGCGCTCGTCCGCGAAGCCATGGATGAGATGGGCTACGATGCCATGGCAGTAGGAGGCCTGGATCTGACACTGGGCGTCGAGGCTCTGCGAGCAGTTGCCGAGGAGGCGTCTTTCTCGGTTCTATCGGCCAACCTAGTGGAGCGCGAAACGGGACGCCCCGTCTTTGCGCCCTATATCGTTGTCCACCGAGGCAATGTCCGCTTGGGCGTGCTGGGCCTCACCGAGGACGTCGCGTTGGAGGGCGTTCCCGATGGGGAGGCCTACGAGGTGCTCCCTTACGACGCGACGCTATCGGCCTACCTCGATGATGTGGCTGCGCAGAGCGACGTCGTCGTCCTGCTGTCGCACGTGGGGTTGTATGACGACAAGCTCCTCGCGGAGCGGTTCAGCGCCATCGACGTGATCGTCGGGGGGCGCAACGCGCGACGTATGGTTGCCCCAGAGATCATCGGCGAGACAGCCATCGTGCAGCTTGGCGCCCGCGGTGAGGAGATTGGCTTGCTCCAGATCGCCCTCGATGACGACAGCATGCCCATAGCGCACCGGTGGCGCGTGCTGCCGCTTGGCTCAGAATACCCGAACGATGCAGCTATGTCTGCTCTCGTACATCGCTATCGCCAGACAATCCAGCCGCCAACCGCCGTGCCGACGCGAGAGACCAGTCCGTAGGCACCGTGCCAATCTCACCACCGCGCCTACAAAGCCTGGACGCAACCAAGAGAGGCCAGAACGCCGTGATGTCCACGCGACACCGACCCGCCAGGCTCCCCAGACGAGTGCCCGCGCCACTGCTTCTCCTCGCTGTTGCGGTAAGCATCTCTACGCTGCTGACAGCTTGCCGAGACGTAGCGACTGCCAACCCGCCTCCCAACAACCCAGGCTGCACGCCAATTACCATCTCAGCATCTCCCTCGGCGACGCATACCTCTAGCCCCACGCGCACCGCCACCGCAATGCCTACCGTCACACCGTCCCCCGTCGTCGAGCATGTGATGACCATTCTCCACACTAACGATGTCTTTGGGCAGATGGATCCCTGCGGTTGAGGCATCCCCAGAGGGGGAGTGGCCCGGCGGGCCACCTTCATCCAGCAGGAGCGTGAGGCTGCGGAGGGTCCGCTACTGGTCTTGGACGCGGGGAATGCTCTGTTCGGGTATTGGCCATCCGTGGAATCCGAGGGCACGATCATGGTCGAGGCCATGAACGCCATGGGCTACGACGCCATGGCCCTCGGCGCCTATGACCTCTACCTGGGGCTGGAGATCCTCACGCGTCGCATGGAGGAGGCAGCGTTCCCCATGCTCTCAGCCAACCTGAAGGGCCCTGATGGCGAGCTCGTAGCGCCTAGCCACCTCGTGATAGAGAGGGACGGCGTGACCGTTGGCATCATCGGCCTGACCGAGCCCGACGTCATGGAGCTGCAAGGCGTGAAAGAGCTCATCGAGGTAGAGGATCCTGCGACGGCTGCCCGCCCACTGGTGGACGCGCTGCGCGACGAGGTCGATATCCTGCTGGTGCTGTCGCATCTCGGATTGGACGCGGACCTGGCCCTCGCCAAAGTGATCGAGGGCATCGACATCATCATCGGCGGGAACACGCGACGCCTGATGCAGGTGCCCCAACGCGTCGGCGATACCGTGATCGTCCAGCAGGGCTATGCCGGCGAGTGGATTGGACGTCTTCGCGTGACCTACGACGCCAAGTGGAAGATCATTGGAGCAACAGAGAGCCTTGTCACGCTGGACGAGTCGTTTGCCGATGATCCCAAGCTCAGCTCCATGCGCGATGCCTGGGCCGAGCGATGGCCATCGCCGACTCCCGAGCCATCACCCACACCCACCCCACTGCCAACACAGGCTGGTGGCTAGCCACAACTCTCCCCCCACCTACACGCGCGAGCTGAACCGCTCCACCAGCGTGCCTGCTACGCGCTCGACACCCACCGATTGGCCAGCTAGCGTCCGAAGGGCAGATCGCGCTATACGTTCTCCTACCATCTCCATATCGAACCGGTAGCTCGTAATAGGTGGCGTCGTCTGCTCCGGCAACCTCTCATCTCCCAGCGTGACTAAGGCCACATCGTTCGGACACCGCAGTCCCGCGGCGTACACGGCGCTCAGAGCAGAAGCGGCCGCGTCGGCGGAAGTGCATACCATCCCATCCGGCCTTGAGGATGATCGCAGAAACTCGGTTAGTCGCTCCTGCTGACCGCTGAGGTCATCGCCGTCCAGCACCCACTCTAGGGGCAAGTCCAGTCCAGACCCCCAGACTGCCTCCGCAAAGGCCCAGTAGGTCAGTCTTCCCAACGTCGAGGTAGGACGAGCCCCAAGATAGGCCAAACGCTCTCGCCCCTGGCGTAAGAGATGCTCCGTGATGCTCTCGGTCGCAAGACCGATATCCAGGTAGACGCCTGGCCTGGACTCATCGTCCAACTCAAAGCCTATCCCCAGGACGGGAATCCCCCATGCATCGAGACGAACGCGACGGGATAGGGCGTCCTCCTGCTCGCCCATGGGACAGTAGAGCGCCAGCGCCATCTCGTTTCGCACCATGTCGCCGGACAGCGGCTCATGACTGCCCACCGGCCACACGCACAGATCAAGACAAAGATCCAACTGCGATAGGGCGGCGCTGGCGTGAGCGGCAATAGGCGCCAAAGGCCACCCCATGTCTCCCACTACCATACCGACGTGCCCACGCGCTTCCGTCGCCAGCACCGCCTCAGCCACGAACCAACCCAAGCCATGCTGACTATACACTTTTCCAGCATGGGCGAGCTCGCGGAGGGCTCGCCGAATGGTGATCTGGCTTACGTCATATTGCTCACAGAGTTGGCGCTCACTGGGAAGCTTGGTGCCCGGCTCTAGCGCGCCAGAGGCGATCTGCTCCTCCAGGTCGCGCGCCACCTGCCGGTAAAGAGGGGCACGCGCATTTCTGCTCACCTTATGCATCGCACCAACCGCTATCGTCTTGCAGTCCCAAGGCGACCATCACTCAGCTCGTCCTTGCCGTTCCGCGAACCAACGGTAATCGATATCTGGGAACACATTGTCATAGGCGTAGCACTCGTCCACAAAACGCGGGTCCACCGAAGGGCCATACATCTCGGCATCGCCCGCAAGTCGGGAAAAGCGATCCAAGTGCTGAGTAAAGCGAAGGGTCGCATACTCGCCCGCCTGTCCCGTGGTGATCAAAAAGGGCCAATCGCTCGATTGCAGCAAAAGCAGCTCGCGGGCAGCCTGATTCAGCACGGATCGGAGCGCGCCGTTGGCATCTGGATACAAGGCTACCAGGCGCTCCATGCGCATCTCAGCCTCGTGGATGGGCCCCCAGATCCAGTCGGTCTGCGGGTTGTTCCACGTCCAGTGATTCCCGCCGCTACCCCAGGAGCTTTCGGGGATGGCTATCAAACGCTCGGGCTCGTGCTCAGCCAGGTACTGGCTAGCCGTCGTCAGCTCGACCACCGAGCTGGCGGCCAGACGGCGTAGCACCTCACCGAGCCATTCCACACCCTCGAACCACCAATGCCCAAAAAGCTCTGCGTCATAGTTGGAGGCGATGATAGGGAACCCGCCCCCATCATCGTGATGCTCCAGCAGCAAGTCTTCGACGAGCTGCGCATAGTGGTCAGCGTGTGCACACACCTTGCCTTCTGCCCAGTCTGGATGGTAAAGATCCTTCGACCCCAGATCGACGCCGGGCCCAGTGACGCGCCAGTACTGGAGTCCCGACTCGGGGTCCTTCCGATGAAACTCCCGGTAGTCGGCCTCACCCGGGTAGCCCCAGTCCGCCGACCACACCTGCTGTCCTGTCCGATCGTTGCGCCCGATCGCTGCCACGGGAGGCGACGTCAAGCCCTTCTCACCGCCCACCACATAGTACGCCTCGTAAGTCGTCCCGTCCGTCGCTGGCAGCTCGGACACCGGCAGCACATAGTTGCGCTGCACGGCACCATAGAGTCCAATGGCCACATCCCCAGCGGCCTTGCCCACAGGGCGCCCACCTTCGATGGCGTGGGTCTCGAC
>JBNGEB010000040.1:0-14063 GCA_049975585.1 Anaerolineae bacterium
CAACAGATGTGGCGCAGAGCTACGACGTGGCTGGCACCCTACGAGAAGCAGCAGTGCCAAAGCCATCAACGCGCCCAAACAACGGTACGACCTGGAGCCGCTCGCTCGATTCCGACACAGGAATAAGAGCATCATCGCACCTCACCCCGCCAGCGCCTCGCGCGCCACCCGGCACCAGCGGATCATCTGCTGAAAGTCGTGCTCCACGTCAAAGGCGGCGTTCATCGCGCCCCCGCGAATCTGGAGCGCGGCGGTCTCGGCATGCTCCACCAACCAGGTCACCTTGGCTGCCATGGCCTCCGGCGTCGCCGCCATGACGTCGTCCACGGTGTTCACCGCGATCATGACGGGCGTATCCTCGCCAAAGACCTCCACCACGCGGTCCACGTCGGTCCAGGGCCCCGTATAGAACTGATGCACATTGGGGATGCGCCGGATCAGCTCCAGCAGCGGCGTCGTTGTCCCGCACGAGTGCCAGCAGCTCAGCCCGCCATGGAACTCGCTCAATCGAATCTCCCACGGCAGGATAAAGCGCTCATACAGCTTGGGTGAGACATAGGGCACGGTGACCTCGTCGTTGCCAATGTGCGCCAGCCCGATCTCTTTGCCCAGAAACTTGGCGCGCTCGCGAGCATAGTAGATGCGGAACTCGGTCACCCACTCGAACAGGCGATCCGCCAAGCTCTCGCGCTCGAGCATGTCCCAGATGATGTTCTCGTGGGGACCGCGCATGGTCTGCGCCAAACCCAGGATGCCGCGGATGGGCGCGGGAAAGCCCACCTGCCAGTGAGAGGCTCCCACCTCGCGCAGGAGAGCCTTTGCCTCGTCGTACATGCGAAAGGCGTCGGGCATGGCGCCGGCTGTGCGGAAATCGGGCATCGCCAGAGCATCCAGATCGTCCTCGGTCTCGACCACGGGCTCATCGTGCAACGCCCACGGCTCTAGATCCGGCGGGTACTCGCAGGGCACGCCCAACATGCTTGGCTCCAGCACACAGCCGATGGGGTTGATCCCCACACCCGTCCCAATGGGGGTCTCTTCGTCCAGATGCTCGAACTGCCAAAGCTGCATCTCCAGGCTGCGGCGGATCTGCTCGGCGGTGTCCAAGTAGAACCGACGCATGTCAAAGCCCAGCTTGCGCGCCCAGGTCGAGATGCCGATATCCATCGTATGGACCGGCCCCTCGGGATCCTCCCCACTAGGTGTCCCCGCCCAGTAACGGGCCCAGTGGGCACGGCGGCGCTGGTTCTCCTCGCTATCGGCCGCACGCTCTACGCGCTCTACCAGATCGCCGATGATGCGTACCGTCTCAGCGTTCACCCTACCCCCCTCGCTTGCCAGTGGCCGTTGGGCCAAGCATAGATGGCACGTGCCCGGAGGTCAATGCTGCGCGCAAGCCACTCTGCGTCGCAAAGCATTGCCGCCCTTCAGAAGATCTGCTAGACTCGCCCGAGCAAACAGGGGGGACACATGTGGCATGAGAACTGGGACGCCGCGCGAGAGCATCACCTAGCCTGGTGGCAGCATGAAGGGTTCGTCGTCAGCACAGGGTGGCTTCCACTGCTGGGCCAGGCTCTCCGGGAGCACGTCCCAGACCCCGGCCCGCCAGCGTCGCTTGAGCAACGCTACACCGACGCCTCCTGGCGCGCCAAGCACGCCCACCACACGCTGGCACGCCAATGCCTGGCGGCGGACGTCGCACCCATCGCCAGCACTGACATCGGGCCGGGCTCGCTGGCCACGTTCCTCGGCTCCGAGCCCGGCTTGGCCGAGGATACCGTCTGGTATCATCCCTGCATTTCCGATCCGGACACGCATCCTCCGCTGCGATTCTCGGCAGAGAATCGGTGGTGGCGCATCCACGAGGCCGTCATCCAAACCTGCGTCGACCAGAGCCAGGACTGCTACTATGTGGGATGCCCCGACCTGATCGAGAACATCGACACGCTTGCCTCACTGCGAGGCACCGAGCAGATGCTCATTGATCTGATCGAGCGGCCGGCTTGGGTCCACACCAAGCTAGCCGAGATCAACCAGGCCTTCTTTGAGGCATACGACCGCATCTATGCCATGATCGCCCACCCCGATGGCAGCGCTGCCTTTGGCGCCTTTCGCCTTTGGGCGCCCGGCAAGATGGCCAAGGTGCAATGCGACGCGTCGGCCATGCTCTCGCCGCGCATGTTCGCCGACATGATGGCACCGTGGCTTGAGGAGCAGTGCCACTGGCTCGACTATGCCATCTTTCACCTAGATGGCGCCGATTGCACCCAGCACCTCGATTGTCTGCTCGGCATCGAGAGCCTGGACGCCATCGAATGGACGCCCAATCCAGGCGTGCCCCGCGGCGACGATCCTCACTGGTACCCGATGTACCGTCGCATCCTGGACGCCGGCAAGTCGGTTCAGATCATGGACGTGAGCAAGCATCGCGTCATCCCCATGCTGCAGGATCTGGGTTCAGCCGGCTTGTACTTGGCAGTGGACGACCTGAACAGCGCTGAGGAGCTAGAAGCACTGTACGTATCCGTCGAGCCCTATCGGTAGAGAACGAGGGCGGCGACTGTCCTTGCTACCAAAGCTCCACGGCGATACACTGAGTGCAATAGTTCCCTTGCATGCGACGCCTTTGCGGAGGTGCTTGATGTCGTGGGACACAGGGCTGCCACTGGCAACGTGGCTGCTGCTCATCTTGCCACTGCTGGTCATCCAGCTTGGTCTGATGATCTACGCTCTGGTCGATCTGTCCAAGTGCGAGCGCACCAAAGGCCCTAAATGGGTCTGGATCCTCGTCATCGTCTTGGTGAACATCATCGGTCCCATCATCTACCTAGTCGCGGGACGCAAGGACTAGCGTGGTGGGCCAACCTACCGGAACCGAGCTCGCCATCCGAACGGAAGGCCTCTCTAAACGGTATCGCGACGTGCTGGCCCTCGACGACCTGAACCTGCGCGTCGCGCGCGGCAGCGTGTTCGGCTTTCTGGGGCGCAACGGCGCCGGCAAGACTACCACCATGCGCCTACTCGCAGGACTGGCCCACCCCACCGCGGGACGAGCCTGGATCATGGACACGGAAACGACTAACGGCGACACGAGCTCTCGCCGAGTCTTTGGCTACCTACCTCAGAACCCCACGTTCTACACTTGGATGACGCCACGCGAGCTCTTGGACTATGTGGGGCGCGCCTATGGCATGGAGCCGACTATCCGCACTCGGCGCATCGACGAGATGCTCGCGCTAGTCGGGCTGGAGGAAGCGGGCAAGCGTCGCATCGGTGGCTTTTCCGGCGGGATGATCCAGCGCCTCGGGATCGCTCAGGCGCTCCTCCACGAGCCTGCCGTGCTGCTGCTCGATGAGCCGACCAGCTCCCTCGATCCCGCTGGTCGCCACGAGGTGCTCTCGATGCTGGCAGGGCTTCGCGGAAGCGTCACCGTGTTCTTTTCCACGCACATCATCGCCGATGTGGATCGCATCTGCGACACCATCGGGGTGTTGCATCGCGGCAGACTGCTCCAAGTGACGTCCCGTGAGGATCTGCTGGCGCAGCACGCCGTGAATGCCGTTGCCCTGACCGTGGCCGAAGCGGGGCAGCAGGGGATTCAGCGCTTGCTCGCCACGCTCAGGGCACAACCCTGGGTGGCGCAGGCCACCTGGCATCGACCCGAGCTTTCCATCACGGTAACCGATGTCGCATTGGCGCAGAGAGAGCTGCTGCCGATTCTCGCCGCCGAGCGCGTGCCGATCCAAAGGCTAGAGTGGGTACGGCCCTCGTTGGAGGAGATCTTTTTGGAGATGAGCGCCTGAGATGATCGCCCTAGCCTGCGCCATTGCGGTGCTGTTCCTCATCGCGCTGCCCCTGGGCGCGGCCACGTGGCTTCGTCGGCGTGCCTGGTCCTCGTGGCTGGTCTTTCTCGTGGGCGTGGCAACCTTTGCTGGGTCGCAGGCCTTCCACCTGCCACTCAACCACTGGCTCGCCGACCTCGGTCTGCTGCCGGCCGGCGGCGCCATGGAGAGCATGCCGCTATGGCGCACCGCTCTCCTCTTGGGGCTAACGGCAGGCCTTTGTGAGGAACTGGCGCGAACGCTCGGCTTTGCCATCTGGCGGCGGCGCCCGCGTGCCAATGAGGCGATCATGGCCGGCCTGGGGCATGGCGGCATCGAGGCCATGGTTTTCGGCGGCGTAGCCCTGGCCGCCACGATCGGATCGCTTCTGGCATTGCGAGAGGCAGATCTGGAGGCCCTCGACCTAGCGGAGGAGGCCAGAGCTCAGATTGCGATGCAGATGACCTTCTTGGATGAGCCCTATGCCAACCTCGCTCTTGCCCTGGTCGAGCGCATCCTGGCGATGACGCTGCACGTGACCTTTTCGGTAATCGTCTGGCAAGCGTTCAGCGACGGGCACGCGAGTTTGCTGAGACGGGTCGGCTGGGTAGCGCTGGCGATCGTCTATCACACCATCGTCGACGCAGTTGCCGTGAGCGCCGGCCAGCTCCTTGCCAAAGGCTGGCAGGTTGAGCTTGCCTTGTTGGCGATCACGGTGCCCGGCGCGGCCTGGCTCTGGCGCCGACGCCGGGCACTCCTTCCGGATCTGCCCAGGCGACAGGCGCCGTCGCTGCAGAGCCAGATGCCTGGCTTGAGCACGAGCCTTCGCAAGGAGCTCTTGCAGCTCGCCCGCAGGAGGCATCTCATCATCGCGCTGGCGCTGTTCCTTTTCGTGGGCATCTCGTCTCCTTTGCTGGCCTATTTGACTCCGGCCATCTTCCGCAGCATCGAGGAGGTCAAGCCCTTTGCGGAGCTCATCCCAGAGCCCAGCACTGCTGACTCGCTGGTGCAGTACATCAAGAACCTGACCCAGTTCCTGCTGCCGGGCGTCATCCTCCTGGGCATGGGAGCTGTGGCTGGTGAAAAGGAGCGCGGCACTGCCGCCATGGCGCTAAGCAAACCCATACCCCGCTGGGGGTTCGTCCTCGCCAAGATGACGGCTCAGGCATTGCTGCACACGGTAGGGCTGTCCGCCGGCGCCCTGTTCGCCTTCGGCTACACATGGGTGTTGTTCGAGCCTCTACCGCTGGGCCCCTTTGCCTTTGTGAACCTCCTGCTCTGGGCGTGGTTGATGGTCTATGTCGCCGTGACGTTGCTGGGCAGCACGCTCGCAGCGACCACCGGCGCAGCTGCAGGCCTTGCCGTGGCGCTCTCTGGCCTGTTGCTGCTCGCAGGCCAGATCCCGACGGTTGGCCAGTTGGCACCTGGCGGCCTCATCGCTTGGGCGAGCGCCATCGGTCCGGGCTTTCAGGGGCTGGCGCCTCTTGCCGACGGCATCCCCTACACCAACGCTGGTGCGCTGGCCATGGCCGGTGTTCTGACCGCCCTAGCTCTGGTGGCAGCTGTGGGCGCGTTTGAGGCACAAGAGCTGTAGCCTCCGTGCCGAGAAGACGAGAACGAGACGGCATAGAAGCGACTCGGTGCGGCGCACCACACAAGGCAACGCGACCGCGTCACCAAGAGTTGCATGTCGCCGTCAGTGGGCTAGACTATGGGATGGTGTCAGTGTCTGGCTCCTATGCCTCGGTGGCACCACCGTTGACGCTTTGCGCGTTGGCGCTCCGTACTCTGCCAATGGTAGAAAGGTCCGAACCGATGCGTCTCTCCGCTCAGCGCAAGCTCGGCCTCGAGCCATGCGCACGCCATAGCACATCACGCCCATCGCCCAAGGCCACCCACCCAAAGCATAGGCGCCTGGCCCTGAACGCGCTCATCGCCCTTTTGCTGCTGGTGGCGGTAGCAGTCCCGCTAGCCGAGCCTGTGCGGGCCGAGGAGCCGGTCGAGCTGGTCTATTTTGCCGATGCTCGCTGCACGTCCTGCGCCGAGATCCGGGAACAGGTACTAGATCCCCTCCAAGAGCGGTATGGGGATAGGCTACGCATCGTGGAGCTCGACATCGCCGACGACGCCGCGTTCGAGGTGCTGCTAACTCTGGAACAGGAGCGTGGCGTCTATGGCGGCGAAATCCCCGAGGTCTTTGTTGGGGAAAAAGTCTTTGCTGGCCCCGACGCCATCCGCGAGGGCTTGGCCGATGCGGTGGAGCGCTACATGGCCGAGGGAGGCGCAACGTTGCCACAGGTTGTTACTGACTATCTCGAGTCGCAGCCCCAGCATACCCCGGCGACTGACCAAGCCACCAAGCCCGCAGCCTCCGAACCTCCTAGCACCGAGCCCTCCTCGAGCCAGGACGCCGTGGTCCACGCGGTGCTCTTCTGGTCGCCCACGTGTCCAGCCTGCCACATGGCTGTGGAAGAGGTGCTGCCGGTCATCCAGGAGCACTATGGCGCCAAGCTGGTCATCAGCGCGATCAGTATTGCTACAGAAGAGGCCCAGAGGCTCTGGTTCGACTTCATGGCCGACGCCGGCCTTGGCCGCGACAACGCCTACATCCCCATGCTGTTCGTGGGTGACCGGGCGCTGATCGGCGCCAACGTCATCGCCGAGGAACTCCCGGGACTGATCGATGCGTACTTGGCCGCGGGCGGCGTGGATGCCCCCGCTGCCTTGGCGGGCCACGAGCATCTCATCGAGCGACTGGGAACGCTTTCGGAGCAACCCTCCGCTCCTACAATCGCCCCTACCGCTACGCTACAGCCTCCCACGCCCACGCCACCGCCCATCCACGCGGTCTATTTCTCCCAGGCTGGCTGCGACATCTGCGACCGAGCCGAGCGCGACCTGGACTATATCGAGAGCAAGCATTCCCAGCTAGTCGTCGAGCGCTATGACGTGCGCCAATCTGCCGCGCTGAACGAGTATCTGTCCGAGCGCGTCGATCTGCCAGACCGCCTGCGACTTGTGGCGCCGTCTTTCTTTGTCGGAGACGACTATCTGATCGGGGCCGATGTTCGCGTAGAGTCCATCCGTACCGTGCTAGCGCCCTACCTGGAGACGGGCAGCGAACGCTTCTGGGAGGGCTATGAGGAGGGTCTTCCCTCGGCAGAGCAATCCATCGTAGAGCGATTCCAGTCCCTGAACCTGCTGGCCGTCATGGGAGCCGGCCTCCTGGACGGCGTCAACCCATGCGCCTTTGCCACAATCATCTTCCTGGTGAGCTATCTAGCTCTCCAAAAGCGGTCCAAATCCCACCTCTTGCTGGCCGGGCTCCTCTTTGCGACCGGCGTCTTTGTCACCTACCTAGCCATCGGATTGGGCATGTTCACCGCCATGGATCGGTGGGCGCCGCTCGACACCATCGGGCGCTGGCTCTACCTGGCGACGGCCGTCGTCTGCCTCGCCCTGGCATGGGGGAGCTTTGTGGACTATCGTCGAGCGCGCGAGGGTCGCTTGGAGGACATGACGCTCAGAATGCCGGACCGCCTCAGCAATCTCGGACACAAGCTCATTCGCGAGCGCTTGGGAGCCACTGGCGTCGTCATAAGCTCCCTCCTGCTAGGAGCGGTGATATCCCTCATCGAGCTGGCCTGCACAGGACAGGTGTACCTGCCAACCATCGTCTTTGTGCTCGGCGTGCCCGGCCTACGAACCCGCGCCACCATCGCGCTCATACTCTACAACTTGATGTTCGTCATGCCGCTGATCGTGGTGCTGGTGCTCGTATACTATGGCACGTCATCGCGGCAACTGGTCGCGTGGCTGCAACGCAGAGCAGCCGCGGTCAAGTTCGGAATGGCAGTGCTCTTTACTGGGCTGGGCGTGTGGCTGCTCTACAGCGTGGTCCAAGTGGCCGTCTAGAGGATTGGCGACAACTCGCGGCTACCGACGGTCTATGGATCGCGACAACCCAGCATCCGTAACGAACCACAGTTGAGCACGGGGCACCTCACTGCTGGAGTATCCTTCTCAACAAGGAGTATGCCATGGCACGCCGACCCCAGCAGGATCAAGGCCGCGCAGACCGCTCTTCTCACGTACTGCGAACGCTTAGCCCCAGCCATGCCTTCTTCTCAGCCTCGATCCAGGCTGGGCTGCGCGTCAGCCCAGAGCCCGAGTTGAACCAGCAGCTTCTCGCCCAGCGCCAACAACCGAAGCCAGCGGTCCCTTGCCACACACCGACGTGCGGTCAACACGGCCAGCAACATCGTTGCGGTCGCGCCGAGCATCTGCCGCGCCGTCCCCATCCACGGGGTCTCTGAGGCGATGAGGCCATCTCGATACAAGCGATGCTCTAGCAAAGCCGAAGCCGCCAGGGTGTGACGTACATGGGCCATCGAGTAGCGTTCACGAGCGGGATAGTGGTCCACGACAGCCGATGGGCACAGCAAGACACTCTGTCCCTCGTCCGAGGTGCCCGACGCGACGATGGCCGCTGCGGCAGCGATCTCTTCGCCACTAATGTGTGCCCCGCCCTTGCTAAAGCGCCGCCCCGACGCTTCCCCGACTCGCCCGTAGCGAACGGGAAAGCCCCCTATCCGCCAAAGAGCATCCCGACGAGCGGACCAGTTCGCCCCCCAAGGATAGCTGCGCCAGTCCGCAGCCGGCACAATCAGGTCATCGTAGGGCAACGGCAGATCGCTCCAGAGCGACTCCCAGCCCGCCTGGAAGGCGGTGGGACGAGGCGTTGGAAGTTGCAACACGATCTTGCCGCCGATGACCATGGCCCCCGGCGCCGCATCCCATGCTCGATCTAGGGCCTCAAGCCAATCAACTCGCGGCAAGGCATCGTCATCAAGGGTGCAGATGATCTCGCCCTCCGCCACAGCCAACCCTGCGTTCCGGGCCGACGAAACGCCAGCGACGGGCATGTGCAGGAGGCGAACGCGAGGCCCGGACTCTTCTACATCTTGAAGCACTCTGTCCAGAGCCTGGCGCAAGGGCTCCGGGGCAAGGGCGTTGTCCACAACGACGACCTCATACGCCTGTGCATCGAAGGACTGATGGCACAGCGCCCTGACAGCGGCGGCAGCCTGTTGGACGCGCTCGAACGTAGCAACGATCACACTGAAACGTAGCCGAGGGGGTGCCAGCGCCGATCTCGCCTCCCACGCCTCCGCGAGTCTCTGGCGCGCCTGCGAGATCATACCCTCGAGCTCTGCCGCAGATGGAACATGCTCGAGGATGAGCGCATGACGAGGTACCGCGCGAACCCGTGGCAGCACGCCTGGCATCAAAATGCAAGGGGCCAGGCCCAGAGCGTCCATATCACACCCGTCTGAACCCCAGGGCAACGCAACCACACCGGGCACCGCTTCCGCAAGAGTTGGCTGGACATCGTCCACGTACACCAGAACCACGGGACGCGTCTCGATATCGCCTCGGACGAACGCTGACAAGCCTGCTGGCGTCTGCAGCGAAAGACGCTCCGCACTCACGGTGCCTCCCCACGAGCCCGCACGGCCCATCCGATCCCTCCCATCGCTAGCCCCATGACTGCCAGCGCGGCGCCCACGCCCACCATGTCGGCCAACGCCCCAACCACCGGGGCGATCAACGCCATGAGCATCGTTGTCACCAGCGACTCGACCGAAAGCCCCGACGCCATCACCTCGTGGGCTATCTGATCGCTGATATAAGATACCGTCATGGGACGTCGCAGGTTGTAGAGCGCGAACAAGGCCACATAGAGCGCTACCGCCACAACCGCCACCCGCGCCCAAGCACTGACCCCAGCCATCAGCAAGAGCATCGCTCCCACCATGAACGTTGTGTTGATAGCCGTGTCTAGCGAGGCGATCCCTCGCGTGAGCCAGTTGGCGCTGCGCGAGGCATAGCTGTTCAGGAGATAGAGCCCGCAGTAGACCAGGCCCGCCAACACCGCGGTCCGCTGCGTGTCTTGCCAAGCCAGTAGGAGCGGGAGCGCCAGCGCCAAGCTTTCCAGGATCGGCTGAAGGTAATCCTTGGTCGCCTTGAAGAATGCGTCGAACCCCGAGCTGTTGAGGATGGCGCGCAACGCCGGCGGCGACCGGAATACGCCCAGGAACTCGCGGGCCGTGGCATGTAGGCGAGCTTGCAGGTCGCCCTCGGCCAGCGCCCTGATCTCGCCATCCAGCGCCTTCGGATAGGTCAGCAGGTTGATCAGATCCAACACGTACGGGACCGCCGCCGCGGCAAAGACGTAGCGGTAGCTCCCACTCACGAATACCAGCGCCGCCGCAAGCAGCGCGTTGAGCGCGGAGCCAAGCTGCGACGCAGCCCGCGTCCGCCCATAGTAGGCCACCTTGGCATCTGGCATGTTGTTGAGCCGTAGGTATTCCAGGATCAGCGCCTTGTGCGTGCCGGTGCGCAGCGCCTCTCCGACCGCAAAGAAGAGCATGGCCACCGCAAACGGCCAGAAGGATGGCCATGCGAAAAATAGCAGAAACGAAATAATATAAACTACAAACGAGAGCACCATGGCACCGCGTCGCCCGAACGTGTCGGCCAGCATGCTCGCCGGAAGCTCCAGGATGCTGGTGCCCAGATCGCGAATGCCATAGAGAATCCCGATCTGGAAAAAGGGCAAACCTGCGTCTCGGAAGAATAGGATGAGGTACGGCTCAAAGAACCGCAGATTCTTCAAAAAACCATAGAGCGCGAACCGGAAGAACATCGGATCATGCTCTGGCGTGATGGTGAGACGCTCGTTATCGGCCTTGCTCATGTGCAAGCTTCCTCTCAATCAGGGTAGGGCCTGCGAACCCGGCCTCCCTTATGACAGCCGTCGCATCGGAACGAGCCGTACGCAGCCAGCCTAGCCCATGGGGATCAGCGTGACAGGCCCAAACAGGCCGGAGCGCAGCTTGGCCCGATCCGGCAACACCTTGTGGCTCGGCTCTCTCCCATGTAGCTCGATCTCCCGCTCGCGGGTCCCGCACACCTCGTTAGCCGGCGTATTCAGCACCCGCACTTCTAGCGTGTGGTCCCCGCGCGTCAGCCCCCCGATGACGGCATGATACGGCCGGAAAGGGATGCTCGCAACCTGAGCGCCATCCAGCCATACGACAGCGCCGTAGCACACCTCGCCCAGATCCAGGGAGGCGGTCGTGCTGCCCGAGTCCCAAGCAAAGCCGGTTCGATAGCTCATCCAGCCCGAGTAGGTGGGCAGGCCCAGCTCTTCCCAAGAGGGCCAAGAGCCATCCAGCTTCCGCTCGGTGCCATCCGGCAAGGTCACCCACCACGTCCGGAGCTCGCGTGGCTCGCCGGTCTGCGCCAGCGCCGTCTTGGTCGCGCTCAGAGAGTCCCCCGCGTCCAGGGCAAAGATGCGCAGGGCCGTGGCATCCCACTCGACGCTCAGCACAGGGGCGTCCCCCACCCCGACCAGCGTCAAGTCGCCGGTATTGGGATCGATCTCGAACAGCCGGCCATGCCCCGAAAAGGTGACGCTGGCCTCGTACGGCGACACATCCTCGTTCAGCAGCAAAAAGACGCTCCGGTCCTGGTCCAGCCGTCGCGCGACCGAGATGCGGCCGCCGGCTGGGCTGAGCCGCACCGGGCGTGGGAGATATGCGTCTAGATCGCCTGGATTCACGCAGAGCTCCGCGAACGCCTCGACGGCGGGCAGCGGCTCCTCGTACATGAGCAAGGTGCCGCCGGCGCTCACGAACGCTTCCAGTCGCGCCACCAGATCGGGGCGCAACGTGCTGCGGGGCGGCATCACGAGGACGCGGTAACTGTGACCACCAGGTGCCACCAGATCGCCGTCACCCGGCTCCATCTGGCGCAGCGCGTCGTCCCAGAGATAGTCGAACTCGCACGGGAGATAGGTCAAGTGCTCGGCGATCTCGGCCACCGTCTCCCACGGCGACGGGTAGTTGTTGCGCGCATGGGGATGGCTCAACCGGTGCTGCTCTTGGCTGATGTCATACATCGGCAGGTAGAGCCCAACCTCGCAGCCGGTCTGGCCGACGTTCATCAGCGCGCTCACGCGGCCAATGCGCTCGTGCAGGGGCTGGCCGAACGCCTCCAGGATGGGGTTGCCCGGCGACAGATCGGGGTCCTCTTGATAGCCGGGCGCCTCACCGTCGTACGCTGACGCCATCAGGAAAAACTGGGTCACGTTGCGGACAATCTGCTGCTCCATGACATACCGCTGCGCGTCCGCGTGCATGCCGCGCCCCATCTCGGCCAATGTCTCGCTCATGCCGCGTTCTTTGCCAAGAACCCGCGCCGCCGAACCAGCGTACCGCGTAAAGTCCGTCCAGCGCCCAGGCTCCACGTGCTGCCAGATGATATCGACGCCAGGATGGTCATTCCGGGCACTGTTCTTGAAGAAATGGCCGCTGACCGTCGCCAGGGTGTTCATCTTGTGATCCAGGTCCTGGTGGCCAATAGACAGCACGCGATGATCGTGGCACCAATTCTCGAGCACACCGTAGAATCCCTCGGCAACCAGGTCTGTCCAGACGTCGAAATAGTCATTGGCCAGGGCATAGACGTCATCGGCGCAGCCTGGATAGCCGCCCAACCCCATGTACGCGATGGGCAAGTAGGTCATCATCATCGGCAGCCGCTCGCGCAGATCGTAGCCTTTGCGTTGCAGAAAGGCCTCCGCGAGACGCTCCGTCCACGGAAACACGTAGGGCAACTCGGGCTCGTCATAGAAGAACCCCTTGAGCGTGCGACCCAGGTGTTCGCCCACGGCCTCTGCGTACCGCTCGTGGACCACCTGGGTGAACCGCCGCGTCGCAGCGGGATTGAGCATGTCCACGGTACACACGGTGGGGTCGTCCGGATCGTTGCCGGTGACGCTGATCTCCTGAAACGAGAGGTACTCCCACGAGACGATCACCAACCGCTCTCGCTGGGCGCCGGCTCGGTGGATGAGCTGCGATCCCGGCTGCATGACGAGAGGCTGCCACGCCCCCGCCAGCGCATAGTAGGCATACTTGTTGACGGGCGCCCAGCCGCCGGCCACCACGCGTTCCGGGACCGTCAGCGATACCTCCTCGCCAGGCTCGAGGATCAGATCGTGCGATACGTGAAGCCGCCGCGCACGGAACCGGGGATCCTCGGTCACCAAACCGCCGCCAAAGCCGCTGGGGAAGGTCCACTCGTCCCAGATCCAGACCTCCAGCCCCAGCTCTGCGGCGCGGTCCAGCACCTGCCCCACCGATTTTAGCCAGGCATCATCCATGAATGCGTTGGGCAGGCCTGGCCAGGGAACCAGCATCAGCCCGCCATAGCCGATCTCGTGGAACCAACTGACGCGCTCTCGCAGCGCGTCACGCTCCAGCGGAGCGTTCATGGCATAGGCCACCAGGGGCCGATAGGTGCGCGGTACGTCGTGAAGAGCTTGTTCGATGCGAAGCATGCCTCATCCCCCAGCCTTGGCTATCCGGCGGCTACTCGCCCAACGCGTCCTCGTGGAGCGTTGGCCGTCGTGCCGCCCAACTGTCGGCGTCCGTCACGTCACGGTCGAGCCACAGCCTCCGCCACAGCACGCGACCCCACGTCTCGCCCGGGGGGAGCGGCTCGCGGTTGCCCTCCAGGCGCTTGGCCGTCGTCACGACAGCGAACCCCCCGCTTCCCCAGACCGCCGGCGCATCTCCCGCCATGAATAGGGCAAACGCCGGCAGCAAAAGAATGCCCAGATAGCCGACAAGGGCGGCGCGCGACGGCCAGGTGCGGCCCAGCGCCAACCAGCCCAGCACCCAAGCCGCTCCGGGCCAAAAGACGACCAGCAGCATACCCAAGCCGGTGCTAACGCCGCGACCTCCCTTGAGGCCGAGATAGGCCGACCAGTTGTGCCCGACGGTCGCTCCAAGCCCTGCAGCTACCGCGCCCCACCGACCTGGTCCGTGCACCAGCGCAGCCCAGGCCGGAAGGGCAGCCTTGGCCACGTCGAGGATGCCCACACCGACCATGGCCGCCGTCCCGTGGAACTGGTACACGTTAGAGCCGCTCAGCTTGCGGCTGCCATAGCGTCGCATATCCATGCCGCGCAGGCGTCCCAGGAGCCACGCGAACGAGATCGACCCGGCCAGATACCCTAGGATAGCCCAAGCTACTAACGCCGTCGTCATGATTCCGCTCCCTCCTATGTTTTGCTGACTACTCGTTGGTAACCGATACCCAGCGTTCCAGACCTAGCGCGGATTCCCACAACTGGGCAATGTCGAGATGACGCGTCAAGCGGCCCCGGGA
>JBNGEB010000041.1:0-11290 GCA_049975585.1 Anaerolineae bacterium
GAATAGTCGAGGGAGACCAGCACCTTGCCCTCATCGGCGACGAAGGCCTCGCGGATGCGGCGCCCCTCTTCGGTGCGCACGGGGATGTTCTGCAGATTAGGATCGCTAGACGAGAGCCTACCCGTGCTCGCTCCCGTCTGGTTGAACGACGTGTGAATGCGACCAGTCTCGGGGTTGATGAGCTCAGGCAGCGCGTCCACATACGTGCCCTTGAGCTTTACCAGGGAACGGTACTCCAAAATAAGGTTGACGATCGGATGCATGTCCTTGAGCTCGTCCATGACCCGGGCATCCGTCGAGTAGCCGGTCTTGGTTCGGCGCTGGACCGGCAGGCCGAGCTCGTCAAACAACACTTGGCCCAACTGTTGCGTGGAGTTCGGGTTGAACGGATGTCCCGCCAGCTCATAGATCCGCTGCTCCAGAGCCTGGACCTTGGCCTCCAACGTTGCGGACATGCGCCCCAGGTACTCTCGATCCACCGCCATGCCACGCGTCTCCATCGCGACCAAGACCGGCACCAGGGGCATCTCGATCTCGGTAAAGAGCTCCCACTGGTTGTGCTCGCGGAGCTCGCGCTCTAGCACGTCCGTGAGGCGCAACGTCATGTCCGCATCGGCGCAAGCATATGGCGCCGCCTTGGCCACAGGGATAACGTCCATGGTGAGCTGGTTGCGACCCGATCCGATCAGCTCATCGATGGACTGCATCATCACACCCAGGCGCTGAAACGCCTGGGTCTTCAGGCCTATGCCGCGGCCCTCTGGCTCCAGAATCCAGGCTGCCAGCATGGTGTCATAGAGCAACCCCTCCACCGGCAAACCGTGACGGGCCAGCACCATGATGTCGTACTTGGCATTGTGCATAGCCTTGGGAAGCTGGGGATCGGCCAACAGCGGCCCTAGTAGCTCGCGAACCTGCCCCAGATCGAGCTGCGGACCGCGATGCGTTCGGGGATCATGACCCACCGGCAAATAGTAGGCGCGGCCCGGCATGTCTGCCAGCGAGATCCCGACCAACCGCGCGCGCATGGCGTCGGTCGTGGTGGTCTCGGTGTCCACAGCCACCAATTTGGCCTCGCGCAGCAAACCGACCAGCTCTTGCAGCTTGGCAGGTGTGTCCACCACGCAATAGGCGCTCTCCTCCTCGCCCTCGGCCGGCGGCTCGTCGACCTCTCTTACCTCGCTGAACATGCTCAGTTGCGCCGGCGCGTCCTGCACGGCACCAGGAATGCGCTCCATAAGTGAGCGGAACCCAAGCCGCCGCATCAGGTCCATGACCTGATCACGATCCATGTGGCCCCACTCGGCTGCCTTGAGGTCAAGCGGGAGATCGAGATCGCGCACGATGGTCGCCAGATGCTGACTCAGAAAGGCCTCTTCCCTGCCCTGCTCCAACGCCTTGCGGAACCTGGTCGACGTCACCTCATCGAGATGTTTGTATACCTCTTCCAGAGTGCCGTACTTTTTCAGGAGCCTGGTCGCTGTCTTGACCCCTACGCCCTTGACGCCAGGGATGTTGTCAGAGGAATCGCCCATCAGCCCACGCAGATCGGCCAACTGCTGGGGATCCAGCTCGTATCGCTCGCGGACAGCCTTCTCGTCCCAAAGCTGGGTCTCGCGGAACGCGCCGGTTGGAGCTAGCACGCGAGTGTCCGGCTCGACAAGCTGAAAGATGTCCGTATCGCCGGTCACGATCACCGTCTCCAGACCGGCCTCGCCGGCCTTGCGCGCCAGACTGCCCAGCACGTCATCGGCCTCGTAGCCCTCTTTGGTCACCACGGGGATCCCGAGCGACTCGACCAGCTCATGGATACGGTCGAACTGCGCACGGAGATCGTCTGGCGTCTCGGCACGGTTTGCCTTGTACTCGGGGAACTCTTGATGGCGAAAGGTCTCGCCTACATCGAACGTCGCCACGACATAGTCGGGCTCCAGGTCCTCGATCGCCTTGTACAACGTATTGGCAAAACCGTAAACGGCATTGGTGGGCTCGCCAGAGGGGCTGGTTAGCGGCTGAATGGCATGATACGCCCGGTACGCTAACGCATGTCCGTCGATCAGCATCAACCGTTTCTTCTCGCCCATGGCATAACCTCCTTCCAACATTATACCACAGCGAGTGGCCGTCACAACCGACGCCGGGTCTCTGAGCATTGACAACCCCGCCCCGGTCGATAGACTGACTCCTGAGCATGATCTACTCAGCAAAAGAGGGAGCCAACATGGAGCAGACCAGGCGCAGCAACGGCATCCCAATGCGCTCCCTTGGGGCCACGGGCGAGCTTGTGACCATCCTGGGGATCGGCGGGTACCACATCGCCAAGGGCCTCACAGAAGCGGAGGGCATCCGCATCATCCGGACGGCCATCGATGAGGGCGTCAACTTTCTGGACAACGCTTGGTGCTACAACGACGGCCAGAGCGAGCGCGTCATGGGCAAGGCGTTGCAGGATGGCTACCGTGATCGCGTGTTGCTCATGACCAAGAACCATGGCCGGGATCGGCGGACCTTTGAGGAGCAGCTTGAGGAGAGCCTGTGCCGGCTCGGTACCGAGGTGATAGACGTCCTCCAGTTCCACGCCATCAGCAACGAGCAGCAGATCCACGACATCGTGAGCAAAGGCGCTTTGGAGGCGGCTCTGGAGGCGCGCGCGCGTGGCCGGATTCGCTACATCGGCTTCACGGGGCACACCTCGCCTTCCCTGCACCTGCGCATGCTGGAACGCTTTTCCTGGGACACGGTGCAGATGCCCGTCAATCTGCTAGACTATCACTATGACAGCTTTTCGCAACAGGTACTCCCTGTGCTCCGGCGTCGGGAGATTGGCGCCATCGCCATGAAGAGTCTGGGCGGGGGCGATCTCTTCAAGACCGACGTACCACCGGACCAGGCCATCGCTTGGACGCTCTCCCAGGCCATCGACAGCCTGGTTTTGGGCATCGATTCGGTGGAGTTGCTGCATCATAACCTAGAGCTAGTCCGGACGTGGGAACCCATGCCCGCCGCACAGGCGACCGCCCTCCTGGAGCAAGTCGCCCCTGTGGCCGACGGATCCCTGGAGCACTACAAGCCGAAACGCTGAATCCAAGGACTGGCCAAGCACCGGCTCCAGGCAGAAAGAGAGACGCGCCCCCAAGAGGCGCGTCTCTTCCCGCCATTTGGTGCCCCATCACGCGCCTTTGGTCAGGCCCACGCCGCTGCTTGGCAGCGCGTGCCGGCGTCTACAGACTCAGGATGCGTCGAGATAGGCGGCTAGGGCGAGCAGAGGATCCGGTTCGTCGGTTGTGATCGTCTCTACGCCCAGCTCGATGAGCCTCTGCTGGCTCTGCTTTCCCATCCGCCGAGCGATATAGGTAGTGCACTCGGGCAGCAGATCCATGATCAGTGTAGGATCACTATGGTCCTTGCGCTTCCCGGCGCCTACCCCGTGCGGATTGGCACGCTTTTCCATCAGCCCGCCTGCTCGGTCGAACAGGTGATACTCGGCCGCCATGCCAAAGTGGCCTTTCCAAATGCGGCCATCGCCGTCAACGCCAATAGCAATGAGATCTCCCCGATTCACAGATGCCTCCATTCGATGAGCGCGACGATTCACTGATAGGTGCATGATCTAGCTGGCGACAGCGCAGCCAACAACGCACGTCAGCTCGATCCACAAACATAGCGCTCTGCCCGCAGATCGGCAACGATGGATCACAAAGGCGCGCAGCTTGTCAGGCGTGCTTGACGCGTCATGTCAGGCTGACTCACAGCGGCGGTCCCTCAGCGGTCCTCCTCGACCGTCTCGTACCCAAGCACCGTAGCCAGCTCGCGGAAGGCCTCCCTGTGATCGCCGTAGAACGCGACCCGGTGCCATCCAAAGGTCTGCCAGTCGAGCCGCTCAAAGAGCTTGCCAGCGTCCACGTCGATGGCCAGCTTGGTGCGACACAGGATATCTTCCCATCCTGGGAAGAGGTCGCTCCCAGACACCGTCCGCCCGGTGAACAGCGACAGCTTGCGGTCATGGACGCTCATCTTGGCGACGGTGACAATTTCGTCATCAGGGAGATTGACCTGCACGCACGCCCCGCCGATCTCCTGCTGATCGACCGGCCACTGGGGCAGGTTCCTGACCACGTAAGGCGCCCGCCGCTCGTCCCCGTAGGGATTCAAGGGGCATTCGCAGTGGCCAATGTACGCCTTGTTGTTCTCGACGTCGACGATATAGTCGCCGTTAAAGCCGGTGCTCCCCGTGAGCCACAGACCGAACTGCTGCGTCACCAAAGAGTCGATCAGCGTCTCGGATGTCGCCACCACGCCATCGGTGCAAAACTGCGACGACGGCAATCCCTGCGAGGGGATCGTTCCACCGGGATAGTACATGAAAAAGCCATAGCCCTCGGTCGTGATGGCGTCACAGTCGTACTCGGCCATCATCTGCTTCATGGCCAGGTAGAGCTTGGCGGATTCCCGCACCTGGGTCTCGTTCGTGCCTCGCATGCCCTCGGACTCGGCGATCCACTTTTGCGCGATCGCCGCAGCCTCTGCGTCAGAGGCCGCCTTCTGCTTGGCCACCATCTCGGCCTGTGGCCGGACCACCATCTCGGCCCCAAGCTCTGCAAGATGGCTCAGATAGATGCGCTCGTAGCCCTCCCAGCCCTCAGCCGCATACTGACGAGCACCGGGCTCGTACTCGCCCAATACCGGCTTGTCCGTGATGCACAGGATCCGCAGGCCACGCATGCGCGCTGCCGTACGGATCTGCATGATCTTGCGCGCCACCGCGTCAAGCCGCGCCTCGAACCTGTCCGCAGACGCATCGGGAATAACGGGCAGCGTGGCCGTCAGCACCTTACCTTCATAAGCGCGGAAAGGGTACTGCCATTGGCCCCAGAGCGGATGCACGGCCACCACCGGTAGCCCCAACGCCAGCAGGTCCTCCGGCGGCGCGCCAAAGTAGAGGACCCCGTCAAGTCCGGAGCGCTGTCCCTTGACATTGCCCAGCACATAGGCCGCATCTGCCACCTCGGTCGTGCCGACGAACTCGACGCCCTCACAGCGCTGACGTAGCTCGTCGAGCAACTCCTCATTGTTCAACACTCTCGTATCGGGATGGTGGAGGCTGAACGTCTGCGCACTGCCCCCTAATCCCTCCGACGTGAACGCCACATAGATCCTGGCCGTGTCCCTCATCGCTACCTCCTCAAAGAGTGCCTATCCAGCGCCCCTGAAACTCAATATGCCTAGCGCCTGTGTCGGCGCGATGCCGCATTGACTAGTCCGACAACGTGTTGGGGCACCGGACCCATCGGCCAAGGCGCCCCACATCGACGAGTCTCAGCCAGTCAGCAAGCCTCCAAACCGCCAGCTTGCCTTGCCTATTCGTCTTCCACCAGAACGCCCAGACCGTAGAGCGTGGCCAACTCCACGAACAGCTCGCGATAGTCGCCGTAGAACGTTACCCGATGCCACCCAAACAGCTCCGAATGATAGTTGTCCAGGATCTTGCGCGCGTCCACCTGGGACGCTAGCTTGGTGCGGCAGGCCTTGTCATCATCGACGTTAGCCACCGCCTTGCCACTGTGAACGGCAAAGGCCTTGTTCCTGACGCTCACCTTGACGGTCGTGACCTCGTGGCCCAGAGGCAGCAGCGACTGCACGGAAGCGCCCTTGCCATCCTCTGCGTGCGAGCGGATGATGTACGGGTTGCTCAAGCCCTCGGGGCCAAAGGCCCGGTTGGTTGCCACACAATGGGCATAGATGATCTGATCGGTGGCCGTGTCGATCACCGGATCGGACACATAGCCAGGCCTGCCTGTCGCAAAGCGGATGAGAAGCTGCGTAAGCGTCGAGTCGAGATCGGCCTCACAGACGCCCGTCGATCCCTCGTTGTTGAGCTGGAAAAAGCCCATGCACGGGTACGCCAGCAACTTGCCGGCATAGTAGAGGCCCAAGCAGTCCACCGTGACCGCATCGGCTCCCTTGGCCTTCATGGCCGCCTTAAGGGCCAGGTACATGCGCGCCGATCGACCGATCTCGGCCTCATCCGGCTCTACCACCTTGACCGCCTCTCGGATCCAGCGCTCCTTCCACGCCTCGGCCTCGTCAGCATCGACGGCGTGATAGTATTCGTGCAGCTCGTCGGATTTCATGCGTACCACATCGGTGCCAAAGATGTCACGGATGCCATCGATCATGCGCTGGTCGGCGGCCCACGTCTCGCGGTCCGCGACGACCAGGATGCGCGTCTCTCGCATTCTCCGCTGGACCTGGAACAGGCGCACGGCGTCAATGATGTCCTGTGGGTCCGACGAAGCCACCGTCACCACCGGCAGCTTTTCGCTCTGGACCATCGAGTGCAGCCGCAGGAACCCGCCCGAACCCGAGTAGAGCTCATCCGCCACGATCAGCGGCCGAGCGTGGCGCAGGTAGTGCTCTTCCACACCTGTCCACAGTGCGGTCATGCACACCAGATAGCCGTCGTATGTCCCGCCCTGCAGAGCCGCCTCCGCCTCCTCTTTGGTGCGACACACGACCGGTGTGAAGGCTATCTCCGGAAGCTGCTCCTGCAGTAGCCCCATCACCTCCTGCGACCGCTTCTCGACGTCATAGTTGATGTAGGGCCACGACGGCCGGTCCGGCTGATTCGCCGGAAACACCACCTGAACTCTCGTCTCCATCTGAATCTCCTTCTCCGACCCTATGCTTCGACCACCTCAAAACCCATGATCTCGCCAAGGTCACGGACCTGTCCCACATAGTCCCCGTACACCATGGCCAGGTGATGTCCGAAACCCATCTCCTTGCGGTAGAGATCCACAATGTCCCGTACCTTGACATGAACGGTCAAAGCGCACCCGACCTTGTCAAAGCCCGCGCCCCCGGCAATCTCGCCTTTGGCCACGAGCACCTTCCTGCCCGTGGGATCGAAACGCGCCATGGTCACCGGAGCCCCACGATCCCGGGCAAAGTCGTAGCGAAGGGTCGCTCCCCATCCGCCCATGGTAAAGTTCCTGATCTCGTAGGGCAGGTCCGGCGCGTCAAGCCCCTTCATCTTTAGGCCAGGCACGTCGTGGTGAATGCCGAGGATGTTCTCCTCGCGATCCACCAGATGCGAGTTCCCCATATAGGCGGTCTTGCGCGACAGGTACATCAGTAGAGCGATGGCCATCAGCACGTTGGCGTCAGCCTCGCAGGCCGACGGGATGCCCTGGTCCTTGAGCAACGAGTGGGTCAAGCAGAACGTCACTCTCTTCTGCTCCATGATCTGTTTGGCGCAGACCTCAAAGCAGGGGACCACAAAGGCGTTGGCTTCGTACTTGTCCAAGACCCTTTTCGTTGCCACATAGAAGCGCACCGACTGCAGCAGGTCATCCCGAGTCATGTGCACGGCCTGGGCGTTGTCGGCAAGCTTGGCCGTCAGCTCATCGGCCTCTTGCTCATCGGCCTCGCTCAACTGATCCATCCCAGCGATGATATCGCTAGCCGACACATAGGCATGGTCCACGCCATACCGAGCTCTCAAGCCCTCCAGGTCCCAGATACTGCTCACCACTCCAGTAGGCACCGTTGGGTTGCCTTCGGTGGCCACCAGGAAGCGCGTGTGGCGAAACGCCTTGCGCACCCGCAACAGCGAGAGCACGCGGTTCAGGTCCTCATAGTCCAGGAAGGCATAGCCCTCCATGCCGCGCGACCTCAAGTAGGCGATGATGTCAATGCTGCCGACCCAGCCCAGCGTGCCCACGGGCTTGCCGTAGCGATTGGCGACGCTGATGGCGGGGTACTGCCCCAAGCCAGAGGGCAGCCACAGAACGAGGTCCGCTTCATACACATCGGGCGCCAGTTTGGCGATCTCGGACTCGGGCAGTACGAAATCGTCGTGCCACTCCAGGTAGGCGGGCTCCAAGAGCTCGGCGTCATCGCTCAGGTTCGCACGCAGCTCCGCGACGGAGGCCTGAAAGCCCTCCTTTCCACGTTCGCGTTCAGCCTCTGGCGCCAGATCCTCCTTGCGGCCCACCCGGCACGGCCCCTCGTAGGGAGCGCTGTGGAGTAGCTGCGCAAACACTGGCTGGACGCGTACTTTGGTATCCAAAGCTCTCATGGCTGACTCCTCTCATGATACCTCGTTGGCGAGATCACGCTACGTCCCACCCAAAGCAACACGCTGGCAACAACCCGATCCGTTCCGACACGCCCGGCCGGCTCGTCACCGCCGCTACTGTTCGATCTCTAGTCTCAAGCCCGCACCTGCTGACACGAACGCATCACCATAGGCCTCTTTAAACATGCGCCGAGCCAGATCGCCCGAACAGTGCGTAGGCGCCACGCGATGGACCCCCAACTCCTGAAAGTCGTCCACGATGCTCCGAATGCCAGCCTGGCCAGTTCCGCTCAGGTGGAAGCCGCCCATGACGAGCTCGATTGGCTCACCGGACACCTCTTTCGCCTTGGCGACGATATTCACGACGCCAGGATGGGCACAGCCGGTGATCACGATCACGCCCTCTGCCGAGGACACGATAAGCGCCTGCTCCTTGATCGCGCCGCCCAGCTCGCCGGTGGTCCGCACGCCCTCGGCAATCCGCATCGGACCGCCCACTTCCACGAGGCCAGCTCTGCTACGCACATCATCCTTGAAGCGTAAAGGGAACGATTGTGGCACATAAACTACCGTGTCCTCATTCCGAGACAGGACGCCGTCTAGGCCGCCGACGTGATCGCCGTGGATGTGCGAAAGCACGATGGCATCCAGATTACCGGGGTCGACGCCCAGCGCCTCCATGTTGGCAAGCAGCGTCGGTGAGTCCCCGCCCGTATCAAACAGCACACGTAGACCGCCTCGTTCCACGAGACACGAAAACCCCCACGACGTGCGCAAACGGTCGTCGTAGGGGTAATTGTCATACAGAATCGTGAGCACGATAGGCTCCTTTGTCGGAACCACGGTTGGACTGGCCATGGCTGTTGCAATCTCTGTAGGCGTTGCCGTCGAGGATGGCATCGGCTGAGGCGTGAAAGAAGGCTGAAGGGGAGGCAGTGCTTTCGTCGGCGTGCTAGTCCCGAAAGAAGCCGTACATCCGGCCAGCAGGAGCAGCCCGGCGCCTACCAACACGTGACATCGCCCGAGACGCACGTCACTACCTCCAACGTCCGCCACCACAACGTGCCACCAACGCTCCATGGCGAGTGCGGAGGGACGGTGCGTCCTGAGACGTAACGCTCGAACGAGCTATCCTCCTTGAGGGGGAGCCGGTCAAGCGAATGCCTCAAAGCGCATCCGTCCGACAGCGCTCTCGGTCAGTCCAAGGCCAAGAAACAGCTAGTGACCTGAAGGGGTCTTTAGGCTAGTCCTCCTTCTCCAGTTCCTCAAGCCGTTGGTTGATTGTCTGCAGCGACTTGGTGAGCAGATCGGCTTGCTGCCGCAGGACGTTCGCCTCCTGCTCCTTGGTGAGGGGAGAACCATAGGGCGCGTACCCATAGGCCGGCGCACCCCAAGCGGGCGCGTAGCCAAAGCGCCACCAACCTGCACCCAAGCCTCGGCCGGCGCCCCACCAACCTCTGCCCCAGCCACCGCCTCGCCACCATCCCCGGCCAAACGCGGGGTTCAGGTAGCCAGGCGCGCCATAGCCGGCGCAGTAACCTGCTCCTCGACCTGTCATCGGGCCCATTCCCATCGGGCCTGTGCCATCTCCCAAAGGCATGATGCAAACCTCCTCTACCAGCGACCTCGGCCGCGACCTCTACCCCAGCCACCTCGCGCACCCCATCCGAGACCAAACCGCGGTCGGGCGAACCCGAACGGTCGGCGATAGGGGCTATAGGCAGGGTACGCGGCACGAGGATATCGATACGCTCCGCCATAGCGCACGCCATAGGGCGAGCACCACCCCCTGGCGCCTCCCGTCATCGGGCCTGCGCCCGCGGGACCCGTGCCATCGAATCCAGGCATATCCAGTACCTCCCAGAGAACTTGAGATCCATTCGCAGGTCAGCTTGCCCAAGCTCGGCCACTCCAACTCTATGAAAGGGCAAGCTCGGACCAAGCTCCATTTTTATTATACCTCCTATATGTGAGATGTCAATAGTTAACGTGCACATACTCGCGCCATTTGGCACGATCGCGGACCGCTAGCGATGTGAGGCGTATGCAGCAAGAGGCGGCTCACCCAGGTGAGCCGCCTCTTGTCCGTGCCTATGGGATGAGCTCGCTCGATGAGAGCTTTCTGGTATCGCCTAGCGCCGCTAGAGCTTGTCTTTCTCAAAGACCTCAAAGCCGATCAGCTTGGCCATGTCCTTGAGCTGCTGGCGATGGTCACCAAACAGAACCACACGGTGGTTGCCGTAGGTCTCCCAATCCACGTTCTCGAGCAACGCCTTGGCATCGGTGCGCACGGCCACCTTGCTCCTGCCGAGGATATCTGCCCAGTAGGGAAAGAGATCCTCGCCTGACACCGTCTCGCCACTGAACAGCGATAGCCGTTTCCGATACATGCTCAGCTTGGCAACCGTCACGGTCTCGCCTATCGGATAGTGCGGCTGTGCGCAGGCCCCACCTGTGTTCTCTTCCACCATGGGCAGGTTCCTGATGGTATACGGCGTCCTTCGATCATCGGCGTAGGGTCTGAAGGTGCCTTCACAGTGGGCAAGAATCGCCGTATCGGTGGCGAAATCGATGCTATAGTCGCCCAGAAGGCCCGCGCTGCCGGTGATCCACAGGCCAAGCTGCTGCGTGAGTAAGCAATCCACCAGCGTCTCGGAGGCAGCCACAATGCCATCGGTCAGAAGCTGCGACGTAGGAAGACCTTGCGACGGGATACCCCTTGCGTTCGCCTCATCATATCCCCGCGGTGGCCAACCAAAGCCCTCCGTCGTGATGGCCTGGCAGTCGGTCTCCGCCATGAGCTCTTTCATCGCCAGATAGAGCTTGGCTGATTTGATTACCTCGCTCTCGTTGGTGCCGCGAAGCGCGACTGCCCCCTTGATCCACCCCTCGGCGATCTCTCGCGCGTCTGGCTCGCTCGCGGTGGCTATCTTGTCGAACAGGCGCTCTTGTGGTACAGCCACAAGCTCCGTCCCAAAGACGTTGCGGAGATTCTCAACATACACTCGGTCGTATTCTTCTCTGGTCGAATCGAACTGCTCATTCATCGGCTCAAAGTAGCCTAGCGGAGGCAGGTCCGTGACGACCAGAACGCGTAGCTGTCTCATCCTGGCGATCGCGTCGATCAGCCGCAGCTTGCCCGTGATGTCGGCGATTCTCCGCGCATAGACTTTCGGGTCCTTGTCGCGATAGCGAACCGGCAGACACGAT
>JBNGEB010000041.1:11300-13918 GCA_049975585.1 Anaerolineae bacterium
ATGTGAGAACCTTTCGCCCCTTGAAGGCATGGAACGGAACGGTAGGGCACCATCCCAGCAAAGGTTCCACCGCTATGGCCGGCAGCGGGTCCAGCAATGCAGCGGGTATCTCGTGATGAGGCGCCGCAAAGACGAGCAATCCATCCAGATCCGCCTTCTGCCTATGCACCTCTCGGATTGCCTCTTCGGCCGTTAGGGGCTCACCGGTCCCCACGAGCTCAACCCGAGCACATTCGTCACGAAGCCTTGCCAGGATGTCGTCGTTCGTCATCACCGGGGCGTCGGGATGCATCCTTCGGTAGGCATCGAACCCTGGGGGCGAGGGAAACATCCCCGGAAAGTCCCCGCGTAGAAACGCCACATAGACTCTCGTCTTTTCCGTTCTCGGGCCGACCATGATCCACTTCCTTCCCAAATGAGTAAGAACAGAACGGATACGTGAACCTCGCAGTTGATCACACGCGTTGCGGCCGAGTCATCGGCCTTCAGCTCGCATGGTCGTCCTGTGGGAGCAACACCAGCGACAAAACCAGAAGGCAGCCCAGCTGGATCTAGGTGTCAGCTACCCCCTAGCTAAAGTACCCCCGATACCGCTCCAGAGCCTGGCAGATCGCCTCTACGTTCTCCAGTGGCACATCCGGGCCAATTTCCGCTTTCAGCCAAAGCCCTCCCTCTGGCGCGCCCAGCGTCTCGACCGCCTCTCGCACATGGGCATCAATGTCTTCGGGCGTGCAGAAGGGGAACATCTGTCGATCCAGATCCAAATCGAGACACACGCGCCCCTTGGCCACCTCAGCGAGCGCATCCAGACCGTTGGCGCCTACCTGCGGGTTGACGACGCTCACGCAGCAATCGATCAGATCGGGGATGATCTCCAGGATGTGGCCGTCCGTGTGCATGTACACATAGCGTCCAGACTCACACACCGGCTTGTAGATGGCCGCGAAACAAGGCTTCAGATACTTGCGCCACTTTCGCGGGCTCATGGGCAGGCTGGTCTGCATCCCTAGGTCGTCACCAAAATAGACGATCCGGTCCTCGTCGGTGAGCGTTTCGAGACGTAACGCCACCTGACGTAGGTTGTACTCGAGGACAATGTCGATCAGCATCTGGAGCTCTGGCGGCTCCTCGGCAAAGTCCATCATGATCTCCTCGAATCCGCGGAGATCGGCGAGGCGGAGGTACATGAAGCCGTGGGGCAGCCCAGCGTCCTCTACGGGTGGCTTGAGCTTGTGCACATCCGCCCGCGTGGGCACCGGATGCTTGGTGACAATCGCCTCCATCCCGTGCGCCACGTTCTCCCAGACGCAGCCCCACGCGTCGACATGGGTTCCTTCCACATACGTGCCTGACACAGCATCATAGTCCCGCTTGTCACGCGTCTGATCACCAAAGATGATCGGGTGACGGTCGACGATCTCCTGTAGCGCATCTCGATGTTTCATCCAGGCTGCGGGCAGTATGCTCACGCCCACCGGGATAGCATCCGGGTGGTCGAACGTCAGTGCCTTGATCCTATCCTCGTACAATCCCATCCATCATCTCCCGTTCTATCAAGAAACGGCTCGGCGTCGACGAAAGGTCTCTACTAGCCCTTGATGCCCGTCATCGTGATACCCTGGATGAAGCTCTTCTGAGCAAAGAAGAACAAGATGATGACGGGCAGCACCATCATGGTTGAGGCCGCCATGAGCATGCCCCACTCTGACCCGTGGCTACTCACGAAAACTTGCAGTCCGAGAGACAGCGTGTACTGTTCCCGATTGCCCAAGTAGATCAGAGGGCCCATATAGTCGTTCCAAGCCCCCATGAACGCAAACACTGCCACCGTCGCCAAAGCCGGCTTGGCCAGAGGCAGCATGATGCTATACCAGATACGGAATCGCCCGCACCCATCAATCAACGCAGCGTCCTCGAGTTCCATCGGTATGGTCATAAAGAACTGACGCAGCAGAAAGATATAGAACGGGCTGCCAGCTAGCACAGGTATCACTAAGGGCCTGAAGCTACCAACCCAACCAATCTTTGAGAAGATTATATACAGCGGAATCAATGTAACGATACCCGGTAGCATCATGGTTGATAAAAGAACCATAAATACAAGATCCTTCCCTGGCGCCCGCATTCGAGCGAAAGCATAAGCAGCCAGTGATGATGGGAGTATAGCCCCCATAATCGTCGGAATGACGATCCTGATCGTATTCAAAAAGTACTTTTGCATCGGCACGTAAAAGAACACATCGGGATAGTTGCGCCATATCCACGGATTCGGGATCAGGTCGGGGGGGAACTTGGCAAGCTGGCGCGATGCCTTGAGTGATGTCGAGACCAGAAAGATCAGCGGCAACACGAAAAAGGTCGCGCCAGCAAGCAGAATCAGGTGCACGCCAATTCGACGAAGCGCCTTGCCAAGTGACAAAGATCGAGGCTTCATTAGTGTCATCGTCCAGGTGTCCTTTCAGCCTCATAGTACACCCATAGCGATGCCGTCTTGAACTGGATGATCGTCAGTATCAGAATCAGGATAAACAACACCCAGGCCATCGCGCATGTATAGCCCATCTTGAAAGATACAAAGGCCTTACGATAAATGTATATCAGATAAACCAGTGTAGAGT
>JBNGEB010000042.1:0-13858 GCA_049975585.1 Anaerolineae bacterium
ACGTGCACGTCGAGATTCTGGAGCGCGAGTAGTCGCTAGTGGTACCGTGTCACCCGGAACCGATACATGGCATAGGGCTCGTCGGCCGCGATCCACGCCTTTCTCAAGGCGATGTGGACCTGCTACTCTGGCGTATCGACCCCCTCTAGGTCGGGGAGGAGCAAGCCCCGGCGCCGACCGCGCTCGACGATAACGCCGTACCGCTTGGGATCCAGCTCGTCCATGGAGCTGATGGGCTCGGGCGGCTCGAGTACGTCCACCGAGATATCCAGGTCTTCCAACTCGTCCGGCGTCACGGGCGCAAAGCGAGGGTCCCGGCTGGCGGCACTGATGGCGTTGGCGATGATCTCCTGAGCCAACGTGGGCTGTGTGGGTTCGATGGTGCCGATGCACCCGCGTAGGGCGCCGTTCTTGTGCAACGAGACGAACGCCCCCGCCCGCTGCTGCATGAGAGGGCTGGGAGACTCGGGAGGCGCTATCTTGACGCCGCGGGCAACATAGGCCTCGATGGCGCGTCGCGCCAGTTGTACCAAGGGGTGTTCTTTTTGGTTTTCAGTCATGGGTGGTTATCCTCCCTCCTCGGCTACTTGCTCCAAGACTGTGCGTAGGCGGGCCGGATGGTTCGTGATGATGCCATCTACGTTTAGGTGGTAGAGGCGGCGCATCTCCTGTGGATCGTCCACCGTCCACACATTGACTTGGAGGCCACGTTGGTGGGCGCGTTGCACGTAGCCATCGTCGACCTGGCTGTAGTGCGGATGCAGCGCATAGGGCTGTACCAGGACGGCCGGCCAGCCGCTTGCGAGAAGCAGGGGCATATTGGGCGCTGTGAGCAGTGCGCGATGCAGCTCGGGAGCGCGACGTCGTACGCGCCACAGGGCTATCGGGTTGAAGGATGAAATCAGCACGCGATGGCTGATGTCGCGACGGCGGACGAGGTCGATCACGCCATCCTCTAGCCCCTCATCCTTGAGCCCCGTAGGTTTGATCTCAATGTTGATGAACAAGGATTCGCTCACCAGGTCGACGACGTCGGCTAGCGTGGGTATGACTTGTCCCTCGTACCGAGCGTCAAACCAGCGCCCAGCGTCAAACAAGCGTAGCGTCTCCAAGCTCATATCGCGCACCCGGCCAGAGCCGTTGGTGGTGCGATCGATAGTGTCATCGTGGATGACCACGACGTCGCCAGAGGCGCACATGGTGACATCGAGCTCGATGCCGTCTGCGCCGGCACGCGCGGCAGCCTGAAAGGCTGCCAGGGTGTTCTCAGGCGCCTCGGCAGAAGCGCCGCGATGCGCTATGACGAGAGGGCGTTGACCTTGCCGCGTATCCAGCACCTCTGACCTCCTGCTGCGGGCTTTTCAATGATACGGGGGTGCAGTGCTTACCAGTCTCCCGTCATCTCGATCCATTCGACCGGATTGACGGCAACCCCCAGGACGCGCATCTCCCAGTGCAAGTGTGCTCCGGTGGAGAGACCGGTGCTCCCCACGGATCCTAGGATGTCGCCGGCGACGACTGCCTGCCCTGGTTGGACGGCCATATCGGTCAGGTGATAGTAGCCAGACACAACCCCGGCACCGTGATCCACAAAGACAGCGTTTCCACGCACCTGTAGCGGCTCCGCTGCAATGACCACGCCAGGGGCCGGCGCGAGTACCGGCGTCCCCGCCGATGCACCGAGGTCCAGGCCGGTGTGAAAGCCCGTCATCTGACCGTTGTAGTTTCGCCGTGTCCCGAACTCTGATGTGATGCGGGGTTCGACTGGCCAGGCGAACGCTCCCGCCCACGCAATGTGTGGCGAATAGGTCGCATAGATGGCGGCGATGATCTCCAGCTCTGGCCGGGTAATCTCGGGGGCGAGCAGCTTGCTCGTCTCGGAGGACAGGGGGATGTACTCCTCTTTATAGTCTCCCGCGACTACCTGGATGGCTGTGCTCAGTGTGAGCACCCGACCATCCTCGGTGTGCAGCGTCAATGTTACCGGCTGGGTCGCGATGTCAGCCGTGGCGCTGACGCCGAGTAGCGTACGATGGAAAAGACCGTCATCCGATACAAACGGCAGGTCGCCGTAGATGTATGCGCCTTCCACTCTGGCTGGCAGGTTGGTTTCTACAATGAGGCGACAGGTGCTGCCTTGGGACACCGCCGCGGGGTTTAGGGAGACGCTCACCTGTAGCGGTGCGGGCGTGGGAGACGGCGTTGGCGTCAGTGTTGGCGTTGAGGTGGGGGTAGCCGTTGCCGTGGGCGTCAGCGTAGCGGTGGCCGTAGCAGTGCTCGTGGCCGTGGGGTTGGGGGTGTTTGTAGCCGTGGGCGCGACCAAAGGGGCCGCCATAGAGCACGCCGTCAACGCCAAGGCAGCCAGCAGATGGGACGCCCTCGTCAATAAGGTTACAGCACGGCGCAGTGGCGAGGCGCCTTCGGGGAGACTGTGTCGTCTCAGGTCGTGGGTCATGGTGCGCTCCTGATCGCGCTTGCCCAGTCGATCCATACGTCGGCTACCTCCTCGGGAAGTGGCGATGGCTGAGCCAAGAGGTTGGCCTGGACGAATGTCACGGTTACATTGGGCATGTCCAGCTCAGGAAGACTGTCCGCACAGACCCAGGGCGAATCGACAAGATGCATATATAGGATCGGTACCTCTGTTCCGGACCATAGGCTTTCGATGCTGAGCTGACTCCACTGGCGCAGACCTCGCAACGAAATCCGTCTGCCGAGCAGTGCGATCTCGGATTCGCCTTCCAAGAGCCACGCTTGCCAGTTCCCCAGGCTCGCATTCAGATAGCGTTCTTGCGCCGACTGATCCCACCCATGGTAGGAGGAGAGAGCTCCGGCAATCTGGCATCGAGCCAGGTCCTGCAGGCTAGCTTCCGGAGCGTACGGCGCTAGGATCGCGCCCGCGTACGGATCGGCGTTGGTGGCCATCAGCGTTGTGGCGACATAGGCGCCCTCGGCGACCCCGACCAGATAGATGGCGTCGGAGGCAATGCGATCATCCTCGGCCAGCCACGCCGTCACGGCTTGCGCATCGGCGGCAAGCGTCTCGAGTTCGCCGGGAGCCTGTCGGCCCTCGCTCTGCCCCAAGCCGCGGGGATCATAGCTCAGGGCGGCCCAACCGCGCTCGGCCAATGCGTTGCCGGGTTCCCAGCGGGTCTGCGAGCTGGCTACGCTCAGCAGCACAACGCAGGGGAACGGCCCCGACCCTTGGGGAAGCACCAGCGTGCCTGCCAACTGAGCGTCGTCATTGGTCGGGATGTTTACCTCTTGGCGTGCCGGGCCTGGAGGAGTCGGCGCGCTGGGAAGCTCGGGGGCCTCTCGGACGCGGCGGATGGTCACGCGATGCATGCCGGCAAGTTCCGGGCGATGGCGCACAGCCCATATGTCCCAGCGAGTGGCTGGGATGCTCACGTTGTACAGGACGCGTCGGTTGGGTTCGTACCACAGCGTGAAGCGTGGCTCCTGATCTGAGTAGCTACCCTGGAGCGCGATGGTTCCGATGACCGCGCTCTCTTGCTCTGGCGCGCCGGTTAGATCCAGAGGGCGCGCTGCTGGTAGGTCCTCTAGCATGTCCATGGTCTGGAGGCGCAGCACCGACTCTGTCGGATCTAGGCCCAACCCGGCAAAACGAAGCGCCATGAGCACATAAGGTAGGGCGGAGGGGGCTCCCTCAAGCATGACGTCTGGCGAAGGGGCTAGCTCAGGATGGAAAACGGGCCCATACCAGTCTGGGTTGCTACTCAGGCAGGCCAAGCCGCTTTCTTCGCGCACGCCTAGCCAATAGGATCGCGCCCCGGCCCGGACGCGCTCGATGGTGTACTGGGAAGGATTGAGGGCTCCCGAGAGCACGGCGGTGCGCCTCTCGATCTCGTCGCTGCCCGCGAACTGAATCTCGCTTAGCACAATGAGCCCCTCGGCCGAGGTCTCGGCGTGGATCTCCTCAATGCCGTAAAGGGCGTCATCGGCTTCTATGACATAGACGTGCCCTTCCAGCGCTTGGATAGGATCTGCCGTAGGCGTGGGGGCTGGCGCGATGGTGGGCTCTGGGGTGAGCGTCGCCGCGCCTGCACACCCGGCAAGCAGCAGGGTCGCTAGGGCGCCCAAGAGGGGTAGCCTAGCGGATAGCGTGCGCGAGCACCGCGAGTGTAGCATGGAGACTCTGGTCCCTCCGGATCGCTATGCTGGTTCGATTATAGCGTCGCGGGGCGATCCTCTCAAGGGACAAGACAAAGGGCGCCCTCCCGTCGAGAGGGCACCCAAGTACGGACAATAAACCCTATTGCGGTTCCATGTCGGGATGCAGGGCCTTGAACTTGGCCAGGAGTTCCTCCTCGGTCTCCTCGTGATCGGGATCCGGTAGACACGCCTCCACGGGGCAGACCTCGTAGCACTGGGGTGTGTCAAAGAAGCCCACGCACTCGGTGCACTTGTTAGGGTCGATGACGAACAGGTCCTCGCCCTCACTGATCGCCTCGTTAGGGCATTCTGCCTCGCACGCACCACATAGGATGCATTCGTCCGTGATGTAGTAAGCCATGAACGCGTACCTCCATATTTCGTCTTGGGGGGGCAACCGTCTCGGGGCTTGCCCATGAAAAACCTGGCCCGAGTATAACTTGGTGATGATTGGTGTCAAGTGCCTGGCATGGCCCGGATGAGATCTGCATCGGGTTCCTAGCGCGTTCGGCGGTTCTCGCCGCCCTGCCAGATGTCCGCGTTAGGTCCCAGAGTTCGCTTTAGCGTTGCCGTGGCTCGGTCCAGGGCCTCTACCGTATCGAGTGCCAGCTCGAGACCGGCAGCGGCGGCATTGGCCTCGACCTGCCAGGTCTCCCGTGCGCCCGCGATCACCGTCGCGACACCAGGGCGCTCCAGCAGCCACGCGATGGAGAGCTGGGCCATCGGTACGCCGAGGTCCTGCGCGATCTCGCGAATGGCGGCGATGGCCTCGAACGTTTCCTGCTCTGCGCCTGGTTCCCCGTGGCGGGCCTGGGGGCGGTCGCTGGAAAAGTGCCGGCTTCGGGCACGGAACGGCGGAACATCGTCCGGCGACTGGTAGCGACCGGCCAGAAGCCCTTGCATGAGAGGCATGTACGGGATGATGCTGATGTCGTGTTCCTGGCATAGCGGCAGGATCTCGAACTCGATGGCGCGGCACAATAAGTTGTAGGCCAACTGGTTGGCGACTATCGGGACGTTCTCTTGCAAGACGATGTGCATCTGCGATACGCCGTGGTTGCTGATGCCGATGGCGCGTATCTTGCCCTCGGCTTGCAGCTCTGCCAACGTCGCTAGTGCCTCGGGTACGCGCTCGTCCGGCATCGGCCAATGAATCTGGTAGAGATCGATCCAGCCGGTCTGCAGGCGCTCCAGGCTGGCCTCGCAGTGCGCGCGCAGCGTATCTGGAGCCGTGTTGCTGGGCGATATCTTGGTGGCAACGACGGCCCGATCTCGCTTGCCTTGCAAGGCGCGCCCTAGCACGCGCTCGCTGTTCCCCGCGTTGTAGCCCTCTGCCGTGTCAAAGAACGTGATGCCGTGATCCAGCGCGGCGTGGATCGTGGCGATGGCCTGCTGCTCAGCGATGTCGCCCCATCCAGGACCGCCGCCCAGAGGCCAGCAGCCCAGACCCACGACGCTGACTGGAATACCGCTTGTTCCGAGCTCTCGCTTGTTCAAGGCGATCCCTCCTCGTGGCAGTAGCACTCACGAAGCGCATCTTAGGCGGGAGGTCGCATCCGTCAAGCCAGTGGGGCGAGGCGCCTTCCGTTTGGCGGCCTAGAGGCCGTATGGTATCCTTTCCTAGTTGTCGTGTTATGGCGGCACGGTTGCGTTCAAGACGGGGAGGGTTAGAGAGGCTTGATTAAACAGCTTGTGCACAATGGAGTCATCATTCCCGATCCCCCCTCACCTACGGGGCTTGTGCTCACGATTCGTGGCGAGGAACGGGAACTCACGCCCAAGCAAGAAGAGATGATCATGGCGTGGGCCAAAAAGAAGGGCACCGACTATGTCAAGGATGCGGTGTTCGTGGCGAACTTTTTTCGAGACTGGTCAGAAGCTCTGGGGCTCTCTGAGCCCTTGACGCCTGAAGAGGTCGATCTATCGGTATGCTATGCCCGCGTCGATGCGGAGCGCGCCGCCAAGGAGGCCATGACCAAAGAGGAGCGCAAGGTCGCCGCTGCAGAACGCAAGGCCAAGCGGGAGGCGCTCAAGGCCAAGTATGGCTATGCCATTGTAAACGGCGAGAAGATAGAGCTTGGCAACTATATGACCGAGCCGTCGGGCATCTTTATGGGGCGCGGGGAGCATCCCCTGCGGGGTCGCTGGAAGGAGGGCGCCAAGCAGCAGGACGTAACGCTGAACCTGAGTCCCGATGCCCCCCGACCCGAAGGCGACTGGGGCGATATCGTCTGGGAGCCTGAAGCCCTTTGGGTGGCGCGTTGGGAGGACAGGCTTTCGGGCAAGCTCAAGTACATCTGGCTGAGCGACGCTGCGCCGATGAAACAAGATCGCGAGGCGGACAAGTTCGACCAGGCGCATGAGCTCGAGGCCAAGATCGAGGAGGTTCGCGCTCACATCGCCAAGGGGCTGGCGTCCGAGGATCGCGTCGAGAGGATGCTGGCTACGGCCTGCTTCCTCATCGACGAGCTGTGTCTGCGCGTCGGCGACGAGAAGGACTCTGACGAGGCCGATACGGTGGGTGCCACCACGCTCCGCCCGGAACACATTCGGCTGGGCGACGCGGGCGAGGTCGAGTTCAAGTTCCTGGGGAAGGACTCGGTCGAGTGGCACAAGACGGTGGCCTTGCCGCCGTTGGTGGTGGAGAATCTGGAGGAGTTGGTCGCGGACGCGCGTCCGTCCTCCACGTCCAGCAACGGTAACGGCGATGGGGAGGCCAAGGCGCAGCTCTTCCCCGACATTACCAGCCGTGATGTGAATGATTACCTCTCACAGGTGCTGCCGGGTCTCTCGGCCAAGGTTTTCCGCACGCACCACGCCACCATGGTCGTCAAGGAGAGCCTGTACGGCTCGGGGGTCAAGCGATCCGATCCCGAGTATGTCAAGTGGAAAGCCCTGTCCGATGCCAATCTCGAGGCGGCCATCCTCTGCAACCACACCAAAAAGGCGCCCGCCTCCTTCGAGCGGTCACAGCAGCGCTATGCGGAACGCATTGCCAAGGCGGAGGAGCGGGTAGAGCGGTATCGGAATCAGGTCAAAGAGTATCGAGCCAAGTTGCGTCGCACCAAGTCGCAGGCTCGCAAACGCATTGCGGCTGCCAGGAGCGACGAGACCCGGGCCAAGGCCGAGGAGGTTCAGGCGCGCAAGATCGAACGCGCCGAGGCCCGTGTGGAGAAGGCCAAGGACCGGTTGCAGCGAGCACGTCACAGTTTGGGCAAGATCCGCGCGCAAAAGGCCGTGGCCTGGAAAAAGCGGACCTTGAATCTCAACACCAGCCTAAAGTCCTACATCGATCCGCGCATACCCTACCGTTGGGGCAAAAAGGTGGGCTACGATGTGCTCGAGAGCTACTACCCGGCGGCTCTTGAGCGCAAGTTCGCTTGGGTGCGAGTCAATGATTCGGATCTGGGCAGGGGACCCCGTGCCGCGCGATGCCGTATCTGCATGAACGATGACTTGGCCGACGTGGCGGAGCTGTTCGCTGCGGTGAACGCCGCTCACCCTGACGCGAATCTGCCCGAGGAACCCGATGCTATCGCTGAGGCCTACTTGCCATGGATCGAGCGTCCTTGGCGCGATGCGGTGGTGGCGATGGTTCCCAAGGTGGGGGTGGTCGGGTTCGCAGTGCTCGGTCCCGTTCGCGAGCGTCCCGTGGAGGGGCGCCGCAAGCCCGAATTGCTGATGGACGTGTTTGGCGTGATGCATCCAGAGCACGCCGATGAGGACTGCGCCCGGGCCCTGGCGCATCAGGTCAAGGTCCGCTACCTAGCCTTCCTAGCGCGTCACCCCAAGGATACCTACCGCCTCGCCCCAGAGGATGGGGCACCGTGGCGCCAGTGGTCCCCCGATTTCTGGGAGGCCATGGATCTGCCCGAAGGGGGCGAGGATGAGGGTGATGGAGACGATTAGGCTCCCTGCCCCATGCCCTGCTCCAGAATCTCAAGTAAGGTCTCGCTTTCTGAGAAATCGGGTACCACGATGTGTGCTCCAGCGCGAACGAGCCGGTCGCGTTTCCACGGGTCCACCTGTCCACCATTGACCTCGTCGGTGGCCACGGCCACGGCGATGCCGCCGGCTTGGACGGTGTTCTCGATCTCGACATAACCGTCTCCAAAGGTCACAAGCCCCTCGGATGCCTCGGGATGCTGTTCAAGGATCGTCCGGATGACCTTGGCCTTGGAGTAGCTCTCCCAATCGTCCAGGGCTCCGTGGATGCCACCCTGGAAGTAGCGGGCGACCCCCAAGGCCTGGGCCTCGTTCACCACGGCGTCCCGGTCCGTGCCGCTAGCGAGATAGCAGGTGACGCCTCGCGCTTCCAGGAGCTGCAGCATCCGGACGGCTCCCCGTACCAGCAGACGCTCTCGCGGGATTCGGCCCGATTGGAGTCCGTCCACGCGGTCGCGGATGTGCTCCCACAGACGCGCGAGATATTGCTGTTTGTAGGCCAATGGCGCTAGCGCCTCGCCGCCCCGTTCTCGGACCTGATCGGCCAGCGCCATCATCTGGTAGATGGTCTGCTGGCCCGTGGTGCGGTCGATGGTCTCATGCACCAGTTTCTCGATGGCCACTCGGCCTTCATGTCGTGGCGTCTGGAGGAGCGTTTCCACCATCATCGGCGCCATGACGTCCTGCCAGCCTTGCCGTATTAGCGAGATGGTGCCATCGAAATCGAACAGCGCATGGCGGATCGACGTTCGAGGGAGTTCCTCTTGCACGATCTCGATGGATGTCCCTGGTAGTATGGGCATAGGTGAACGAGCTCCTCATGGCATGGTGTTTTGCAGGGAAAGTAATCCCCCAGGCGGCGATCGTCAAACTTGACATTGGGCTACAGTACGCCTATACTATGTGTGTAATGCATATAGGACACTCTGGGATAGTTGGGAGGGCAGATGCCGCCTGGTCGGGGACGAGGGCGGGGCGGGCCAGGCGGCGGACGCGGGCGTGGGCGAGCTGCCCAGCCACGTCGGATTCGCCGCTTGCTGGAACCAGCTTTACTGCACCTGCTGAGGGCGGGGCCGCAACACGGCTATGCCCTGGTAGGCGGCTTGGAGGGCTTGGGTCTCGAGGCCTATCCCACGGACCTGAGCGGAGTCTATCGGATTCTGCGGGATCTCGAAGAGATGGGTGCTGTCGTATCCGACTGGGATGAGGCATCCAGCGGAGGTCCTCCACGGCGGGTCTACAAGCTCACCCCTATGGGTCGGCAGTATCTTCAGGAATGGGTGCACGATCTACGTGCGACGGCCGAGATGCTAGAGAGCTTTCTAGAGACTTGCGACCAGGGTGACCTAGAGCACGAGTCGAGTTCGGCATGACAATGTTGGCGTTTCAGGAGGTATACGATGCCTAGAGGAGATCGCACAGGACCGGCAGGAATGGGACCGATGACGGGTCGTGGTGCCGGCTATTGCGCGGGCTATGATCGGCCTGGCTATGCCAACCCGTGGGGTGGCGGCTATGGTGGGCGTGGCTTTGGCGGCGGCGGCCGTGGATGGCGGAACATGTACTATGCTACCGGCTTGCCCGGATGGGCGCGTGCGGGCTATGCTCCCGCCCCGCCGTCGGGCTATCCGTATGGAGCGCCAGCGCCGGCTGACGAGGCCGAGGCGCTGAGGGCGCAGGCGGAGGCTCTGAGCCAGCAGTTGGACGCGATCCGATCGCGATTGGAAGATTTGGAAAAGAGCGAGTAGTCGCCCTTTTGGGAGACACAAACGTGACGACGACTGTGGTGTTCGTGGACAAAGACCGCTGTACGGGATGTGGTGACTGTGTCGCTGCTTGTCCGCGTGATGCCATCTACCTCGAGGATGGCAAGGCGCATGTGCGTGCGTCGCGGTGCATCGGCTGCGAGGTGTGCGTGGATGCCTGTCCGGAGGGCGCGCTGTACACCGTGAGCGAGCCGGCTGTACCAGCAGAGGCGTCCAAGGCAACCGTGCCTGTTGAGCAGGCGGAACGGGCCCTACAGTCCAGGCCTGCTTGGGTGACTGGGTTGGGCGTGGCTATCATGGCAGCGCAGCGCATCCTACCGGCAGTCGTGAACCTGATTGGCGCATTGCAGGCGCCAGACGCCGAGGTGCCCCAGACGGATGTGGCGAACATCGCCTCGGGGCGCGATGGTGGCCGCGGACGCGGGAGTCGACGTCGCCTACGTAACAGGCGGGGCAGACGCAGTTAAGCGTCCCTTGCCAAGGGAGGTGTAACGATGGGTGCTGGTGCCGGAGGAGGGTTTGGAGGAGGTCGAGGGGGCGGTCGAGGCCGCATGGGTGGTCCCAGATCGGCCGGCCCTGGTGGATCATGCGTGTGTCCTCAGTGCGGGCACAAGGTGCCCCACAAGGTCGGTACGCCGTGCTACCAGATGGAATGTCCGAAATGCGGCACGCGTATGACGCGTGCTGGCTGACGAGACATTTCGAGCGTCCTTGCGGAGCAGTTGACAGTCACGCAAGGACGCAACTTGATGATAGGAACGAGCGTCGTGGCGCTCTGGCGATGGCCAGAGAGCCACGACGTGTGGTATGTTAGGGGGAGGAGGTGATGCGTGGGGGATACCAGTTCAATATCGAACGTCGAGGCTGCCGTCGCTTGGCATGGGCATCTGTGTCCGGCTCTGGCCATTGGCGTACGGATCTGCGAGGCGATCGAGACCTCGATCAGGGGCCTGGAGATGGATCGGCGTCTTGTAGTGTATGCGGGCGCGGTGACGCCCGCTCTCGATGCTTTGCAGAGCTTGCTAGGGTTGACGGTCGGGAACGGCGGACTAGTCCTCGCGCCCGAGCTGGGTGCGGACACGTTGGCAGTACGGGTCCGTTGTGATCTGGCCATGACGATCAAGCTTATGGGCGATGGCCTCTCGATGGGGTGGGATTGCCCGTCCTTGCGATCAACCGGTGGCGAGAACGGTGGGCTAGATGATGGTGCCGAAGCTGGCCTTGACCGTGCGAGCAAGGTGCTTGGCGCGCCTCAGCGCGACCTGTTCAGCATCGAGCGCTCGCCGTCGTGGCGTTCGCCGTGGGCCGCTCTGGGCGTGTGGCCATCTTCGGAGCACGTCGTGCTGCTCCGTCCCATCGGCGTTGTGCATAGCCCTCTGAAGCCGGGAGCCGCTCCGCCCCGTGTCAGGGTGCCCGAGGCGGTCATCGAGATCCGGCCAGAGCTGGCGGATGGGCTCAAGGGGATCGAGCGGTTCCAGCATCTTCAGGTGCTGTTTCGTTTTAGCCGTTCGCCTCGATGGGATCGGCTACAACAGCATCCCCAGGGCGATAGGTCCAAGGAGGTACGGGGCATCTGGGCCTTGCGCAGCCCCCATCGCCCCAACGGGATCGGCCTGACGACGGTACGCCTCCTTGGCGTCGCGGGTACCCGTGTTCGCGTAGCCGGTCTCGATGCCTGGGACGGCACGCCCGTGCTCGATATCAAGCCCTACATCGCTTGGCTCGACGAGGCCGACTCGTCCGGGCGGCCTTGAGATTATCGCTGCAGCGGCTATACTCTGGGCGTGAGCCGAGCAGCAAACGCAAGAGAAGGAGCGGATCATGGGCAGCAAGATACGGGTCACCGTGTGGAACGAGTACCGCCACGAGAAGATTCACGAGGCGGTCAGTAGAGTGTATCCGGAGGGCATCCACAAGCAGATCGCGGCGTTCCTCGAGCCAGAGGCCGACCTGGTGGTGCGAACTGCCACGCTGGACGAGCCCGACGACGGCTTGCCCCCTGAGGTGCTGGAGGAGACGGACGTTCTGCTGTGGTGGGGTCACATGGCGCACCAGGACGTGGCGGACGAGACGGTGGATCGCGTGCAGCAGTGGGTCCTGGCGGGAGGCGGCCTGATCGTCTTGCATTCGGGGCATCTTTCCAAAATCTTCCGTCGGATGATGGGCACCAACTGTACCCTGCGCTGGCGCGAGATTGGAGAGCGCGAGCGGCTGTGGGTGGTGGATCCCGCGCATCCCATCGCGGAAGGGCTTGGCCCCTACTTTGAGATTCCACACGTCGAGATGTATGGCGAGCTGTTCGATATCCCAAAGCCTGACGAACTGGTGTTCATCAGTTGGTTCCAGGGTGGGGAGGTCTTTCGCTCCGGCTGCGCGTACCATCGAGGCAAGGGCAAGGTGTTCTACTTCCGGCCGGGCCACGAGACGCTGCCGATCTACTACCAGGACGAGGTGCAGCTCGTGATCCGCAATGCCATCCGCTGGGCGGCTCCGGTCAAGGGACCGTACTCGGATACAATCGCGTGCCCGAATACGAAGCCACTGGAAAAAGTTGTCGTCGAGGAATAGGCCAACAGGGCTTGCCTAGCGCCCGAGCGGGCTGGTGCGTTCGGGCGCTCTTTCTGGCGTGGGAGCGGATGGCTGTCGCAGTTCAGCCCAGGAAGGGATTCGAGGAGGACACATGGGGATCGTGCGAGCGGTTGGGAATCACCTTGAGCGGGACGGCGAACCCTTTGTGCCATGGGGCGTCAACCACTTTTGGCCCAGGACAGGTTGGGCACCGCAGCTTTGGAAGACTTATGATCCCGACAAGGCGGAGCGCGACTTTGCCAAGCTAGCCGAGTTGGGCTGTAACGTGGCGCGCGTCTTTGGCACCTGGGAGAGCTTTATCACGTCCGAGAGCGAGGTCAACGAGGAGGGATTCCGCAAGTTCGACTCGATGCTAGAGATCGCGTGGAAGCATGGGATCATGCTGCATCCAACGGGACCCGACCACTGGGAGGGGTTCCCCGCGTTCATGGGCGGAGAGACCAACTATATCCAGGCCGAGCCCTTGCTCAAGGCCGCCGAGAACTATTGGCGCGAGATGGGCACGCGCTATCAGAACGATGAGCGCGTCTTTGCCTTTGATCTGTTGAACGAGCCGTCGGTGCGCTTGGACGAGCACTTTGCGCGGGCGTGGCGAGAGATCGCCGTGTCAAAGAATGACCCCGTGGGCTGGCCTACGTCGCTGGATAGGCGAGGGCGCGGCATGTGTGACGAGGCCAAGCTAGAGGTCGAGCGCCTCCGTTGGCGCCTGGGCGATGCGTGGATTCGCCGTATGTCCGATGCCATTCGCTCCACCGGCACCGAGACGGCGATCACCGTAGGGTACCTCCAGTTCGCTTTCCCCTACATGCCCATGTCGTGCGGCTTTCATCTTTCGGGCGGGGCCGAACTCTTGGATTTCATCAGCATTCACTTCTATCCGGGCAACATCGGGGTGTCCACCGACTATCGGTGGGAGCTGGATCAAGGCGCGCTGTGGGCCTCCTATGCCGCCTCATTCGGCAAGCCCGTCATCTTTGGCGAGTTCGGCTGGCTCGGTGGCAACGAGAAGCCCTTTGTTTCGGCGGCCGGGATGGTGAACAACCCGCCCAGCACGCAGGAGCAATCGGGTATATGGTGTCGAGACCTGGTCGAGGAGACGCTGCCGTATGCCTGCGGTTGGCTCTGCTGGGGCACGTTCGATGTGCCGGAGGCGCGCGACTGTACACGGCATAGCGGGTTGTTCGACGCCGATGGCGCGCTCAAGGCCTGGGGACGGCTGTTTGGCGGTATGGCGCCGCGGGTGAAGGCAAACTTGCCCGCGGAGGATTTGCCCATCGTGACCTTCGATCCTGAACCGCTGATCCTTGGTTCAGTCGATGCCTATGATGCGCTGGATGCGATGATCTTCCGTCGACGCACGGAGGGGGATTTCCGCCTGTCTGAAG
>JBNGEB010000043.1:0-3245 GCA_049975585.1 Anaerolineae bacterium
GGCAGCTGGAAGACCTCTCCTTCCGCTACCTCGACTCTGACAGCTATCACGAGATTGCACGTTTGATCTCGGAGCGGCGTGCTGCGCGAGCTGCGTATCTAGAGCGGGTTGTGGCCGTCTTGCGTGACCGCCTGAAGCGCGAAGGCATTGAGGCGCGGATTACAGGGCGGCCGAAGCACATCTATTCCATCTACAGCAAGATGGAGGAAAAGCACCGGACGTTTGACCAGATCTACGACCTTCGGGGCGTACGCATCATCGTGAAGGAGGTCTCCGAGTGCTATCACGTGCTGGGGATGGTGCACAGCATCTGGCGGCCTATTCCTGGGGAGTTTGACGACTATATCGCCATGCCCAAGGGGAACCTCTATCAATCGCTCCATACGGCCGTGGTTGCTCTGGATGGCAAGACGCTCGAGATTCAGATCCGTACCGAAGAGATGCACCGCGTGGCCGAGTTCGGCATTGCGGCACATTGGCGCTACAAGGAAGGCACGAGCTCGCGCGACCCAAACCTGGATGCCCGCATTGCGTGGCTGCGACAGGCTACCGACTGGCGCGAGGATGTGGAGGATGCCGAGCAGTTCATCGACTCGGTCAAGAGCGACGTCTTTCCCGAGATGGTGTACGTGTTCACGCCCAAGGGTGACATTGTGTCTCTCCCCCGTGGGGCGACGCCCGTGGACTTTGCCTACCAGATCCACTCTGAGATCGGCCATCGATGTCGTGGCGCCAAAGTTGATGGTCGGCTAGTTCCGCTGGACTATCAGCTCCGAACAGGCGAGCAGGTGGAGATTCTCACGGCCAAGCGGGGCGGGCCTAGCCGCGATTGGTTGAACCCCCATCTGGCCTATGTGGCGACGCAGCGGGCGCGACAGAAGATTCGGCACTGGTTCCGGCGGCAGCAGCGCGAGGAGATGGTCCAAGCTGGGCGAGAAATCCTTGACCGGGAGCTGCGTCGTCTCGGCATCGAACAAGAGTCATACGGCGAGATCGCAGAGCTCTTCAAGTATAGCGATGTGGCCGACTTTATGGCCGCAGTGGGCTATGGGGAGATCAGCCCTAGCACCATCGCCCACAAGATCGATGACGCCAATGCCAAGGATCAGGTGCTGCACCTCAAGGCCATCCCCGAGACGGCCATCTCGGATATTCAGGTGGACGGCGTCGGTGACTTGCTGACGCGCATTGGGGCTTGCTGCAACCCTGTGCCGGGCGATCGCATCGTGGGCTATATCACGCGCGGCAAAGGGATCACTATCCATCGCGCCGACTGCCCAAATGTGCTCAATCTCCCCGATACCGAGCGCTTGATCGACGTGCGATGGGGCAAGGTTGAGCAGGCCTATCCTGTGGTCATCCAAGTGGAGGCCTTTGATCGTAGTGGGTTGCTGCGTGATGTGGCAGCGGCCATCGCGGACCTAGGGATCAGCATGAGTGCGGTGAATGTGGTCACCAACAAGGACAATACGGCTACCCTGGTGGCCACGGTGGGTATTCACAGTGTGCGTCAACTCTCGGAGCTCCTGACCAACCTCCAGAATGTGAAGGATGTCCTGGACGTCCGGAGAAAGGTCAGCGGCTAGCCGCCAAGGGCCCCAGCGTAGCTGATCTCTGGGACATAGGAGCTATCCCACGATCGCACGATCTCGGCCGTCTCTCGTTGTAGCTGCAGCCACTCTCCGACGGCTTGGTTCTGTTTCTGGGTTAGCATATAGGGCTCAAGCTCGCGGTCCGCGTCATATTCCTCGACTAGGATGATGTGATACCCATAGTCGCTGGCGACGACGTCGCTGATCTCGCCGGGCGGCGTGCTAAAGGCCACGTCCTCGAACTCGGGCACCATGGCGCCGCGCGGGAACCACCCCAGATCGCCGCCTGCCTGCGCCGAATAAGTGTCCACGGACACGTCGGAAGCGACGGCCTCAAAGCTCTCGCCTGCCTTGAGGCGCGCCAATGCCTGCTGGGCTTCCTCCTCGGTATCGACAAGGATGTGGCGTGCGTGCACTTGCTCGGCCGTCGTCGGCACATCGGCGATGATGATATCCTCGAGTTTGAAGCGGTACAGGTCGCCCGCCACGAACTTGCGGACGTCCACTTCCGATACCTCAGCTTGTTTTGTGACGGCTGCGATCCACTCTGCATAGACCGTCTCAAAGTCCGATTGGGTCTCGCTGCTCCCTGTCTGCTCCTCGGAGAAGCCAAACTCTTGGCGGAGGCGTGCATCTATCTCGGCATCAGTAACCGTGATGCCCTCGCGTTCGGCGGCTTGCCGTACGAGGCGATCCTCGATGAGCTGCTCAAGCACGATGTTGGGGAGTTGCGCCATCTCGCTCTGGACCTGCTGGATCTGTTGCTCGACGGCAGCGATCATCTGCGAGGTATCTTCCTCGCTCCCCGAGAGCTGCTGGGCGTTGGCCTGAAGCTGCAGGATATAGTTGGAATAGGTCCAGTACCGGAATCTATAGAGCGCCTGGTATTCGCGCACGGTGATCGACTCTCCGTTGACGGTGGCCGCAGGCTTACGTGGCTCAAGTACGTATTGATCGATCAGCCCCCAAGCCAATACGCCGATGACGAGGATCGCCATGGCCACGGTCCCAAGGATGAGCATGCGACGTGCGCGGAGCTCCTTTTCTCGACGTGATATCTGTTTCCGCGTTAGGGGCCTCGGTTCGGCATCGTGACTGCGTTTCATCTGCGCCTCTCATCCGTGTAGAGTCGGGATATGGCCAATACAACAACGAGGGCGTCGGAGCCAACGCGGCCCATGCCCTCGTCGGTATGTCGATGCTGTGGCTCTTGCCGGCCTCAGGAGCCGTCTTCGCGGACGTGACCGGCGCTGTATGGCAAGAGTGCCACCTGGCGAGCTCTCTTGATGGCCGTCGACACCATCCGTTGATGACGGGCGCACGTCTTGGTGCGACGGCGGGGCAAGATGCGTCCGTGATCGCTGATATAGTGTCGCAGCATATTCACGTCCTTGTAGTCGATATGCTCAACTCCGTCAGCGCACAGCCGGCACACATTGTGTCTACGACTGAATCGACGCCCTCCTGAGCGGCGCCGACCGTCGGAACGGTCTCTGTCATCGCTATCAGCCACTGCAGCCTCCTGATTCCGGGTACGCTCTATGCCTGAAGCGCACGCGGGCGTCCTTATTCCTCTTCTTCGTCCATTCGAACCAACAGATGACGGATGATGTCGTCCGACAGCGCCATGAGGCGCTCAACTTCGCGAATCAC
>JBNGEB010000043.1:3255-13732 GCA_049975585.1 Anaerolineae bacterium
ATCCATTTCTGCTTGGAGGACCATGTACCGACCCTCTTTGTGCTTGCCGATAGGGTAAGCGAGTTTGCGTTGGCCCATCGTGTCGATGCGGAGGATCTTGCCGCCGTTGTCGCGCACTGCGCTTTGCATGCGCTCCATCAGGGTATCCATCTCGTCCTCATCCAAGCCAGGCTGGACGATGAACAGCAACTCGTAGCTTCTCAAGGGGATATCTCCTTCCCATGGATGACGCCCCCGAACCTCTACGTCGGGAGCGGAAAGGCTGGCGGGACAGGCCATATGGAGGCCTATACCGGCGTCACGGCCTCTGAGTATAGCATGTGCCTTCTCATGTGCCAAACGAAGGTGTGGGTCGCGTTCCTTGGCGGGTCCGTCCAAAACAGCGTACCATAAGGCCATGATAGGATCAGAGCGTGAGGAGGTGCCATGAAGGCGGCGGTGTTTCACAGAGTTGGGGATCTGCGCGTCGATGCCGATTATCCAGACCCCGAGCCTGGTCGCAATGACGTCTTGCTGCGTGTGGCGGCTTGCGGCATTTGCGGGACGGATCGCCATATCATGCACGGTGAGTTCACGGCGGCACCTCCCGTCATTATCGGGCACGAGTGTTCCGGGGAGGTGCTAGCGGTCGGCGATGGCGTGACAACGCTGGCGCCTGGGGACCGCGTGGCCATCGATCCCAACATGCCGTGTGGGCTGTGTCGGCCCTGCCGCCGCGGCCAGATCCACCTGTGTCAGAACCTTCGAGCGTTGGGCGTGGACGTGGATGGCGGGTTCGCTGAGCTTATGGTGGCGCCCGAGCAGCAGTGCTTCCGATTGCTTGATCAGGTCACGTTGGAGGAAGGCGCCATGGCCGAGCCCGTTGCCTGCTGCATGCGCGGGATCGACCGGGCCGGCATCGCGCCAGGAGATCGCGTAGCCGTCATTGGCGGGGGTGCCATTGGGCAGATCCTGGCGCAGCTAGCCCGAGCCGCGGGGGCTTCTTGGCTGGTGCTGAGCGATCCGGTGGCAGAACGACGCCAGATGGCCCTGGAGCTAGGCGCCGACGCGGTTGTGGATCCACTGTCAGAGGATCAGCTGGCGCCGGGGGGCGCGCTCGAAGGTGGCGCCGACGTGGTGCTAGAGGCGGTCGGATCGGTTCCCACGACGGGCCAGGCGGTGGATTGGGCCGCTGAGGGGGGCACTATCGTCTGGTTCGGGGTAACGCCTCCGGGGAAAAAGGTGGCCATCGAGCCTAATCTAGTTTTCCGCAAGGAGCTGACCATCCGTGGCGCACGGATCAATCCCTTTACGCACGCACGAGCTATAGCAGCCATGGCGGCGGGCCAGGTCAAGGTGGCGCTGTTGCTCTCGCGGAGAATCCCGTTGGAGGAGCTGGCGGCCGTCCTAGAGGAGCCAGCAGGCGCCGATATCAAGACCCTGGTCATCCCGCGGTAGGGAGCTAGGGGATGCGGCCCTTGTACACATAGTAGGCCAGCTTGCCGTACTCTTGGAGGACGGCAAACAACGCTTTCTCCTGACGTCACCAATCGTCAGTGTCATACCACTCTGGGTAGGATGCCACGAACACGGTCCTGGTGCCGCTATCTGCGAACACGCGTGCGAAGGTGAGGCTTGCGCGTCGCGAGTGGTAAGCGTCCGTAATGACGAGGAGGGTCTGCCAACCCCGCTCCTGGCATAGGTTGCGCGCGGCTATGGCATCCTCATACGTGGAGGTTGTGGTGCTGAGAGGTACGATCCTGTCTCGAGGTACGCCTAGCGAGGTGAGATAATCAGCGGCCAACTCGGCAAAGGGCGTGTCGAAACCCGGCAGCGACGGTTCTTTGCCCGACGTCAGCACCATGGGCGCATAGCCTTGCTGGTAGAGCTCTGCGCCCAGCCGCAAGCGGGAGCCATCGCCGCCTCCGAGCACAAGGATGGCGTCAGCGGGCGCGGGTTCTTGGGAGACCTCTAGCACGCGCGCGGCGAGCACAAGCAGGGGGCGCGCTACCAGCAAAAGTAGGAGCGCGCCCATGGCGACTAGCACGAGCGCGAGGACGTATCGCCGTGTCTTTTTGCTAGAGCGATCGACTACCTTGTGCTGATCTGTCACGGTGTCGCATGCTCCTGATGATGGAGCGTCGGCCGGATGCCATTATAGTGGCGTCGTCTGGGGGATTCCAAGGGGCCATTTGGAGCGAGATCGTGCCGCCATGGTTGGACAGGGCCAGGGGCACGGCCTATCATGGATCGCACCGAAGGGCTGCTTGCTCATGGGCAAGCTTGGCTGCTGGCACAACGGTTCTACGCTTCCATACGGGTAGCCTTGAGTTTGGAAGAGGGGAGGCTATGCGCTTACGCGCTCTGGATACAAAGCAAAGGCGGCAGGTCGACCGTTTCGTGCGCTTTCCGTTCGAGCTGTATGCAGATTGTCCCCAGTGGGTACCTCCGCTGCTATCCGAGGCACGCAAGCCACTGATGCGCGATCAGCATCCCTTCTATGCGCATTCTGATGCGGCGTTTTTCCTCGTCGAGAGTGGTCAGGACGTCCTTGGCCGCATCGCGGTGCTGGAGCATCGGCGGTTCAACCGCATTCGGGGCAAGAAGCTGGCCTTTTTCTATCTGTTTGATTGCATCGAGGATACGCAGGCCTCGGGTATGTTGTTTGACGCGGCCTTTTCTTGGGCTCGCGACCGCGGGCTGGAGGGGATCATCGGCCCCAAGGGCTTTCTTCAGGCCGATTCGCAGGGGCTGTTGGTGGAGGGGTTTGAGCATCGCCCTGCGGTGAATATCGCCTACAACCATGCCTACTATGACGCCCTGGCCAAAGCCGCCGGGCTCTGCAAGGAGACCGACTATTACTCGGGGCTGATCACTCGGAACGAGGGCCTGCCACAGAGGTTCCTTGACGTTGCCGACAGGGTCTTGGAGCGGCGCAACTTTCGTGTCAAGAGCTTTGAGAGCAAGGACGAGATGCGTGCTTGGATGCCGCGCATCGGGCATATCTACAACACGGCCTTTATGGAGCATTGGGAGTTCTGTCCCGTCACCGAGCAAGAGCTGGAGGTGATCGCGGATCGGCTGCTGGCCATCGCTCGTCCTGAGCTCATCAAACTGGTGCTCAAGGATGACGAGGTCGCTGGGTTTGTGTTTGCGTTCCCCGATATCAGCGACGGCCTTCAAAAGGCGAGAGGACGGCTCTTTCCCTTTGGCTGGTGGCACATTATGCGAGCTTTCCGCACCACCAAGCATATCAACTTTAACGGGGTGGGAGTCTTGCCGGCGTTTCAGGGCTCGGGCGCCAATGCTGTGATGTATGCAGAACTGGCTCGTACCCTCTTGCAAGGCGACTACACGACGGGTGAAGCCGTGCAGGTGGAGGAACGCAACGTGAAGAGCCTGGGCGACATGAAGGCGCTCGGGATCAACTGGCACAAGGTGCATCGCATCTATCGCGGATCGCTCTAGTCGCTTCTGGGAGGCTCTATGGCAGACGTCGCAACGGTGTCCATGTCGGACGAGATCCCGAGCTCCCGACGCCGGCTCTCGACGTGGGTCAAGCTGATCTATGGCAGCGGGGATCTCGGCATGGCCACGTATGGTACGCTGCGACAGTTCTTCTATGCCATCTTTCTTACCGACGTTGTAGGCCTAGACCCGCGTCTGGCGTCGGTTGCGGCGGTGATCGGGGTCATCTGGGATGCCATCAACGATCCCCTCGTCGGGCGGCTTAGCGATGCCACCCGCACGCGTTGGGGGCGCCGTCGGCCCTTCCTGGCGCTGTTTGCCATCCCGTATGCTCTGGGTTTTCTAGCACTCTGGTGGGCGCCGCCTTGGGAGAGCCAGATCCTTCGGATGGTTGGTGTCACGTTGGCCTTTATGGTGAGCGACACGCTTCAGACGTTGGTCATCGTGCCATACATGACGCTAACGGCCGAGATGACCGATGACTATGACGAACGCACCGAGCTGACCGGCTACCGCATGGTGTTCAACCTGCTGGCTTCGCTAGCCACGGCAGTTGCCGCACCCATGGTTGTGAATGGCGTCGTCAACTCTGGGGGCACAGCACAGCAGGCCTATGTGCTTGTGGCTTCGATCTTTGGGGCAGTCTCAGCGCTGCCGTTTCTCGTCATCGCGGCACTGGTGCGAGAGGGTCCATCTCCCGCGGCTGCTGAGGATCCCTTGCCGTTTCGGGACCTCCTGCACGCCGTGTGGGGCAACATCCCTTTTCGGTTTGCGACAGGGCTCTATGTGCTGAACTGGATCGCTGTCGATCTCGTGGCCCTCATGATCCCGTACTTCCTTCTCTATTGGGTGGGACGCGGGAATCTGCTGACCACCGTGTCCGTGCTGGGCGATGAGACTGCCATCCAGTCAGTGGTCTTGGGGCTCATGATGGTAACGGCCACGGTTTCCGTCCCTCTGTGGACGTGGCTATCGGGCAGGGTTGGCAAGCGCCGGGCCTATGTGATCGGCATGGGATTCTGGACCCTGATCCAGGCGGCGATCTTGTTCGTGCGCCCCGGGCAGATGAACTTTCTGATCGTGCTGGCGGTGCTATCCGGACTCAGTGTCTCAACTGCCCATGTGCTACCCGAGGCCATCTTTCCCGACGTCATCGACTGGGATGAGCTGCGTACCCGCAAGCGGCAGGAGGGCGTTTTCTACGGGGCCAAGAATTTCCTGCGCAAACTGACGGGGGCAGTCGCGATCTTTCTCGGTTTGCAGGTTCTGGGCTGGTTTGGGTATCGGTCGCCGCCACCTGATGCCAGCTTCTTTGAGCAGACGGACTCTGCACTGGCGGCCATCCGTATGATGACAGGGCCCGGCGGATTGGTTCTCGTGGTGGCCGCCATGGTCGTTGCATGGTACTATCCCCTGACGCGCGACAAGCACCACCGTGTTGTGCGGGCGTTGGATCGACGCGTGCGACGGGAGCGGGCCCGTGAGGAGCGTTGTGGCAGGAGGACGCGAGCAAGCGCTCACCCGATGCCCCGCGCAGACAGTCGAGACGTAGCAGGTTCCTGAGAAGGAGGAAAGGTGTCCACAGTTCCCATCGCTCTTCAGTTGTATACAGTGCGCGATCAGACGGCCATGGATTTCCCGGGTACGGTTCGCCGTGTGTCCGAGCTCGGGTACGCGGGCGTGGAGTTGGCGGGAGATGGTGGGCTCACAGCGGACCAACTGCGAGCCTTGCTGGACGAGACTGGGCTCGGTTTGGCGGGCAGCCATGTCCCCTTGGAGCGCATGGTCGAGGATCTGGATGGTGTCATTGCCTACTATCAGCGTTTGGGGAGCCGCTTTGTGGGTGTGCCCTATCTCGCCGAAGCGTACCGCGGTCTTGAGGGTTTCCGGACGGCCGCGCAGGCGCTCAATCGTGCAGGCGCTGCCCTGAAACAAGTGGGTATGTCTCTCTACTATCACAACCACGCTTTTGAGTTCGAGCCCCTGGGCGACACCTGCGGCATGGACATCCTGCTCGCCGAGACCGACCCGGATCTTGTCGGGTTCGAATGCGATGTCTATTGGGTGCAGTATGGAGGGCGTGATCCCGCGGCCTTTATTGCCGAGAACGCGGGGCGTTTCCCCTTAGTGCACCTGAAAGACATGGTAGGCGAGGGCCCGGACCGCACCTTTGCCGAGGTCGGTGAGGGGAAGCTGGATTTCCAGGCCATCTTTGAGGCGAGCGAGGCCCAGGGGGTGTCTTGGTACATCGTGGAGCAGGACGTCTGCCAGCGTCCGAGCCTCGAGAGCGCTCGCATCAGCCTGGAGAATCTCAAACGATGGGGCAAGGCCTAGCGCTTGGCTAGGATACGCCAGAAGGGAGCCCCCTGTGACAGAGTTTCCGCCTATTGCGGCTGAGCGACGGCTGGAGTTGCTGGAGCCGCCTCAAGGGCAAGTTGCCGCCGTGCTCGACACCGATACCTACAACGAGATCGATGATCAGTTCGCCCTCGTGTACGCGTTGCTGTCGCCCGAGATCGCGCTGGAGGCCGTGTATGCGGCGCCGTTCTACAACGGACGTTCTGGGGGGCCTGCCGAGGGCATGGCCAAGAGCTATGACGAGATCGTGCGCGTGATGACGCATCTTGGCTTTGACCCGACGGGCATGGCTTACCATGGTTCCATGTCCTACCTGCCAGACGCCTCCACGCCATGCGAGAGCGATGCCGCTCGCGATCTCGTAGCCCGCGCTCGGGCGCCGAGAGAAGGGCCCTTGTACGTGATGGCTATCGGGGCGATCACCAACGTGGCGTCGGCGCTGTTGATGGCACCGGATATCGCCGACCGCATCGTGGTGGTGTGGCTCGGCGGCCAGCCGGAATACTGGGACACGGCTCGCGAGTTCAACCTGGCGCAGGACGTGCCCGCGGCTCGGGTGATCTTTGACTGTGGCGTGCCCCTCGTTTATATCCCGTGCAGCAACGTGGCAGAGATGCTCCGGACGACGCTGCCAGAGATGGCGACCTACGTGAAGGGCCGCGGCGCTATCGGCGACTATCTCTACAGCATCTTTGAGGACTTTGCCCCCGATCACTTTGGGCGGTCGAAGGTGATCTGGGACATCTCGGCGCCGGCTTGGCTGGTTTCTGGATCATGGGTCAACACAGTGCTGATGCCGTCGCCCGTACTGACCGACGACGTCACCTGGGGGCCCGTGGACGTCTCCCGCCACGTGGTGCGCATTGCTCGGCACATCGATCGGGATGCTGTGTTCACGGACTTTTTTGTGAAGCTTCAACAACATGCTGATGCAGCGGGCTAGGCCCCGCGCACGTGGACATCGGTGACGTCGATCCGGCCTTCTTCGCAGACTAACGCGATGGCGCCCGACCGAAGGGCGCCATCGCTGGCGCTGATGGTTTCGACGCCATTCACGTGGCCAACGATGCGCTCGCCCGCTACCGTAAGGCTCAGACGGTAGGGCTCATCCAGATCCCAGGCCATCGCCCGCGCTGCCAGCACCTGGGTGCCGTCGAGACGCCGCACGATGGCAAGACGGCCATCATCGCTCAGGATCAGCGCATAGTACCGCTCCAGCCCCTGCACTCTTACCGCGATGCCAAAGGATGCTGCTAGATGCGGGATGACGGTGGCCTCCACGGTGAGATCGTGCCAGTCGCGCGTGCCCTGGATGAGCATACCTGTCCCGCGGTTCTGGATCACCCGATAGTGTGACCCCGCGCCATGCTGGACGTCGTCGCACGCCTGGGCCCAGACACGGGTCCAGGTTTGGCCACTATGCGAGGGAGGACCTAGCGCCACGTCCGGCTCGCCGGACCAGGTGATCCAATCCAGATAGACGGTGCCGTCGCAGCGGGTTTCGGATGCCAGCTCGATCCCTATGCGAAGAACCGGCTCGCCCTCTGGTACCTCAACGCGCCACGCTAACTGCGCATCGCCGTCAGGTGCCAGGACGTGCGGTGGGCCATACGATCGATGCGGCACATCATCCTGACCAGGCGTGATGGCCACGAGCCGCGCCGTCACCGGGCACGAGTTGCTGGCGTCCGCCTCTAGGCGCGCGGTGACCGTCTGCCCTTGGTAGAGATTGGGACAGGCAACCATCTGATAGCCTTCGGTCGGGTGGTCAGCAGGGAAGGTCTCCCGCAGGACGCGTGCCGGCAGCACCTCTGTGAGCGCCTCGAAATCGATGGCCAAGCTCCGGGTGCCATCTGTGCTGTGCCCGAGAACGTTCCGGACCTTGCAGGTTGATAGGCTGTCGGGCGCGTGGTCAACCTGCCACCCCTGTACCGCTCCCGGTGCCTGGAAGTGGTAGCGGGCACCAGCCTTGGGCTGGGGAAGCTCGCGGCCGGCCAAGCGGAGGCCGATACGAGCGATCTCCATCGCCTCGGCGAGGGCGTCTGTGACAGCTTGTCCCCCATCGGCTGTGGGCAAGTAGAGGCGATCCGCCACCGGACTGCGCCAGTCGGGGCCAGTCTCAAGACCTGCCAAACCACCTCGGATGCCCATGAGACAGCCTACGTTGCCCGAGTTGCAGTCGGTGTCCCAGCCGGCGGTGTTCACAATGGTCAGCGCCCGGGAGAAATCCCCGCCACTGTAAAGCAACGCCATGATGATAACCGCGTGGTTGGGGACGACGTGACAGTTGCCTCCGTAGCGGTGGTAGCCATAGCGTTGGCGGATGTGCGCAAAGGTGTCACGCCAGTCATCGTGTTTGGCGCGCCATGAGCGGATATCGGCGATCAGCCGCGCGATGAGGCTGTCCCCCGGTATGACGGCGAGCCCTGTATCCAGCAGGGCCTGGAGATCGCTCTCGACGAAAGCTTGCGCTTCCATGGCGGCGATGACCTGCGCCGCATAGACGGCTTCACCGTCGTGGCTCACACGCGCTGCGCGCTGTGCCAAGTCGGCGGCCAGGCGAGGTTGGGCCGGCGCGATCATGCCCCAGCCGTCGATAAAGATCTGGGCACCGATCTGCTCGGCTACGACCTGACCGTTCATCGCCATCGATCCGCTATGCGGGGCCGGTACCCCCGACTTGAGCCTCAGGTAGGCCGTGTGCTCGGTGGACTGGCCCATGCCGCCCCACCATAGCACCGTTTTACCCTCGATGAGATAGTTGAGCCACGTCTGACCAATCTGCGCGGACGAGAGATCCGGAGATATCCCATAATCTGCCATCGCTCGGAGGAAGGTGAGGGTACCAGAGATGTCATCGTCGAGAGCTACAAGGGGCACGCCGATGCGCTCGTGTACATAGTAGCGAATCGTGCCAAGCTCCTCCATGATCCGCTCGTGGGTCCACCCCTCAAAGGGCTTGCCCGCATAGACGCCGATGATTTTGCCGAGGACGCCGGCATAGACGCGCTCAACATAGTCGGTGGGGATGGTCACAGGACAACCTCCTTGGGCTGTGGAAAAGTTATCCACAGTTGGGTGTGGAAAGGGTGGGGCGTGTGTAAATTGCCAGCTTGGCCCACTGTACATCGTGGGCCACTGGTGGGCAAGGCCTTGAGCACCATGCCAGTGCGCCAATGTAAAGTTGGCGTGTAGGTATCCATGGAGATAGGTTTATTATTGTTATTATGTGTTTACTGCGCAGGACTTGTTGGCGGGCGTCTGAGGATTATGGCACCTCTGCCTGCGAGAGGAGCAACGCCCGCATTTGCCCTGAGGCGATGGGTGTCTGCCTAGAGGTTGGGGGAACTTATCCACAGGCTTGTGGATGAGCTGTGCACAACCCGTTTTGGCGCCACAGTCTGGGTCACATACAATGTGTCTCGTGTATCAAGATAGGAAGGCAAGGCATGACTGACGAACAGAACAGCGGAGATCCCGGCACCAAGCGACGGGGCATCGTCGTTCCGGTGTATGTCGTCGTGATCGTAATCCTGATCCTTCTGGCCCAGTTAGCGGCTCTGGTATGGCCGCGGGAGCCGGGCAAGGTCGCTGAGGCCCAGCCGACGGTGGATGTGTTCAACCGTCCGACGCGGACACCTACAACCACCGATACGCCGATACCTCCCACGAACACGCCGCTACCCACGGCAACCAACACGGCGACACCGTTGCCGCCAACGGCGACGCCCACCGAGACGCCTATACCGCCGACGGCCACGCCAGAGCCCACCGACACGCCGGTCCCGCCGACCGCGGCTCCGACGCGGCCACCCGCCACGCGAGTTCCGCCGACCGCTACCCCTGTTCCTGCGCAGCTTCTAGAGCGCATCGATCTCGACAACGGTGAGTGGGGAACTGGCTGGGCAGTGGTTAACTACCAGACCGATGAGGAAGGCGAGGAAGCACCTATCGTTGTCATCGGCGATGATGGCAACCGGTACCGGATGGAGATAGGCTTCCTATCCCTGCCCGAGTCGTTGGCCGAGGTCAACCGCATGTGGGGATTCGGTGGGCGAGGTGGCGCGAACTGGAACCTGATCCTATTCATGCGAGAGAGCGTGGGTTGGGTGTCATGTCCCTCTGAGGCCAACGTCTGCTACGAGAGCAATGTCAACTCGGGTCAGGCTGTTCTTACGGTGGAGCTCTATTTCCAGGATCGTGTGCTCGAGTCACTGCTGCGGAGCTATCTTTCTGGTGGGTTGATGGGTGTCACGCGGAACGAGTACTACTGGGAGATCCAGCACGCCGTGTATGATCCCATCTGCCGCGCGGCGCCTGAGAAGGCTACCATAGCGATACGATTCTCACGATACTAGAAAGCTGGTACCGAACTACAAATGCCCTGGCCATCGTGGTGGCCAGGGCATTTGGGCTGGGGCTGGATCTTGCTCAGGACATTTGAAGGCTCACCTTGCGAAAGTGATAGCCATAAATGGCCAGCGTGACTGCGTCCGCAAAGAGACTAGGTCTGCGTAGCAGCGTCCACGCGAGCAGCTTCCAGTACTCGAATCGCTCCGCCCCAATGATGCCCAGAGCCCAGATCGAGCGGAAGAACGCTGCGATATGGGCCCACTCGAGCTTGTACTGGATGACCTGGGGCTTTTGGTACTCGCGCAGGAATGTTCGCACG
>JBNGEB010000044.1:0-13725 GCA_049975585.1 Anaerolineae bacterium
TCGAGGCCCACGAGGTCGCGCGCATGTTCCGTCGATATGGCGGCAACCTCGTGGTTCTCAACGCTTGCGACACGGCCAACGGCGACTGGGCAGGCTTGGCGCCAGCGCTGGTTCGGGCCGAGGTCCCAGCCGTCGTGGCTATGCAATGGCCCGTGGAGGATCGTGCAGCCATCCGTTTCGCACGTTTGTTCTACCGGGCCTTGGCCATGGGTCGCACGGTGGATGAATGTGTAGCCGAAGGGCGCATTGGCGCCAGCGCGGCTAGCGCGGATCCCAACGATTGGGCCGCCCCGGTTCTGTTCTTGCGCTCCAACAGTGGACGCCTTTGGCGGGAGGACCTAGCCCAGGTATCCGACGATAGCGTGTCGGCGCGGGCCAGCGGCACCATGCGGGGAGGCCCGCCAACCCCCGACCGGGGCCGCGATGAAGGCTTTTTGTTCCCAACGAGGGGGCCGTTGCTCCCTGAGGATGAGGGGCGCCTTCTCATCGACCGGCCAGAGCTGCGACGCGTGAGGCGGTTGGCCTTGCAGCCTTCGGTCTCGCAGTACATCGCCCTTCTCAGCGCGCGACAGACGGGCAAGACCACCATCATCCTGAGCCTATGGCGCGATCTCGCTGGGCGCTATGCCTGCGTGTTCGTGGACCTCTCCGTTCTTCGCGCCCAAGACGCCCGCGGATGCTTCCAGTTCCTGGCCTTCCATTTGGCCAACGCTTTGTCCGAGCGGATGGACTTCGACGAAGCGCCGTCAGCACAAGACGTTACCGATGGCGCTAGCTTTGCGTCTTTCCTTCGCGAATTGGCCGGCAAGCTCGACGCGCCACGGATCGTCGTCATGCTCGACGAGGTGGGGGCTCTGCGGCCGGCCGCCTCGGACGCCGTGTTCAACGCGCTTAGGGCCGTCTTTACCCAGGGGCGGGGCGGCGACGTAGCCTTGGCGCGCTATCTGTTTGTCTTTAGCGGCGCCGTCGATCTCTACACGCTCACGTCTGGCGCCAATTCGCCTCTCAACATCTGCGAGAAGGTCTATCTGCGGGATTTCGGACGGCCCGAGGTTGGTCGGCTGCTCCACGAGTTTGAGCGCATGGACGTCCGCGTGCCTGACACAGCGGTGGATCAGGTCTATGCTTTGACGAACGGGCACCCCTATCTCACCATGCGCCTGTGCGCGCTGCTCGAGCGTGCCAACGTGACCGAGCTTAGCGCGCGCAATATCGAGGCAGCGGCCGAGGAGATGCTCATCGATGATGACAACATCCATCACGTGATCCACCAACTCGACCAGCGGCCGGCCGAGAGGGCCCGCTTACGGAGCATCCTCATCGACGGCCGAGAGTTGCCCTTCACCCGCAATGATCCGGTGCTGGCCTCGTTGGAGATGATCGGCGCTGTCCAGCCCTCGCAGCCATGCCGCGTGCGCAATCAGCTCTACGAACGCGCTCTGCGCCCCTATCTCGGAGCTCACGGCGCCGACGTTCCAACGGCGCGAGAATCGCTGGACCGCTCTGCCGCTGACGATCCAGATGCGGCCTTTGTTGGAGTGGAGACGCTCAGAGCCCGAGCCCTCGACCGCAGGGGCGCTCTGCAAGGCGGGCAACGCTGGGAGACCTATGCCGCTGCACTGTTTTCGCTTGTGCCATGCCTGACGCTCTATCCTGATGCGCGCGCACGCCAGGGCCGGATGGGCATCCTCTTTGCCATAGGGGAGAAAGCGCGAGACGCCCTATGGCACGATCACAAGCCGGGATTGCTGGTGCAGAGAGCAGACCTGGCTGCGCAGCATGCCAACGAGATGCTGGCCGAGGCCGTCAACCGTGCCGGGGAGCTCGGCATCCGCCTGGTGGCTGTCCTGACGGCAGGCCCGGGGGTTCCTTCGCCCAAGCATCGCGCCTCGCTCTCTGGCGTCTATGACGGGGTCACAGTCCTCGTACTCGACGATATCTCGCTGGCGCCCATCTTGGAGACTCGCGGCGATCTGGAAGGCTACCTCCTTCACCGCATCGCCTCGGCGCAACACAGCAACAAGCGCCTACTGCAGCGATAACAAAACGGCCGAACCCTCAGGGTTCGGCCGTTTGCTAGCCAAGCTGCTGTAGGATCAGCTATCGAACGCTGCGTCAAAGGCGATGGCAGAGGGTGGGAAATCCACGTTCCGCACAAAGTCCGCCGCCTCGTCAGCGCCGAACTCGCGGTCCATGCCATTGTCCTCCCACTCGACTGAGAGCGGCCCGTCGTAGCCGATGTTGTTCAGCTCGCGGATGATCTCCTCAAAGTCCACGTCGCCGTGGCCCAGCGAGCGAAAGTTCCAGCCCCTGCGCGGCTCGCCCAGATTCAGATGCGAGCCCAGGATGCCCGTGTAGCCGTCCAGCGTTACCGCGGCGTCCTTCATGTGGACGTGGTAGATGCGATCGGGGAACTCTTGGATGAAGCGGTGCGGGGTCACCCCTTGCCAGATCAGGTGGCTGGGATCAAAGTTAAAGCCGAACTCGGGTCGGTTGTCCACCGCCTCCAGCGCGCGCTTGGCGGTGATGATGTCAAACGCGATCTCGGTCGGGTGCACCTCGAGCGCGAATCGCACGCCGACCTCTCCGAACACGTCCAGGATTGGATTCCACTGCTCGGCAAAGTACTGGAACCCCTCCTCGATCACGCTCATGTCAAAGGGGGGAAAGGTGTAGAGCAGGTGCCAGATCGACGAGCCGGTGAAGCCATTGACGACGTCGACGTCCAGTCTGGCTGCTGCACGCGCCGTCTTTTTCATCGTCTCGATGGCCCAAGCGCGCTTCTCCTCGGGCTTGCCGGCTAGTTCGTCGGGTGCAAAGCCATCGGTGCGAAAGTCGTTCGGATCGCATACGAGCTGTCCCGCAAGATGGTTGCTGATAGCCCACACGCCGAGATCATACTTGGCCAGGAGCTCGCGCCGCTGATCGCAGTAGCCGTCGTCCTCCAGGGCCTTGTCCACATCAAAGTGGCCGCCCCAGCAGGCCAGCTCTAGCCCGTCATAGCCCCACTGCTGTGCCTTGGCCGCCAGCTCTTCCAGAGGCAGGTCGGCCCACTGACCCGTGAACAACGTTACCGGTCTGGTACCCATCTGATACTCTCCTTGTCATCTAGCGAGCAGCATCGCCCGTCGTCAGAGTGCCTACACTATGCCAACGTGAACTCGGCCGGGGTCCACTTGACCGAAGACGCGCTGCTGGCCACCGTCTTGTGGATAAAGTGCACGCCACGGGCGCCATCCTCCACTTTTGGAAAGTCCCAGGCGATCTCGTCAGGTTCCTGACCAAGCATCTTGGCGCGCAACGCATCGGCAAAGTTATGGTAGATGTTGGCGAACGCCTCGATAAAGGCCTCTGGGTGGCCCGCCGGGATCCTGGATCCCGCTTGCGCGGCCTCGCAGAGGTAGTCGTTGCCGCGCTTGTAGATCTGTTCTGGCGCGTCGTTCGTTTGCACGAACAGATAGTTGGGATTTTCCTGGCGCCAGAGGAGGCCTGCCTTGGTGCCCCACACGCGAATGCTGAGGTTGTTCTCTTGGCCAGGCAGGATCTGCGAGGCGGTCAGGATGCCCTTGGCCCCGCCCTTGAACCGGAGCAGGATGTTGCCGTCATCATCGAGCTCTCGACCGGGTGCAAAGATCGTCAGGTCAGCGCAAATTGCATCCAGCTCCAGCCCCGTGACGTAGGACACCAGGTTCTCACAGTGCGAGCCAATGTCCCCGATGCAGCCAGCCACCCCGGAACGGGCCGGATCCGTGCGCCAAACGGCTTGCTTCTGGCCCTCGGTCTCGATCCTGTCGAGCAACCAGCCCTGCGGGTACTCCACGATCACTTTCCGGATCTCGCCCAACTGCCCCGACTGCACCATGTGGCGAGCCTGCTTGACCATGGGATACCCGGTGTAGTTGTACGTGACGGCGAACAGCACGTCATTCGCCTTGACGGCGTTCACCAGGTCCATGGCCTGCTCGACGGTGTGAACCATCGGCTTGTCGCAGACCACATTAAAGCCGGCCTCGACAAAGGCCTTGGCCACGGGATAGTGCATGTGGTTGGGCGTCACGACGCTCACAAAGTCGATGCGCTCGCCTTCCGGCAAGGCGCTCTCCTTCTCAAGCATCTCCTGCCACGTGCCATAGCTGCGATCCTCGGGCAGATAGAGATCCTTGGCCGAGGCCAAGGCCTTTTCGGGCGTCGAGGAAAGCGCGCCCGCCACCAACTCGACATCACCTTCCAGCATCGCCGCGCGCCGGTGCACGGCCCCGATAAAGGCTCCCCGACCGCCACCTACCATACCGAACTTGAGCTTGCGCGGGAATTGCGCCTCGCTGCTAGTTCCGCTTACCATAGTGCCTCCTTGCCTATGCACTCACCGGTTGCTGACTGCCGTGTTTGCATTCTGTACAGCGAGAGCTTGGCTGTCAAGGACGATCCCGCGCGTTGCGAGCCACTGTCTGCCAGCATAGGTTAGGCGCGTACCGTATAGTCGCCCTCGACGACCCACTTGTAGGTCGTCAGCTCGCGCAGTCCCATGGGCCCCCGCGCGTGGAGTTTTTGCGTGGAGATGGCTACCTCGGCGCCGAGGCCGAACTGTCCCCCGTCCGTGAAACGTGTACTGGCGTTCACATAAACCGCGGCCGAGTTCACCTCGTTCAAAAAGCGCGTGGCATGATCATAGTCGTTGGTGAGGATCCCGTCCGAGTGGCCCGTTCCATACCGCGCGATGTGCGCCAATGCCTCGTCCAGCCCGGGTACCACTTTGACCGACAGCGTGAGCCCTAGGAACTCGTGCCCATACGAGTCCGCATCCGCGTGATCGACCAGAGCATGGTCAGCTAGACCTATATCCTGGAGAGCGGCCCAAGACGGCTCATCGACCAAGACGCGCACGCCAGCGTCCACCAGGTCACGCACCATGGCCGGCACGAACTCTGCTACAACCTCCTCGTGAACCAGGACGGTATCCAGGGCATTGCACACCGATGGCGCCTGGGTCTTGGCGTTGTTGATGACCGGCAGGCTACGAGCCAGGTCCGCGGAGCGATCGACATATAGGTGACACACGCCAATGCCGCCATAGACCACGGGCATGGTGGCATGCTCGCGCACCAGCGCCTGCAGTCCGGGACCACCTCGCGGCACCACAAGATCGATCACGTCGTCCATGTGCAAGAGTTGTGGGACCAGGGCGTGATCGGTGGACTCGATGAGCTGCACGGCATTGGCAGGCGCCCCCGCCTCCTCGCAAGCCTCGTGGACGAGCTTGATCAATGCCATGTTCGAGCGCAGGCTCTCTTTGCCGCCACGCAGGATGGCACCGTTACCCGTCTTGATGCAGAGCGCGCTGATGTCAACGGTGACGTTGGGCCGCGACTCGAAAATGACCGCCAGCACACCTAGGGGAACACGACGACGGGCGACGCGCATGCCGTTGGGGAGCCGTCGTACGTCGAACTCTTCTCCCAATGGATCGGGCAGAGCCGCCACGTCGCGACAGCCCTGCGCCATCCCTGCCAGACGCTTGGGGGTCAACGCCAGTCGGTCCAGCAACGCCGGCGCCAGATCGTTGGCTCGCCCCGCGGCCAGATCAGCCTCGTTGGCTGCGACCAAGTCGCTAGCCCCGGCTTCCAGCCGTCTGGCGATGCCCTCGAGGATCCTGTTGCGCGCCGCCGTTGGCAGCAGCCCGAGCTGACGCCCCCCCTGCACCGCTCGGCGCCCCATCTCATAAAGACCAACACCCACGCTCAAGCCCTCCTTCGCTGCGCACCGACTTTACAGGATCACCAGCTTGTCTCGGTGAATGAACGCGTTGCCATAGTTATAGCCGAGGATCTCTGCCACCTCTTGAGACTGACGGCCCGCGATCTTGGCCAGATCGTCCGATCCATAGCTACAAAGGCCTCGAGCGATCTCGTTGCCAGCCGGGTCCTCCACAGAAACCACTTCGCCCCGCTCAAAGGTGCCCTCCCAGCGCACGATGCCCACCGGCAAGAGGCTGCGGCCGTTCTCCACCAGGGCGCGTGCCGCACCGGCGTCGATCACGATGGTGCCGGCAGTGGAGGTCTGGGCAACCAGCCACCGCTTGCGCCCCTCTGCGGGCGTAATGTGGCTGAAGAACCACGTGCAGGGGATCTTGTCCTCTAGCACGCCCCCGATGACGTCCTCCCGGTTGCCATTCGCGACGACCACGTGCGTGCCCGAGCGCGTCGCCATCTCAGCGGCCAGGATCTTGGTGTACATCCCGCCTCTGCCCAAGCCAGATCGGCTACCCTTGGCCAACGCATAGAGATCAGCATCGATGGTCTCGATGCGGGGGATCAGACGGGCCTCCTCCGACTCTTGCGGATCGGCCGTGTACACGCCGTCTCGATCGGTCAACAGGATGAGGAGATCGGCCTCGACGGCGTTGGCGACCATGGCCGAGAGACTGTCATTCTCCCCCACCCGGATCTCGTCCGTGGCCACCGCGTCGTTCTCATTGACGATGGGCACGATCCCGCGCTGTAGCAGGCTGTCGAACGTATCCCGTAGGTTGAGATACCGTTGTCGGTCCTCCACGTCTTCCCGCGTCATCAGCACCTGTGCGACGACGAGGTCATAGATATCAAAGTATTGCTCCCAGAGATGCATCAGCCGACCCTGGCCCACCGCCGCCAGCATCTGCTTGAAGGGGATGCTCTTGCTCTCCTGGGGATAGCCAAGCCGTTCCCGGCCTGCCTGCTGGGCGCCAGAGCTGACGAGCACGACATCGTGGCCTGCAAGACGCAATGCAGCCAACTGGCGCACCAGACTCACCATCCGAGGCGGGCTTAGGCGAGGCGTGCCGGCGGTCAATGTGCTGGTGCCCACCTTGACAACGATTCGATGCCAACGTTGGGACAAAGCGCCTGTTGCCACGTCTAGCTCCTATCCTTGAGTGTGTCGATTATAGCACGCGCCGCGATTCGGCGAAACCATCTTGGCTTGACCGACAATGTTCACACTCTTACAATCGGACCAATCGTTGTCAGTAGAGGAGAGTCTGATGCGCTCCGCATGGCTACGGAGGTCCGTGTTTGTCGCGATGGCGGTATGTCTGCTGGCCCTTGCGGCATGCGCTGAGCAGCCAGTCGCAATAGCCGAGGATCTGCCCACGGTTACCGCGACTGCCACGGCTCTCTCAACGGCCACCGCGACGCTGCCTCCTACGACAACGGCTCAGCCCTCGAACACGCCGCTACCCACAAGCACACCCCCGCCTCCTCCCAGGGTGGTGGCGAGCTACCCCGTCAGCGATGACTTTGCTGTGGACCCGACACGGCCCGTTCGGATCGTCTTTGACCAAGAGATGGACATGGCCAGCGCGGTCGGAGCCCTTTCCATCGAACCTTGGGTGGAGGGGGAGGTACGCGTCGCCAGCCCACGCGAGTTGCTCATTGTGCCAAAAGACGGCTGGACCGCGGAGGCATATGAACTAACCGTGACACAAGATGCAATGGACCCCTGGGGGCAACCCTTGCGGGCGCCGTTTACCCTGAAATTCGAGACGACGGGCTCATCGCTGGTGCTGCCCATCCTCATGTACCATAGACTGGCCGAGCTGGACGCCGACGCGACGGAGCTTCAGCGCACCTGGACGGTCAAGCCAGACGCCTTTGCCGAGCAGATGCGCTATCTGGCGCAAGAGGGATACCATTCCATTACGCCCAGCGACCTGTATGCCTACTGGCACGACCAAGTGCCCCTGCCGCCCAAGCCCATCATGATCACCATGGACGATGGCTATGCCGATCTCTATACCGTGGCAATGCCTGTCTTCTTGGAGACGGGGTTGCGACCGGTGCTTTTTATCTTTCCCAAAGTGCTCGGCTATGGCATGTACATTGGGTGGGAGCAGCTTCAGGAGCTGGTGAACATCGGATGCGTCATCGGATCGCACTCGTACAACCATGAGAATCTACGCGACCTGGATCAAGAGGGCCTGCGCTACGAGGTCGTGGACTCGAAAACGACGCTCGAAGAGCGCTTGGGCATCAGCATCGATAGCTTCTGCTATCCCTATGGCAGCTACGACCAGCGCACGCTGGATCTCCTCTCAGAGGAAGGATACACTACCGGGTTCACCCTTAATCCCACCTACTATCAGCGTGCGGACTCGCCCCTGCTTCTCGGGCGCCTGCGCGTGGACTATGGGATGTCCCTAGAGGCCTTTGTGGAACTTTTCCCCTAGGGCGAGCGTCTAGCAAATGCAGGCATGTCTCAGGTTCTGCCTGTCCTATACTTGCCTCCCGGGAGGGGATCCTTGCGCCGCCATTCGATGGGCGTACAGAGTTGGCGCTGGGCCGCATGCATAGCACTGGCTGCCGGACTCGCCTTCGGGCTGGTTGCATGTAGCCCCGCCTTGCAGCCAACATTGGAAGCAGCGTTGCGTCCGACGACCACGCCATCGCCCTCGCTCGCCCTAGAGATGACCCGTCCCTCGCCAACGCACGTGCCGACCTCTCTGCCCGCCACGGCTGCGCCGACCCGAACAGATCACGCGAGCATGCCTACGGGTACGGGACACCCAACCGTGACGGCGACGCCTACGTCCGCCGTGCCGCAGCACCTCGTCATGGCGCGCGATACCAGCATCCTCTTTGGGGGTCTGCGCGGCGAGGACCCGCAGCAGATCGCGCAGCTAGAGCTCACCGAGACCTGGGCCATGCAAGGCGGGAAACTGGCGCTAGCGCAAGGGCGTCTCGTTCAGGCAGTAGACTTGATTGAAGGCGTGCATTGGAGTCAGCACCTGGATCAGGACGGCATCATACGTACAGAGGTTCTGTGGGGTGCTGAGGGTCAGCGCCTGCTACATATCGCTGTCGCTAGAGACGACAAGGGTCATCATACAACCCTACGTGTCCTTGATACCGAGACTGGGACCATCCTCAGTACGCGCGCGCTGGCGGACGGGACCCTAATCAGTGCCCTGCGCTACGATGACCGCGATGATCGAGTTTACCTCGCCGTGCAAGGCGACGCTGGTGGACTCGTTGAGGTGCGGGTGGTGTCGGTTTCAGGAGAGGGGGAGGCAGCCTCCTATCCCGTCGGTGGACAGCTCCCCGTGTCGCTGGATCGAGAGGGGCAGCACATGGCTTACGTCTCTCGCGACGCCACGGCGTTGTGCGTTCAGGAGCTTGGATCGGAGACTCCAAGTCGTTGTGTAGCTCTGCCAGTGGGGCACCTCCCCACGTCGTACGCCTGGTCCAATAGCGGCGACATGCTGGCCGTGATGCTGCAGGCTAATCCTGTCGCGACGACAGCGCAGCCGCAGGAGGCGGGCCTGTGGATCCTCTCGACGAGCGACGCCACCCTCCGCCAGGTGCTCGCGCATGAGGGATCGATGTCGGCGGTCGTGGGGTGGTCACCTGGCGGCGAGATGATCCTTGCGCGCCACAGCGGCGGCAGCATCCCCGATCACGTCTACCTCATACGACCTGACGGCGGCGACCGCCGGATCCTGCCCAGCTCCGAGCGCATGGTGCCCTTGGGTTGGATGCCCCCCCGCCCACCGGACGCGCCCGAGCTCGAGCTCGACCCGTGGCCCATGCGCTTTGCTGCGCAAGGCACCGACGCCCAAGGATTGGCTAATGTGACCGCTCGCTGGCTTGCCTTGACAGAGACAGGCACTGACGAGCAGCTATCCGCGCGTCTGCGGGCGTACGTGCACGCGTCTGGTTGGCAGATAGATCTGACTGGCCCCCAGGTGGTTCGTGTGGCCGAGGGACTCTGCGTTGTTCATCTGCCACCGCTGACGATCTGTGTATGCGAGGGCGGATCCGCCTATGCCATTGCCTCCGGCCAGTTGATCCAGGATGTGCGCTATCAAGGCGATCAGCTCGCACTGATCTACGCGACGATAGGCGCCAGCTCAGTAACCCCCGGCTTTGTCTTGGCCCGGCGTGACAGCGAAGGTTGGCGCGCGGCATGGACGCCGCAAGGGCAACGGTATTGGATTGCTACCGACGGCGAGATCGGCTTTGCGAACGGAGGCCTTGACCGGCTCCTCGTGCGGGGGTCGTCCTTTGGCTTGGAGCCCGCGTCTGGCGACGCCTTTCGCGAGTGCCACGCATGTTTGCATCGCTGGTTGCAAACAGAGTGGATACGCACAGAGGATGGCTACGTTCTAGCCAACGAGGCGATCAATAGCATGCCGCGTGACCAAGCGCTCTGGGTACTCACGGAACGTGGCCCCTATGCCGTACTGCACGAGGCACTGCGCCGGCTCCGTCTCGGAGAGAGCATCTCCGATCTCGCCGACGCCAAGGCAGTGGAGCAAGCCGTGGCGCTAGGCCTGATGGAGCCAGGACGTTTGTTCGTCGGCGAGGAAGAGATGCCAGAGGCGGTGGTCTTTGCCGATCTGGCGAGTGGCACACGCTATATCGCTGAGGTGCGTCAGGGTAGGCTGACGTTGGTAGCTCGCGCCGCCGAGTAGAAGGGTATCGGAGGGGTTGGGCGTTGGAGCTATTGTCGACGCGCTGCCTACATGCTATAATGCCGTTGTTCAATGTCAGGTTTATGTGAACTCGTTCGCGTGTCAGTAGCTATGCCGAAGCGTGCATACGACTGGTAGGGGGAAAGGGAGGCTGAGGGTGATGAGCAGCCAAGGATGCCGAGGGCGCCAGAAAACGATGCGGGCGATTCTTCTGCTGGTGATGCTGCTTGCAAGCGTCGTCGCTGTTGCGCCGGTTTCGGCCAACAGCGTTACGTGGCGGGGCGAGTACTATGACAACATGAACCTGGTGGGCGGGCCCGTGGTTGTGCGCGACGACACCGCCATCAATTTCGACTGGGGCTCAGGTTCACCGTCATCGGGTGTCCCCACCGACCGCTTTTCCGTGCGGTGGACCGCTTGGGCATACTTTGGGGCGGGGGACTATACTTTCTCTGTGCGCGTTGACGACGGCGTACGTGTGTGGATCGACGACCAACTGGTTCTCGATCAGTGGAAAGACCAGTCCGCCACCACGTACACCTTCACCCGCTACATGACGGAGGGCAACCACGCGCTCCGGGTCGAGTACTATGAGCACCTGGGCGTAGCACTGTGCCAGGTCTCGTGGGTCGCGGGTACCACCCCTACCACAGGCTGGCGCGGAGAGTACTATAACAACACGTACCTGGGCGGTGATCCCGCGCTCGTGCGCACGGATACTGCGGTCAGCTTTGATTGGGGTGCAGGCGCGCCGGGCTCTGGAGTCAACGCGGACAACTTTTCCGCGCGGTGGACCCGCGATGTCCACTTGGCGGCTACAGGCACGTACAGATTCACAGCGCGCGTCGATGATGGCGTACGCGTCTGGGTGGACGGCAACCTGATCATCGACAAGTGGATCCAGCAGCCGCCCACGACCCACACGGGTTCGGTGTACCTGGCCGCCGGTACCCACGCTGTGCGGGTCGAGTACTTTGAGGCGGCTGGCGGGGCTCTGTGCCAGCTCAGCTGGGACGTCTCGGGAGCTCCCAGCGGCGCGACGGAAGTCATCGTCGATGATCTAGACTCGGGGTTCATCTGGGGAGGGCCAACCAGCAGCTTCTATGCCCGCTGGACAGGCTACCGCAACCACCTACGCTGGACGTGGAATAGCAGGACGCAGCAGTTCAACTGGGCCAAGTGGTTCCCGAACCTGCCAGCGGCGGGCAACTGGGAAGTCTATGTGTACATCGCCAGCAACTATTTCGGGAGCAAGAATGCTCGCTATTCGATCTACCACGCCGGCACCTGGAATAGCAAGTATGTCAACCAGAATATCTACTATGACCAGTGGGTGAGCCTGGGCACCTACTATTTCAACGGTGGCTCATCGGAGTATGTCTTTCTCAACGACGTTACTGGCGAGACCTATGCAACGCGCTATGTCGGGTTCGACGCCGTCAAGTTCGTCTGGCGTGAGGGAACAGCGCCGCCGCCATCGGAGACAGGTTGCGCCATCACGCCAGTCCTGGGCTTTGGCCGCATCTGGAATACGTACGCGACGGTGCGCGCCAAGCTGGGTTGTGCGCAGGCTCCCGAAAAGAGCGTCTGGGCAGCCGAGCAGACCTTTGAGCGCGGATTGATGTTCTGGCGCTCCGACACTAACAAGATCTATGTGCTGCGGAGCGATGGCACTTGGCAGCAGTACGATGACACGTGGAACGAGGGCGATCAAGAGTGGGATCCGAGCATCCTCGTGCCTACGGGCTACTATCAACCCAAGCGCGGGTTCGGCAAGGTGTGGCGTGAGCAGTCTGGCGTTCGGAGCGCGCTCGGCTGGGCCACGGGCGAGGAGCGAGGGTTGAGCATGGCGGTGCAGCCCTTTGATGGGGGGATGATGTTCTGGAGCAACCTCCAGGGCACATTCGTTCTCTATAGCGACGGCACCTGGGCCCGCTACTAGCCTGGAGCGGACACACCACGAGGCGAGGGATCCGAATCCCTCGCCTCGTTTGTTCTAGGTTTTGGCCGAGTCAACCTAGGGCTGACTCTTGGCCTTCTGGAAGGCCACTCTCAGGAGCCTTCCCATGCGTTCCTCGAATACCGACACGTCAAAGCGCTGCGCCTGTGCGAGCAGACGCTCGTGGTCGAAGGTCAGGCCCTCGAACCTCTGGACGGCCTCTATGAGGGAAGCGACGGTGGGCTCTCTGAAGAACACGCCCGTCTCGCCATCCACTAGCGTGTCGCGCGCACCGCCCCGCCCGTAGGCGATCACCGGTGTGCCAGCTGCCATGGCCTCCACCGGCGTGAGCCCGAAATCCTCCTCCCCAGGGAAGATCAACGCGCGGCATTGCTGCATGAGCCGTTGCTTGGTGGGTTCATCGACATAGCCCAGGAACCTCACATTCTCGCCAGCGATGCGCTCCAGCGCGCGCCGGTCACGTCCGTCACCCACCACCCGTAGTGGCAACCCGAGTTGCGTGAAGGCACGAACCGCAAGATCGATGCGCTTGTAGGGCACTAGCCGCGACACCACGAGGTAGAACGGTTCCGGTTCGGTGTCCTGGCACCGAGTGGGGAGAGCTACCGGCGGGTAGATGATCTGCGATTCCCGCCGGTAATACTTGGCGATGCGCGCTTGCACGGTATGAGAGATGGCGACGAACTGATCCACCCTGCCGGCCGCTAGCCGGTCCCACTGTCGCAGCTTTATGAGTCTGGGCGCTAGCAAGCTTCGCATCAAGCCGCCGAGTTGCTCGCGTTCGACGTACTGAGCGTGATCCCACAGGAAACGGGCCGGCGTGAGGCAGTAGCAGACATGCTGTGTGCGAGGCGATGTGATCACGCCGTGGGCGAACGCGCTGGTTACGCTCACGACGACATCAAATCCCCGCAGATCCAGGCTCTCGAACGCTAGGGGAAAGCTCCCGAGAAAGAGGCTGGGGTAACGCCGTGCCAGCGGGACGCGATTGAGGAAGCTTGGCCGGATGTCCCAGGAGCGGAACGCCTCCGGCAGCGCCTTGGGCAAGTAGATGGAGGTATAGACGGGAGCTTCCGGGTACATGCTGTGGAGCACTTCCAGTACCCGCTCGGCACCGCCGTACTGATTGAGCCACGAGCAGACGATGGCCAGCTTCACGCCTTACCGCCGTTCATTTGCCGATACAGAACTGCCCAAAGATCGTGTCCAGCAGCTCTTCGCTTGCCGTATCTCCCGTGACTTGTCCGAGGAGGTAGACGGCTTCTTGGAGATCGACGGCCACGAGATCGGGTGTCAGACCGTCCAGGAGGGTCTGCTG
>JBNGEB010000045.1:0-13649 GCA_049975585.1 Anaerolineae bacterium
TGTCGGCAGCGCAGCCGACGCTCAAGAGCGAAGGCAACTATAACAATGAGATCGGGCTGCCGCTCACGTTGACGCGTTTGACCCAGCAACACGCCTATGCCGTGCTAGAGATGGGGATGTATGCGCTGGGCGAGATCGCGCTGCTATGTGATATCGGCGTTCCCAACGTGGGTGTGGTGACCAACGTCGAGCCGGTGCATTTGGAGCGACTGGGCGCCATCGAGCGCATCGTCGAGGCCAAGGCAGAGTTGGTGCGGGCGTTGCCGCCGGACGGCCTGGCGGTGCTCAACGGGGACGATCCTCGCGTACGATCTATGGCAGAGTTGGCTGCATGTACCAGGGTCACGTATGGCTTTGGGGAGAGTAACGACTATCGTGCTGTGGATATCGTCACGTCTGGGCTGGAGGGCGCGCGCTTTCGCATCTTGGGGCCCGATGGGGGCGTCGAGATGCACGCCAACATTCTGGGGAGACATCAGGTGATGAACGTGTTGGCCGCGACGGCCGTCGCTCGCGCTGAGGGCCTGGCCTGGGACACAATTGCCGAGGCGGTTAGAGCCATGGGCCCGGGCCTACGACTGGTTCCTAGACAGGGGGCCGGTGGCATTCAGATCCTGGATGACACCTACAACGCTAGCCCCGCGGCAACCATCGGCGCCTTGGAGGTATTGGAGGCTGTCAGAGGGCGCCGCGTGGCCGTGTTGGGGGATATGCTAGAGCTCGGTCCTATGGAAGAGGAGGGCCACGCGCAGGTTGGGCGCTATGCGGCAGAGGCGACGGACCTGCTGGTGACGGTGGGAGATCTCGCGCGCCTGATCGCACAAGCGGCGCGCTCGGCGGGCCTCGCGTCGGTGTGGGAAGTAGGTAGCAATGCGGAGGCCATCGACCTCTTGGAGGGTACGTTGCAGGCCGGCGATACGGTGCTCGTCAAGGGATCCCGCGGGATGACCATGGAAGAGATCGTGGCTGCGTTGGAAGAGGGATCATGCTAGGCCAGGCGCTGTTATGGACGGCCTCGGTCTTTGCGGCGACGGTCCCGTGGGGCGGCTGGGTCGCGAGCAGGCTGCGGGCCTGGGGTGTTGCCAAGCGCATCCGCTCCGATGAGCCCGATTCACACATGGTCAAGGGGGGAACGCCTACCATGGGCGGGGCCTACTTTCTCGCGATGCTCGTCCTGGGGTGCCTGATCCTCTGGGCGGCCGGTCAGCCGGGCGTGCTGCCGCCTTTGGCGGCGACGCTCGCCTTTGCGGCGCTCGGTGCCTTTGACGACATTCAAGGCCTTCGGGACGTCAAAGGGGTCGGTTGGCTGGCGCGGGGCAAGTTTGCTGCGCAGTGGCTGGTCGCGCTGGGGATCGCGGTGCTGCTGTTCTCTTTTACGGAGGCAAGGGACGTGCGGCTAGGGGCCGCGTTGACGCTGGCGCTTCCCGCCGGCGTCTGGGTCGCGTTGGCGATGCTCTACATGGTCGGGATGGCGAACGCGGTGAACCTCGCCGATGGGATGGACGGCCTAGCGGCTGGCACCGCAGCGGCGGCATATACGGCGTTAGGGGTGACGTGCCTGGCCGATGGGAAATCATCCCTTGGTCTCTTTAGCCTGACCATGACGGGTGTGCTCTTGGCGTTCCTGTGGCATAACGCCCATCCGGCGTCCATGTTCATGGGGGACACGGGATCACAGGCTCTCGGTGCAGGTTTGGCGGCGGTTGCGGTGCTCTCTGGGCGATGGTTGTTGCTATTGCTGGTGGGGATCGTGTTCGTTGTTGAGGCTCTCTCGGTGATGATCCAGGTTGGCTATTTCAAGTACTGTAAACGTCGGTACGGCGAGGGGCGTCGCGTCTTTCGTATGGCTCCGATCCATTACCACTTTGAGCTGGGGGGCTGGTCCGAGGTTCAGGTGGTGTCGCGTTTCGTGCTCGTGGCGATGGTGGCCGGCATGGTGGGCGTGGCGTCTGTGCTGTGGGGTGGCGTGTGGTGATCCAGCGCGCGGATTGGCGCGACGTGCGAGCGGGCATCGTCGGTGCGGCCCGCGAGGGGCTAGCACTGGCGAGGTACCTGTGCGCCTCTGGCGCGCGTGTCACGCTCATGGACGCCAAGCCGGCGGAGGCTCTCGAGGGCGCGATGCAGGAAGTGGCGGATCTGGATCTCCGCCTGGCCCTAGGGGGCGCACCCGTGGATATGGGGGGGCTGGATGTCCTGTTCGTCAGCCCCGGCGTGCCGTCTCAAGCCAAGGTGGTGCGCCAGGCGCGAGAGGCCGGGCTGCCGCTTAGTAGCGAGCCGCGACTCCTGACACAGTCGATCACGTGCCCTGTGGTGGGCATCACGGGCTCTAGCGGCAAGACGACTACCACCACATTGGTGGGAAGGATGTGCGAGGCGCAGGGGCTTGAGGTATGGGTTGGCGGCAACATCGGCGAGCCGCTGACGCCAAGGCTGCTCGAAGGTGACCCGCCGGAGCTTGCCGTCATGGAGCTTTCGAGTTTCCAGCTAGAGCTTTTCGACCCCGCCTATCAGGGTGCAGATACGGCGCAACAACGCTCCGAGGCGTCCAGGATCATCGATCTGGGGGGATGGAGCCCTCATGTGGCTGCGATCACGAACGTGACGCCCAACCATCTCGATCGCCATGTGACCATGGAGGCCTACACCTGGGCGAAGGAGCGCATCCTGGCCTATCAGCAAAACGACGACTGGGCCGTGCTCAATCAGGATGATGCTGTCACACGTGAGATGGCCCAGCATGCCCGAGGGCAGGTACTGCGCTTCAGCCTCGAGCAAGAGGTGGATGAGGGGGCCTTTCTGCGCGGCGGTTCTTTGATGCTTCGGAGCGGAAGGACGGAGGTCGCGCTGTGCCGTGCGGAGGAGGTGCGCCTCCGTGGTTGGCACAACGTGGCGAATGTTCTGACGGCCGCCTGCTGCGCGTCGCTGGTAGGCGTTGACCCTGAGGTGATCGGCGATGTCGCGCGAACGTTCGCTGGGGTCCCTCACCGGCTGGAGCCAGTGCGCGAATGGCACGGCGCGCTGTTTGTGAACGATTCGATCGCCACGTCGCCCGAGCGCGCCATGGCCGCGATGCGGGCCTATGAGGAGCCTTTGGTGCTGCTTGCAGGCGGCCGCGACAAGCACCTGCCTTGGGATGAGTGGGCTTCCCTGGCGCTAGACAGAGCGCGAGCGGTCATCGCCTTTGGCGAGGCGGTGCCCATCATCACCCAGGCGTTGTCTGAGGCCGTCACGGCGGCAGGAGTTTCTGGTGATGCTGTGAGCGTAACCGAGGTGTCCAGCCTGGAGGAGGCGGTGGCAGAGGCGGCCAGGGTGGTGCGACCGGGGGATGTCGTGTTGCTGTCGCCCGGGGGCACCAGTTTCGATGCGTTCGTGGACTTTGAGGCGCGGGGCGAGCGGTTTCGTGAGCTTGTGTCACAACTGTAGGGGTGCCATCGGATGAGCGCGCGGCGGCAGAGACAACCGATACGTTTCGACGCCATGTTGCTCTTGTTCACGTTGGTGCTATTGGCCATAGGTTTGGTGATGGTCTATAGCTCGTCCTACGGCTATGCCTACGAGGGCGATGACTCGGGGCCTGGAGATTCGCTGGCCTATGCCAAGCGACAGTTGATGTACGCGGCTGTCGGTTTGGTGGGGCTCATCGTGGCGGCTAGTACCGACTATCGCCGTTTGGGCCGGCGGCCGCTGCTGCAGATCATCGCTGTCCTGACCGGCATCGCGCTGTTCGTGATGATGCTCAGCGAAGGCCGCTACTTTGCGATTGGGGGGCGAGACGCGCAGACGAGGATCGGACAGCCGTCCGAGTTCGCCAAGCTGGGCGTGCTCGTGTACATGGCAGCCTGGCTGGCTTCACCTGGGCGCGATGTGCGCGATCTCGGGCTGGGTTTTTTGCCGTTCCTGTTGCTGGCGGCGGTCCCGGTGCTGATCACGTTGGCCGATCCGGACTTTTCGACGGCTCTCATTCTAGGGGTGACGCTGGCGTCGATGTACTTTGTCGCTGGGGCGGGGACGCGAGAGACTATCATGCTGAGCGTCGGTGGATTTCTGTTACTCTTGGTGGCCGGGCTGGTGACGGAAGAGTTTCGTATGGGGCGATTGCTGGCGTGGATCCGTGGCGAGCCGAGCCAGCAGCTACGGGACGTTTTGCTGGCCTTTGGACGAGGAGGGCTGTTTGGCGTGGGGTTGGGCAACAGCACCATGAAGGTGCGGCTGTATGCCGCTCATACCGACTGCATCCTGGCCATCATCGGCGAGGAGTTTGGATTCGCCGGCTCTTTGGCCGTCATGCTGATCTACGGGCTCTGGGTATGGCGCGGGCTGCGTATTGCTAGCCAGTGCCCCGATCCGTTTGGCGCGTTTCTGGCGCAGGGCCTTACAGTCTGGGTGGCCGTCCAGGCGATCGTCAATGTGGGGGCGTTGACCGAGACGTTGCCCTTCACTGGCACGGTTCTGCCGTTCATCAGTGGCGGGGGCTCGTCGCTGATGACTCTGCTCGTGGGCACAGGCATCTTGCTGAGCATCTCGGGTCACGACCGAGCGAGACCCGCGGAGCGCCTGCCATGAGAATCTATTTGACCGGAGGCGGCACTGGCGGCCACGTGTATCCCGGCTTGGCAGTGGCCGAGGCGCTTGAGGCGCTGGCCGTTGAGATCGGGCTGCCGCTAGAGCTGTGCTGGGTGGGGGGCAAAGGCGGCATGGAGGCCGATTTGGTCGCTCGGCAGGGGATACCGTTCCATCCTGTGGCGTCTGGAGCCCTGCGCGGTACGGGGCCTGTGGGCGTTGTACAAGGTCTCCTTCGGCTCCAGCGCGGCTTTGCAGAGGCACGAGAGCTGCTGGGTACCGCCCGGCCGGATGCCATCATGGCGACTGGCGGCTATGTTTCGGTGCCGCTGATGCTTGCGGCCTCGCGGGAGGGAGTCCCCGCGCTGCTCTACCTGCCGGATATGGAGCCAGGATGGGCAGTGCGCTTGCTGGCGCGATGGGCGGACCGTGTGGCAGTCAGCTTTGGTCCGGTCAAACGGTTCTTTGCGCCGGAAAAGGTGCTGGTGAGTGGCTACCCGGTGCGGCGTGCCTTGCTAGAGGGCGCCCCCTTTGCCGCGCGTCGACGGATGGCTCTAAATGACGAGCCTGTGCTTCTGGTGTTTGGCGGCAGTCGTGGGGCTCGATCGATCAATGACGCTGTGCGGGATCACCTAGCGGAGTTGCTTGACGTTGCCCAGGTCATTCATGTGTGCGGCTATCTAGACTATGAGCAGCTTGAGGGCGTGCGGCAGGCTCTCGAGCCCGCCGCACGAGATCGCTACCATCTAAGTGCGTATCTGCATGATGGGATGACCGATGCTCTGCTGGCAGCCGATCTCGTGGTGGCCCGCGCTGGTGCGGGCACGCTGGGGGAGTTCCCTGCGGTGGGAGTGCCGGCCATCCTTGTACCTTACCCGTATGCCGGGGCTCATCAGGCCGCCAACGCAGCGTATCTGGCGGAAAGAGGGGCGGCGGTGGTTGTGCCGGATCGGGAGATAGCCGAGCGCCTGGGGCCGGTCGCGTTGACGTTGCTGAACGACGCCAGCCGGCGACGGACGATGGCTGCGGCGGCGAGTCGCTTGGCTGTTCCCGATGCGGCTCGGACCATTGCTAGGGAGCTGCTTCGGCTGGGCGGACTCGCGGGGGATGGGGGAAAGGCCTAGCGTGGGTATTGTGTCCAGCCTCGGTGCAGGGCTTGCGGGGATTAGCTCTCGTGGCAGTACGGTTGCCGATGCGAGCGTTGGCTGGTGCATCCGAAGCGAGGAGGACTTGTGGTTCCGCTAGAGGTGACGTTTGGCGCATTGGCGCTCATGTTCACCCTGATTGGCCTTGCGCGCGGCTGTCTTCGCGAACTTGGCGTGACCACCGTTCTAATGTTCGTGCTGTTCTTCCTTCATACCTTTGAAAAGTACGTGGATCAGAGCGTGGGACAGGTGATGGCGATGAGTCCCGTGGCGCTAGCCCAGGGAGACCAAGATGTGGTCGGATGCTGGGTCTTTGTGGGGAGCATTCTGGGGGCCGCCTTTATCTCCTACCAGGGGCACACACTCGAGTTTCCGGGTCAGCCTCCGATGGGCGTGCAGGCCGTGGCGCTCGGCTTGCTGACAGGGGCGGTGAATGGTTACCTGATCGTAGGCTCGTTGTGGTATTACTTGGATCAATACGCCTACCCGCTAGAGTTCCTGGGCGTGAATGCGGAGAGTCTGTCAGAGGGTGCGCTTGCGCTGCTTCCCTTTTTGCCGCAGCCTTTTCTGGGGCAACCGATGTTGTTTGGGCAGAGCCTGTTTCTGTATCTAAGCCTCCTCTTGCTGCTAGCACGCGTGATTCGCTAGGGAGATCGAAACCACGTGAAGAATGGACGTCTGATGTCAATGCCGCCAAGGGTACATATGATCGGGGTGGGCGGCATAGGGCTATCGGCCATCGCTCGCGTGCTGGCTGCACGCGGTGTGCGCGTGACCGGATGCGATCTCACCGAATCGGCGTTGACGGAAAGCCTAAGGCAGGCTGGCATTCCCGTAACAATAGGCCATAGCGAGGGCCATCTGCTCGGGGTCGATCTCGTCGTTGTATCTTCCGCCGTGCCAGAGACGAATCCAGAAGTCGCGGCTGCTCGCAGGAAGGGCCTCCCGGTCGTGCACCGCCGAGAGCTGCTTGCTCGCATGATGCGAGGAAGCGACGGCATCGCTGTGGCAGGAACCCACGGCAAGACGACCACCACCGCGATGATCGCTTATGTGCTGTCAGAGTTGGGCCATGATCCGACCTATGTCGTGGGGGGGCTCTCTGCCGATCTCGGCGGCAACGCTGGTGCGGGGGCTGGGCGCTGGTTCGTGCTGGAGGCGGACGAGTATGACCACGCGTTTGCGGATCTGCAGCCATGGATCGGCGTGGTGAACAACGTCGAGATGGACCATCCCGATTGCTTTGCCAATCTGGAGGCTGTGCGACGGGCATTCGCGGCCTTTATGGCGCACGTTCGCTCGGATGGTTGGCTTGTGGCGGGCGTGGACAGCCCTCAGGTGCGGGCCTTGCTGGATGCGGCGGACATCCAGGCACGGGTCGTGACGTTCGGGCAATCGGAGACGGCCGACTGCCGCCTGCGGGATGTCCAGGCGATGCCAGGAGGCGGGGTGAGCTTTGTGTGGTCGAGCGACGAGCAGGTGGCAATCCCTGTAACGCTGCGCGTGCCGGGCCGACACAACGCGTTGAACGCAACGGCCGCCATGGCGGTGGTGACACGCTGCGGTGTGGATCTTCTCGATGCTGCGGCTGTTCTCGAGCGCTTTGAGGGTGTGGCACGACGGTTCGAAGTCAAGGGAGCGCGCAACGGCATCACCATCGTGGACGATTATGCGCATCATCCTACCGAGATCCGGGCGACGCTAGCTGCGGCGCGGGCGCGCTATCCGGGACGGCGTCTGGTGGCGGTGTTCCAGCCTCACACCTATTCGCGCACGGAAGCGCTGCTGGACGAGTTCGCTGCCTGCTTTGCGGATGCAGACCTAGTTCGGTTGGTGGACATCTTTCCCGCACGCCCGAGCGAGTGCCATACCATCACCTCGCAGGAGCTAGCAGCGGTTGTTGACCACCGCGACGTAGCTCACACAGGCGATATCGAGCAGACGACGGCGAGGTTGCGCGCGGAGCTTGAGCCTGGAGATGTACTCATTACGCTGGGAGCCGGGCCGGGCTATCTGATCGGAGAAAGTTTGCTTGCGGGCCAAGAGGTGCAGCCGTGAGTGGGATCGAGGATCTGCTGGGGCTATTGCGTGGCGCCGGATTCGAACGGCGCGTACGACGAGACGCGCCCCTGGCCTCTCACACGACGTACCGCGTGGGGGGGCCTGCAGACCTGCTAGTTGTCGCGCGCACGCCCGACGAGCTGGCGGCGCTTCTGCGCTTGGCGCGGCAGGCTGGTGTGCCGGCGCTGGTGCTAGGCGCGGGGAGCAATGTCCTCATCGCCGATGCAGGTGTCCGTGGCCTGGTCATCCTGAATCGATGCTGTCGCTTTGAGATCGATGATGACGGCCTGCTTTCGGCCGAGTCCGGCGCCGATCTGCGGCAATTGGCCAAGGCATCGGCGCAAGGAGGGTGGGCCGGCCTGGAATGGGCTGTCGGTGTTCCTGGGACCGTGGGCGGTGCGGTGGTCGGGAGCGCGGGGGCCTATGGTGGGGCCATTGGTGACAACCTCGTGTGGGCTGATCTGGCACTGGCCGACGGTGGGAGGGCGCTTTGGGGGCCTGCGGAGTTGGCCTTTGGCTATAGGACGAGCGCGCTGAAGCGGATCAAGGACCCCGAGCGGCGTCCAGTCGTGTTGCAGGTGGCGTTTCAGCTCGAAAGAGGCGATCGCGGGGCATTGGCGGACCGCGTTCGAGCGATACAGGCCCAACGGCGCGCTCGCACGCCTGCGGGACGCTGCGCTGGCAGCGTGTTCAAGCGGACCCTTCACTACCCGGCCGGGTTTCTGGTTGAGCAAGCAGGGCTCAAGGGGCGGCGAGTGGGAGACGCCGTCGTCTCGGAAAAGCATGCGAATTTCATCATGAACCGTGGGAAGGCAACGGCATCGGACATCCGAGCACTTGTCGAGATCGTGCAGCGCGAGGTGCTCGAGAAGCTCGGTGAGGCGCTCGAGCCAGAGATCGAGTTTGTGGGTGCTTGGGATGCGGCGCGTTCGGGCGCGGCAGACGTGCGGGAGCGGAGCGGATGATCGCGGAGCGGGAACGCATCCGGGTTGCGGTGCTATTCGGCGGTAAGTCTGGCGAGCATGAGGTGTCCATCGCCTCGGCACGGTCGGTGATGCGGGCGATAGACGGGATCAAGTATGATGTGCGCCCCATCGCCATCACAAAGCAAGGCCGCTGGTTGGCCGGCGAAGAAGCGCAGGCGCTCTTGCAAGGAGACGCCGGGAGCCTCTTGGCCCAAAAGTCTGCAGAGAACAAGGCAGGGCGGACGCTCGCGCTCGAGGAAGCCGCTCAGAGCCTGTTTGACATCGACGTGGTGTTTCCCGTGCTGCACGGAACCTATGGCGAAGATGGGACGGTGCAGGGGCTGCTGGAACTGGTCGGCCTCCCCTATGTAGGCGCCGGCGTGCTGGGATCGGCCTTGGGTCTGGACAAGATCGCGGCGAAAGACGTTCTGCGGGCGAACGGCGTTCCTGTCGTGCCCGGGATACCTGTGCAACGTTCACGATGGAGCAAAGAACCCAATGGTGTACTGGAAGACGCAGAGCGGCGGTTTGGGTATCCGATGTTCGTCAAACCTGCCAATATGGGATCCAGTGTGGGCGTGGCCAAGGCGCACGATCCCCAGGAGCTCGCTCGCGCGCTCGATATGGCCGCTCGCTACGATCGGCGGATGTTGGTAGAGCCGGCGATCAACGCCCGTGAGATCGAGTGCAGCGTCCTTGGCAACGATGATCCCGTGGCCTCTGTGCCGGGCGAAGTGGTGCCCTGCAACGAGTTCTATGACTATAACGCCAAGTACGTCGACGGGAGTTCGGTGCTCCATATTCCGGCTGATATCCCCGAGGAGATGGCGGAAAGCGTGCGCTCGTATGCGGTGCGTGCCTTTTTGGCCATCGACTGTGCGGGCATGGCCAGGGTCGATTTCTTCCTGTGTCGCGATACGGGCAACCTGTACGTCAACGAGCTGAACACTATTCCGGGTTTCACCGATATCAGCATGTATCCCAAGCTGTGGGAGGCCAGCGGCATACCGTATTCGGAGCTGATCGACCGACTGATTGCATTGGCCTTTGAGCGGTGGGAACAGCGCCAGGCGTGCGAGACGTCGTATCACGCGCTCCCAAGGAGAGGCTGAACGTGAGCCGTCGTCAGGCCAGTAGGAGCAACGAGGTCCAGGCGGAGGAGCTTCCGCAAGGCCTTGCTCGCATAACCTGGTGGCGTTGGTCGCGGGCGCCGGGCTTGTTGGTAGCGATTCTGGCCTTGGTCACATTGCTGGGACTGGTGAACGGGACTCGCTTCGTGGCCAATGTGCGCATAGAAGGCGCCACCTTGGTACCAGAGGCGCATCTTCTGAGCTCGGTGGGCATTGCTGGAAAGAGCGTGTTCTTGGTGCGACCCGCTGAGATCGAGCGTCGACTTTTGGATGGGTACGGCTGCCTGGAGGACGTGAGCGTGGAGACTCGGCTGCCGAACCTGGTGTTGATCCAGGTCCAAGAGCGGTCGCCTGTGATGGTGTGGGAGAGCGGCGGCGGACGTTGGTGGATGGACGAGACCGGCAACGTCCTCGGCAAAGCCTTGGGATCGCAGGGGCTGATCACGGTGGAAGATGCTCTGGGGCACATGCCTTCACCTGACGCGTATGTGCCTGGCGTTCCGTGGAAGATGGCTCGCGATGTGGCAAGGCAGCTAGGAGCTACCCCTCGCTTTTACTTCCAGGAGCAGGGTTTGACGCTCTATGTCCACGTGCAGGGGAACGATATGCCGGCCTATCTGGGAAGTCAGGGCGACGGCGCAGTGAAGGCGGCCGTGTTGGAGGCGCTGGTTGAGCGTCTTGAGAGTGAAGGCCTCCAGCCGGCTTATCTGGATCTCTCCCGAGAATCTGCGCCAGTGTTTGGAGTGATCCCGGGATGATGTGCAGGGCGAAGGAGGAGTAACGTTGGAGCAAACCATCGTCGCCATCGATGTTGGCAGCACCAAGATCTGCACGCTGATCGCCGAGATCACCGCCAGTGAGGCCTTGCGGGTGATCGGGGTGGGTATCGTGGGATCGCGTGGCGTGCGAGAGGGCGTGGTGACGGACATGGCCGCTGCCACGCAGGCCATCGGCGAATCCCTCCTCAAGGCGGAGCGTGTCTCTGGCTTGACGGTGCAACGTGCCTTTGTCTCAGTCGGAGGAAGCCACTTGGCGGCCCAGGATAGCCGTGGCTCTGCGGCCATAGGGCGCGGTGACCGGCCAGTCGATGCTGACGACATCGAGCGGGCCTTGGAGGAGGCGACGGCTATCTCCCTGGAGTACAACCGGGCGATCATCCAGGCAGAGCCGCGCGAGTTCATCATCGACGGTCGGGATGGCATTCGCAATCCCACGGGATTACTGGGCTATCGGATGGAGCTTGACGCTCATATTGCCACGGGAGCACACACGGCGATGCGTAACCTTTGCCAGTGTGTGGTGGCTAATGAGGTGCAAGTGCTCGACATGTACCCGCAACCTTGGGCCGCCGCCAAGGCTGTGCTCACCGATCAGGAGCGCGATCTGGGGGTAGCGCTACTGAATGTGGGTGGGGGTACGACGGAACTTGCCGTCTATGTGCAGGGGGGGGTGCGATTGACCAAGGCTTGGGCCATGGGCGGGGTGCAGCTCACGCGTGCCATCGCTGAGGGGCTGAGAACTGCGGTGCCGATGGCCGATGAACTAAAAGTCCGTTACGGGCATGCGCTCGCAAGCAGCGTGAGATCTGACGAAGAGATTGAGATCCTGGTCTTTGGCTCGGAACAGGTGACCACGGTGCCGCGCAAGCGTCTTTGCGAGATCGTGCAGGGCTATGCCGTGGAGCTTGTGCGACGCGTTCACACGGAGCTAGCACATGCAGGCTTGGACGAGCTACCAGCGGGCATCGTGCTCACCGGCGGAAGCGCGAACTTGGTAGGGCTCGCGGAGCTCATCGCTGAGATGAGCGGGCTGCCCGTTCGCATCGGCGTGCCATTGCGGCTGCAAGGGCTGGCCGAGACGATCAGCGATCCCGCCTATGCCGCAGCGGTGGGATTGTTACACTGGGGACGAGACAAGACGCAGGCCTCTGGCGTCGGAGGGCCGGAGGAATCGACTGGGACATGGTATGAGCGCGTCTGGTCAGCGGCAAAGACTTTTATGGCACAGTTGGCGCCACGAGGATGACCCAAGGGAGGAACTACATGGATGACGAATTCGGCTTGAACGGCGCGGCCCAGATCAAGGTCGTAGGCGTCGGGGGAGGCGGCTGCAACGCGGTGGATCGCATGATCGCGAATGGAGTTCAGGGCGTCGAGTACATTGCCATGAATACCGATGTGCGCGCCCTAGCCAAGTCGCAGGCGCCTGTGAGGCTGCAACTGGGACCGATGACGACCGGCGGCAAGGGGAGCGGGGGCAGGCCGGACATCGGGCAAGCTGCTGCAGAGGAATCGATCGAGGAGATCACCGAGCTCTTGCAGGGAGCCGACATGGTGTTCGTGGTGGCCGGGATGGGCGGTGGCTCTGGCACGGGCGCGTCGCCGCTTGTGGCCGAGGCTGCCCAGTCGGTTGGCGCTTTGACCGTCGGAAATGTGACAATGCCGTTCAGTTGGGAGGGGCAACGGCGCAAGGGCCTGTCCTCGCAAGGGATCAAGGCCCTCAAGGACCATGTCGATGCGCTCATCGCCATTCCTAACGACCGGTTGCTGGCTATCGTGGATGAGGATATTCCTCTCTTGAAGGCATTCGTGCTGGCTGATGAGATGCTGCAGCAAGGCGTGGGCGGCATCGTCGGCATCATCGACTATACGGCGGACATCAACGTGGACTTTAACGATGTGCGCGAAACGCTTTCGGGTGCTGGGAGCGCTCTTCTCTCCATTGGCGTTGGCCGCGGCCCAGAGCGGGCCCGTGATGCCGCCGAACAGGCCGTCTACTCTAGCTTGCTGGATCGCGACATCCGCGGGGCCAAATCGGTGCTCCTTGAGGTGCGCGGCGATCCGAGCATGTCGCTCTATGAACTGCAGGCTGCAGCGGACATTATCAGCGACTTGGCCGATGATGATGCTAGCATCATCTGGGGAGGCGGCGTTGACGAACGCCTTGAGGATGAAATGCAGATTCGGCTCATCGCGGCGGGTTTCGATGGCGACGGCCAAGGTCCAGAGGGCGTTGTCTGGGACCCTGATGTGCAGCCGGTTGACGACGCCGATGCTGATCGGCCCAGTTGGGCAACTTTCGATATCCCCACCCTGACGGAGCGCCGTATGGGCAAGGGCGAGCGGCCGGCGGCTGACAGACGAGGCGAGAGCGACGATCGTCAATCCGGCATCTCGGACTTTTTGATGCAGGGACTGCGTGGCGGGGAAAAGTCGGGCCGATGAAGTGCCCATTCTGCGGAGCAACCGACTCGCGCGTGATCGATACGCGCGAGGTAGGCGATGCCATACGCCGCCGCCGCGAGTGCCAGGAGTGCGGCCAGCGCTACACGACTTATGAGCAGGTGGCGCGGGTGACGCTGCTTGTGGTCAAGCGAGATGGTCGGCGCGAGAACTTTGATCGACAGAAGTTGTTCGAGGGCATCTGGAAGGCGTGCGCCAAGCGTCCGGTTAGCTCTGACGAGATCGAGCAGCTCGTCGAGGATATCGAGAACCAGCTCTATAGCTTGGGACAAGCCGAGGTGAGCAGCGCGAGCATCGGTGAAATGGTCATGCGTCGGCTCAAGGAGCTGGACAAAGTCGCCTATGTGCGGTTTGCTTCTGTGTATCGGTCCTTTGCGGATCTAGAGACGCTCAAGCGCGAAGTCGACGGTCTCCTGGAGCGCGGGACGACGGATGAGGGCTAGAGACGATGCTCCCCAACGTTGCACGACTGGGGCTATGGCATGGTGGCGGGAGGGTGTGGAATAACGGGCAGACCAGGAGTACAGATCGCGCATAAGTGGCGCT
>JBNGEB010000046.1:0-13579 GCA_049975585.1 Anaerolineae bacterium
GTTGTTCGGTCTTGACGGCACTCAGGCTATGCGCAGGCTCGGCCTAGCCGATACCTTCCCTCAACGCGCGGCCCTGCCGTCGTGGCGATGGTCTCGCGATCCTACCAGCGTCGGCCGCGGTCGGAGCGCTCGCGAGGCGGGTTCGCCTCGGCAACCTTGAGGTTGCGACCATCGAGCGGCTTGCCATCCAGCTCCGCAATAGCGGTGGTGGCGTCAGTCTCGCTCTCCATGGTTACAAACCCAAAGCCGCGCGCGCGACCGGTCTCGCGGTCGGTGATGACGGCGGCCTCGGCCACCGGGCCGATCGCCTCAAAGTGACGGCGCAGGCCGTCCTCGGTCGTTCCGTAGGACAGGTTGCCTACATAGAGCTTTTTCGCCATCGATTCTCTTCCTTATGTTCGAGTCTGTTCGTTCGGCCAGGGCACTCAGACCCACCTAGGTAGCGCGCTGTTGAGGGCGCTAGCGGCGCATTCACGGTTTCGCTGCATGAGGGTCCTACGTGGCCCAGGTCCTAGGAATCAATGCTCTTGGAAGAGGATCGAGGATCAGGAACCGGTTCTCGTCAGGCCTTCTCAGTGCGCCGTGGCCTCCATTCGTAACGGCGAGAGTATGCGCCGGATCGTGCGGATTGTCAAATCCGGCGGCGAGGAGTAGAGCCTATCCACAGATGGCGCAGAGGCAGTCTCGGAAGGCTGGCCAGGTACCTACTCGTCCGCGTCGGCCTGCAGCATCTCTGCACCGGCTCGCTCTGAGCCCCGCCACACCCGCAGCGCCAGCGCAGCCAGCAACGTCGTGATGGGCACCGTCGCCACCAGACCGGCACTGGTCGCCAGCATGCGCACGATCTCCTCGGCCACTGGCTCGAGGCTGAGGGCGTAAAGGGGCGAGACAGCCTGGTCCGACATGAGCAGCAAGAAGGGCAACGCGGCACCCGCATAGACCAGCACCAGCGTGTTGACCATGGATGCGATGTGGTCTTGCCCCACATGCATGGCCCTCACATAGAGCTGCCGCCAGGAGAGCTCGGGGTTGGCGTGGTAGAGCTGCTCCACTACGGCCGACTGCGCCACGGTGATGTCATCCAAGACGCCCAGCATGCTCACGATCAGGCCAGCCAGGAGCAAGCCGCGCACGTCGGTGACGTCGGTGCCTAGGGTGCGCAGGAGGCCCACCTCCTCCGAGGCGTACCCGCTAAGCTGGGCCACGTCCACTGCCACCACGGCCATGACGCCGGTCAGCGCCAGGCCCACCAGCGATCCCAGCAGCGCCACGGTCGTCTTGCGGTTCAGGCCATGCGCCAGATAGTAGCTGATTGGCAAGGTCAATGCTGCGCCCAGCAAGGCGCTGGAGACCGGCTCCTCCCCCGCGGCCAACCTGGGCAGAACCAGCACAAAGATCACCAAGAAGGAAAACGCCATGCCGACGAGGGCCAGAGCTCCACGCTGGCGCGCGACGAGCACCACGATAACAATGAGGCCTAGCGCCAGGAAGGCCAGCCGAGGCCAGCGCACATACCCCACCACAAAGTACGCCGGGGCCTCGCCCTCGATGACCGTCTCGGTCACATAGACCAGATCGCACTCTTGGTACGGGACCTGTCCAGCATACGTCTCTCTGTGATGCTCGACCTGCAGCACCTCGCCGCTGCGCTCACCGGACCGCACGACGAGCTCCAGCTCTTGGATCAGACGCGTGTGCCCCATGACCTGGATCTCGCGCTCATCCGCCACATAGCCGACGACGGCCACAAGCGTCTGCTCGCGCGTCCCTTGGGTCGCGCCGGCCGTGTCGGCCTGGACCGTTGCCGCCAGCACCAGCAACGCTATAGCCGCTAGTGCCCAGCGCAGCCACTGCACGCGCATATCTGACATCCTCTCCCGAATCATCCGCAACGCCGTGTCCTCTTGCCAGCTTCTGCCACGCAACACGATGGCCCAGAGACCTTTGGGAAAAGAAGGGGCCATCGCACCATGCACGCATCAACAAAACGCCATGCAGAGGCGCCTGGCGCCGGCACGATGCCTCCACGAGACGCTGCCGAGACCCTACTCCTCCAGCGCCTCCGAGCAAGCCTTGCACAGCCCCACAATCATCAGCTTTTCGGGAATGACGGTAAAGCCGTGCGCCGACTTGAGCGCCGCCAAGAGAGGCTGGACCTCCTTGAGCGGGATCCCCTCGACAGCTCCGCAGCGATGGCACACCAGGTGAACGTGCGGGCCGTGCAGCCCCAGCAGCTCGTAGCGCCGGTGACCGTCGTCCCCTTCGATGACCGCCACAAAGCCGAATTGGACCAGTAGATCCAGCGTACGGTACACGGTCGAGATATCTACGGCAGAGGCACTCGTCCGCACCCGGTGATGGATCTCCTCGGCGGTCACCAAGCCCTCCACCTCGTGCAGAACAGCGAGCACCATCTCGCGCTGTGGGGTCAGCCGCAGACCGGCCTCGTGCAGACGCTTCAGGAATTCCTTCTCGCAAGCCATGGACACCTCGTGGATCCGCCGCGTGGATGTCACCATAGCACAACGAGCGCCCCACGTCCAGTGGAGGCGTGGGGCAAAGGTGAAAGCAGCGGAGCGTTCGTTCAGGAGCCGCAGAACCCCGCCACGGTTTTTGCAAAGGCGTGCATATTGAGCGGCTTTAACATAAAAGCCATGCGGCTATCGTTGGCCACTAGCGCCGTCAGCTCTGCATCGGGAGGCGCAGCGGATATGAGCAGGATCCCTAGTTCGGGATACCGCATCCGAAGCCTTTGCGCCAGAGAGGTGCCGTGCTCTCCTGGCATATGCACATCCGAAACTACAACGCCCAGTGCGCCCTTTCTGGCAGACACGATGGCGTCAGCTTCGTGAGCGTTGCCCGCTTCCAACACATCATAATCAAAGCGCGAGAGAATGCGACGGGCGAGCATCCGCATGTCCGGATGATCGTCCACCACGAGGACCGTGCGTTTCCCTCGCGCAACAGTATCAACGCCGATCAGGCCCGACGCGTCCATAGTCAACCCACCTCCCGATGCTACGCGGTACCGGCAGCTAGCAAACATATACTGCCCGCCGCCTTGGGCGACGCCGCTGCACCGGGGCGCGAGAATCGACGGGCCATGCCCGCAGAAGAATAGTACAGGCCGCTCTAGAGGTCAAGGCGCTAACTCCCCCTTTTGCGACGAATCTGTGCCATGTTTCTGCCATCTGTCGCACAGGACATGTCCTCCATAGCCCAGCACAGCATCACCTGCTGCCGGAGACCAGGGAGTGTGTCATATCCTATGTCGCGATGGTCCATGCCGAACCAGACGCTGGTGCGAGAAAACGTGCCCCACCCTTGCTCTCAAGCTGGCCACTGGCCAACAGCATCTGCATCCCTGCCCACCGCTGAGCACGAACGCGCTTGCCTCCAAGCGAGCCGCTCCGGAGGAGCTCCTGGCTGAATAGCCTCCCCCATCCGGCCACGCGGCCTCCAAGGGAACGGTTGGCCTGCCGCGAACGTCTGATCTATGATACGCATAGACATTATCACACCACCGGATCACCATGACGACACAAACGGATCCCATCGAAAGCGACCAGATTCGCGAGCGTGGGCCCGAAAGCCCGCCCGACTCGCAGAGGCGCTACGCTCACCCGTTGGTGGGCGTCCTCGCCATCCTATTGGGGCTCTCGTTGGGCCTGGCAATCCTCTATGCGCTGCTGCGAGGCGCACAGCGGCTGTACGCAGAGCGCATCCTTCCCAACAGCTACGCCCTCGGCATCGATCTCTCCGGTCTGACGCTGGACCAAGCTACGGCCCTTTTATCGGAGGCCTCAGCGCCTCCGTATGAGGGCATGCTCCTCCTCGACGCGGGCGACCGCATCTATGAGGTGCCCTGGCATGATGCGGGTATGCTCTATTCCCCTCGCGCTACGGCCAAAGCCGCCCTACGCCTTGGCCACGAGCCCGCCGATCTCCACCCGCGTCGATGGCTACGGCTGCTTCAAGCTCGCCACGACATCCCGCCCGTCTATGAGCTGGACCCCGATCTTGCGCGCGAGCTTCTCACCATGGCTGCGCCCGCCCTGGCCGTAAAGCCCGGCCCTAGCATGCTCTCTTTGGAAGAGAGCAACGTGACCGTCGTCCCTGGCGAACCGGGCCGCCAGCTCGCCATCGAAGCTACCCTGGCCAATATCGTCGGCCGCGCCAGTGAAGGCGACCCTGCCCAACCCGTCGCCATGGTGTTCCGCGATGTTCCGCCGGCTTCCATCGACATCAGTGCCATCCAAGACCAAGTGGACGACATGGTCTCGCGCGAGATTATCGTTGAAACCTACGATCTCGTACAAGATCGCACCTATCGCTGGCAACTCGGCCATGACACGCTGGTGAGCTGGATCACCCTGCACCCCCTAACCGATGAGCAAGGCAATCCCACAGCCGTGAAAGTGGCCATCGCCGAGAGCGCCGTCGCCGCGACCGTCCAGCGCCTCTCCGACGAGCTCGGCGACGATCGCGGCTTTCGTCCCCAAAAAGCCATACCCGCGTTGATGGCGGCACACAGCGCCGGAGGCGGCACGGTCACACTGTACTTATCACACAGCCCCGGAAGCTACGCCGTCATCTCAGGCGACACAGCCGAGGCCATCGCATCACGTCACGGCATGCCGCTGTGGGCGTTGCAGCAAGCCAATCCCAACGTCGATCTGGAAGCGTTGCGCATCGGCCAGGAGCTAGTCATCCCTTCCCAAGACGTCCTTACGCCGTTGATGCCCGTCCCAGAGAAGCGCATTGTCGTGAGTGTCAGCCAGCGCCGCCTCCGAGCCTATGAGAACAAGCAGCTCCTGTGGGACTGGCCGGTGGCCGTGGGCCGCGAGAGCTCGCCCACTCAGACCGGGGCCTTTCAAGTGCTGGACAAGCAAGAGTCGGCCTATGCCAGCCTGTGGGACCTTCACATGCCCCACTTTATCGCCGTCTATGAGGCCGGGCCCGGCTTTTATAACGGCATCCATGGCTTGCCCCTCCTGTCGTCGGGATACCGCCTATGGGAGGGCGCCCTCGGTACGGACGCCTCCTACGGGTGCATTGTCCTGGGCACCGACGAGGCCGCGCAGCTCTACCAGTGGGCCGAGCCCGGCGTCCCGGTTATCATCGAGCCCTAGCGCACTTGCGGCAACCATCCTGACGCGCGTATACTGGCCCCATTGTACGGCCTACGCACCTAGAAGGGATTCCACGACGCTATGGCCAAGACAGCCGTCATCGGCGCCCGCAAACGCATTGCCCTGGTCGCACACGATAACAAGAAACGTGACCTGATCGAGTGGGCTCGGTATAATCGCGGCTTTTTGGCGTCCCACACGATCTATGCCACCGGCACCACGGGCAAGCTCCTCGAGCTCACCCTGGGCATCGACGTCATCCGCATGAACAGCGGACCGCTGGGCGGCGACATGCAGATCGGCGCCCGCATCGCCAATGGCGAGATCGACTTTCTCATCTTTTTCTGGGACCCTCTAGAATCGGTGCCCCACGACCCCGACGTCAAGGCCCTGCTCCGCATCGCGCAGGTGTGGAACATCCCCGTAGCGACCAATCGCGCCTCAGCCGACTTTATGGTCTCGTCGCGTCTCATGGACCAAGAGTACGAGCGCATCCTGCCCGACCTGGACGCCTACCTCAGTCGCCGCATCGAAGACGTCTAGGGGGCGCCATGCGAACGTCGCCCTACGAGCGGGTGGAGCTCTATATTGACGGCAACAACCTTCCCGCGGGTTCAGCTCAAGGAATAGGCCTCGCCTCGCCAAAGAGCCTGCCCCGTGGTTGACGGTTCCTCTCACGCTCCCTAGAATCCTGGCAAAGGAACGGATCCTGATGACTGAATCCCAACGTCCCATTCGCCTGTACGTCGGCACCTACACCCGCGGCGGCAGCGAGGGCATCTACCAACTCGCCTTTGATCCCGAAACCGGCGATCTGCAACCGGTGGACGTCACGCCGGCCGAGAACCCATCCTTTCTCGCCACCGATCCTGCCTGGCGATGGCTGTATGCGGTGAACGAACTGCCCGGCAACCGAGGCGACACCATGGGCCAGGTGACAGCCTACCGTATGGATCCGGACACCGGCGCGCTCGAACGCATCAACGACCGCCCCACCCACGGCACGGTCCCCTGCTATGTGAGCGTGGACGCCACCGGCGCGACGGCGTTCGTGGCCAACTATGGCAGCGGGAGCGTGGCGGCCTACCCCATCGGCGCGGACGGATCGCTGGGCGAGGCCAGCAGCGTGTATCAGCACCGAGGCATGAGCGCGGATCCCCGCCGCCAACAGGGGCCTCATGCCCATAGCATCGTGCCCGATCCAGCGAACCGTTTCGTCTTGGCGGCGGATCTGGGCATCGACGAGATCCGCCTCTATCGCCTGAATGCCGTGGCCTCGACGCTGACCCCCCACGAGCCGGCAGGCGTTCCCGTGGCGCCAGGCTCCGGGCCGCGGCATCTCGCGTTCTCGCACGACGGGCGCTTTCTGTACGTCATCAATGAGCTTGGCAATACCGTCATGGCATTCGCGTACGATGGCGGCGAGGGCACCCTGACGCATCTACAGACCATCGCATCGCTTCCCGAAGGCTGGGAAGGCACCAGCTACTGCGCGGATCTCCACCTGCATCCGACAGGACGCTGGCTCTATGGCTCAAACCGCGGACACGATTCCATTGTGGGCTATGCGGTGGATGCCATCAGCGGAAAGCTGTCGCTCATGGGGCACTGGCCGAGCGGCGGCGCCTTCCCACGGAACTTTGCCATTGCACCTTCTGGACGACATCTGCTGGTAGCCAACCAGAACGGCGACAACATCGTGGTGTACGCCATCAATGGCGATAGCGGCGCCCTAGAGGCCACGGGCATCGAGTTCTCGGTCGGCGCGCCGGTGTGCCTGCTGATGCTGCCCCCACGCGACTAGCCTAGGGGTATAGGAGGCGACGCATGGCCAAGGGACCGAGCAAGAAGGAACTGCGGCAGCGGCTCGCCGAGGCCACGGCGTACACGAACCGCCTGACGAAACGAGCCAGTCGCCTGGAGAGCGCCTTGGAGCGCGTCGCCAACCTGCGCGATATCGGGCGAATGGCCGTCGGCACGGCCCGCGAGGTCCGCCGCAACCTTGTGATGGCGAATACCCAGTTAGCACGGCTACTCGAAGAACACGCGCCATCGCTATCGGACCGCCAGCGAGAGGACATCGAGCTTGTCTTGGAAGAGACGACCAAGGCTCTCTCCAACGTCGAGTCGCTGCTCGCGTTCCGGCGGCAGCGCATCATCGCGCCCGATCGCCTCAGGACCGACGCTGTGGATCTGAACAAGGTGCTGAGGGGCATCGAGGCGCCGCTGCACAGGCTCTCTGGCAGCCGCACCAGCATCACCATTGGCGAGCTCGCACAGGAGCTGCCCGAGGTGCTGGGCAACCGCCGCCAGATGGAAGGCATGATGATGAGTCTGGCTTCCCACGCGCGACGCACGACCAAGGCCCACACGTCGGGACACACGCTCATCGTCCTGAACACCGAGCGAGCGACGCTCAAACGACGGCAGCGCCTCAATCTGGTAGAGGCCGCACCGGGCGACTATGCCTTGCTATCGGTCCAGCTCGCCGGGATCGCCCTGCCCGAGGACGAGATCAGGTCCTTCTTTGACGCCTCGCAGACGGCCGACGACGACCTCACCTGGCGTCAAGAGCTGCGTCGTACCCTAGAGGCGCTTGGCGGCGGCATGGAGATCACCACGCCGCGGGAACGCGATACGCTCATCCGCATCTACCTGCCCTTCTGGTCGGAGGACGCCTACGCCCCGCAGCCGGTAGGCCCCGCCAAGACCTACCAAGGCGGCACGGAGCGCGTCCTAATCGTGGATGACGATGAAGAGGTGCCCTGGGAGGCGGCCAACGCCCTCACAAGCCTCGGGTACACCGTGTACGAGTGCACCGATCCTCGCCAGGCCTTGCAGATGCTGCGGGTCCTCATGCCCGAGATCGACCTGCTCATCACCGACGACCGCATGCCCGGCCTCACGGGCATGGAGCTAACCGCCGAGGTCCGTCGCGAGTTCCCAGAGCTCCCCGTGCTGTTCATCTCTGGCTACTGGGACGCTTCCAACACGCTGCCGAGCATGGCCATCCGCCAGGAGCTCCTGCTCAGCAAGCCCTTTGACCTGGCCGATCTCGACGAGGCCGTGCGCCTGGCCCTGGACGGGCGCACCGATACCGGCAATCCTCGGATCCTGCCCCCGGTTCCGCCCCCAGCCCCCTCCGACTCGTAACCACGGATCTCAGCAGTGGCACCCCTCAACAAGCTCGCCACTATGTCCATAGCGGCGATGACGAAAAGGGGGCGGTAGGAATACCTACCGCCCCCAGCTTGCGCTACCTACGCCGACACCACGTCAGCGGTGATTAGCAGGTCCTACCGCAAGCCCACGCCGTCCCAGTTGCGCATCACCATCGGCTGGAAGGTTTGATACTTCCAGAGGATCTCGACGGGCGCCAGGTAGGCCTGCGCGCCATCCTGGTTGCGCGGATCCCCGACATAATCGACGATCATGACGCCCTCAGGAGCGTTGGTGCGATAGGCCGCGAGCGAGTCCGCTGCCACCAGTACGTTAGTGACAGGTGCGGCAGGTCCGGGATCAGCCAGAACCATCCAGGCAAACGGCGAGTTGAGCGCCTCGTGGGTGCGACGCGGGTGGACGCCGGGCGTGCCGGACGCATCCCAACTCACGAGCTGGTAGTCGAACACGCTGGATCCAGGCGCTACGTCCACCACGGACGCAGGGACCCACCACTCCATGTAGGATGCGTTGAAATCGGTCCATATGGTCCACGGGCTCCCCAGATAGGTCATGCCCGTCGCCAGATCGACCAAGACCACGATCCACATGTTGTCGTCTTTGCCGCTGCTGATCGCCCCATAGTTATAGTTGAACAGCACATAGTCGTCGGTGCCGTCCCGATCCGAGTCCACATACAGGTCAAACTCGGCAAAGTAGGGCTGCGGCACGTGCCACCAGTCCCAGGTGTTGATGGCTATATCCAATATGGGACCGTAACTGCCGCTCTCCCAGTAATCCATGCCGAACATGCGGACATCCCCAGAGCCCTCCAAGGCCGGGTTGGGCGTGTCGTTGACGATCAGCGCCGGATAGACCCACAAGGCCGAGGCGACTGGCCCGCTGTGCGTTGCCGTGATGACTGCCATATTCTCCAGCGGGTGGGTGATCACGCCAGAGGACTCGATCTCCAGGCTCGTGTACGGCTTGAGCTGGAAGTAAAAGGGTAGCGCCACTTTGTGCTCCGCGGCCTCCCCTCCATAGACACTCACAGCGCCCGAGTACTCTTCAAGGTAGCCATAGTACGGGCTTACCTCAGTCATGTCCACATCCACGGTCACCGTGAGATCGACGCTGCCGCTCCCAGGGATGGTGCCGGTGATGGGATCAACCGTCATGTTGACCAGCCCATCCACCTCCGAGTAAGGATGGAGCGCAAGCGCGGTCTCGTACAGGAGCGCCTCGGTGCTGAGGTTGTGAACAGTCACGGTGCCCGTCAGGGTGACGGTATTGGCCATGCTGGCCACCACGCCCCAGTTCAGGCCCACCAGGTCCTCATCCGCGATGGCGAGCATGGTGGTCGTCACAGCGCGCGAGGCATCCACGCGCCCCATCCCGGAGCGAGTAAAGAGCGCAGGATAGTCGTCCTCGTCATAAGCGGGGTCCACCGTGTTCATGAGCGCCGCCTTGACCTGCTCGGGCGCCCAATCGGGGTGCGCCTGCTTGATCAGCGCCGCCACGCCGGCCACATGGGGAGCCGCCATGGACGTGCCGCTCATGCTGACGCCGCCGTCGCCGCTGGCCATGTCGGCCGCAAAGATGGCCACGCCAGGCGCCGACACATCCGGCTTGAGCGCCGAGTCATAGCCACGAGGGCCACGCGAGGTAAAGTCGGCGATGACGTCCGCCGAGGTGTACCGATCCTCCACCGTCGTGACATCACTCTCGGCGCTGATGACAGCCGTCTTGCCGTCGGCGGGGATGAGGGCCTGACCATCTCCCTGCTGTATCGACGCGGCCGGGATCGTGACGGGGGTACCCGCCATGGTGATGACGCCGCTGGTGTTGTTAAAGATGAGAGCAGCAACGGCGCCCAACGACGCCGCATTGTTCACCTTGTCGGAAAAGGCACAGCTACCGCGAGAGATGAGGGCGATCTGGCCGTCCAGCGCGTCCGCCGCGATGCCGCTCACCGAGCACAGCTGATCGTCGTCCGCGCCGGCCAGATTGCCCACATAGGCGAGCGTGGCCGTCACGCCCTCCTGGAAGTGACCCGTGTCGTCATCAAAGCTGGGCGGCTGATAGACGATGTTCGTCTGCGTCACATAGTCAGGCGACACGATGTTGACCGTCGGCCCCGTGACATAGCCGGTGGTCGTAGCGGCCACCGAGATGGCCTTATCCGCAACGGCAGGCGAGCCGGTGATATACTCGACATCACCCTCGTTGCCAGCCGAAGCGACCACGACGATACCCACCGATGCCGCCTGGTTGGCGCCATAGACGCTGGGGTCGTTCTCGTCAGCCACGCCAAAGGGCGCGCCGAGCGACATGTTGATCACCTGGGGCCAACCCCACTGCAGGTAGTGCTGAGTGGCGTATTCCAGGGCATCCAGCGTTAGGGTGGTGCTGCCCTGCTGGCCAAACACCTTGAGCGCCATGAGCCCGGCCCCCGGTGCGGTGCCGGTCATGACGTCGCCGGCCGCTACGCCAGCGGCGATGGACGCCACGTGCGTTCCGTGGCCGTACTCGTCCAGCGGGTCCTCGTCCGGCGAGGGGGTGTTCGAGCCATCGTACAGTGTCCCAGCAAAGTCATAGCCGCCCACCACCTTGGCGGTCGGGAAGGTGCCGGGCTCGACCCAGTCGGGATCGTTCAGCTCGTACTGAAGGGGATTGCCGCTACCACCGAGGGCAACATGGGTATAGTCGATGCCCGTGTCGATGACGGCGATCACGATGCCGTCGCCATCCACACCGAGGTCCTCCCAGACCTGGTCGGCGCCCATCAACGGGACACTGGCGCCGAGGGCGGGCTCATGGACCGGCGCAGGCCGGACAGCCACCACGCCCGGCATCTCTCGGATGGCCGCGAGCTGGCTCAGAGGCACGCGCGCCTGGATGCCATTGTACACCACGGTATAGTTGGAGATCACCTTAGCGCCCAGCGGCTCGATCTGAGCCTGCAGCGAGGCCTGGGCAGCCTCCAGCGCGCTAATTTGCGAACTCAGCGAGGCGGAGATGCCAGGCCTTCCACCTGCGGCAGCCTTGATCGCTGCCGCCGGCTGACCCTCCATCTGGATGATGACGAGCGCGCTATCATCCACCAAGCTCTCCAGCGCGTGCGGGACGTATCCGCCCATCGCTACGAGCTCGGAGGCGGCCATGCCATCCTCAAATGCGTCTAGGACCTCTGCCGGCAGCAGCTCCCCACCAGGCTTGGGCCCCGCCTGGCGTAGCTCACTGGCAGCGATGACGTCTGCGCGGCTTTCGGCGCTCACAGAAAACGGCAGCCACGTTACCAGCATGGCTGCCAGAGTGAGCACTGTCAACACGCGCCCGACGCCTCTACGATGAAACTTGGGCATCTTGCATCCTTTCAGATAACTATCCAACGTCGGCAACGCTTCTCAGGCTGCCCTCTCACTCCTTTCTCGCCGCGGCCTGATCGCTCGGCTCTACGCACAACGAGCTTGGTTCCTTCCTCGATTCTATGCGGCGACGCTGCAGAAAGCAACCACTTGCGCGTCAAGATGCGTCTATTTTTGGTTAATACGGAGTCAACAACAGCAGAGCGGACGGCATGCAAGCGGTATGCGCTGCAGCACATGGGCCTCGGGCCAATCCGTCTTGAGCTCGATCAGAGGCTCTCCTCAGGCAAGGGCTCCTCCAAAGGCGTGTCGGGATGACCAGCGAAGATCAGGTAGAGCGCCCGCTGACGCCGCTGCACGGTGGCCCATCCCTCCGCCACGAGGATAGCTGCGAGACGGCTGGCATCGCGGATGCTGAGGGGCTGAGCGTTGAGGCGGCGGGAGGCCTCGTACACCCACGCGCCGAGGCCGGTGGCCGTACGAGGCACGCTCCCGTGCAGGCCCGCCTGAACGGTACGTCCCGCAAACCGCCTGCGTAGCGCCCACATAAAGCCAGCGCTGACGACGCGTTCCCGTCTGCCGTAGCGCAGGACCAGCCCCTCGTCCAGGCTGCCACTGTACGCGAAAGGCCGCCCCATCTCGAGAGTCGTGAGTTCGCGCGCATCGCTTATCTCGTCCATACTAGCAACCATCTTAGCCGCACGGCAGGCCGGCGCGCAAGCCCGCAAGCGACTTTTGGTTGCGTCGCGCCATCCAGTAGGCGCAATACCTGCAACCCATACACAGGAGAACGCGACCAGCTTGGCTCGACAAAGCCTGGGGGATCACCGTCCTACGGATCGCCCCGGGCTATAGCATGTTTCCTGAGCTCTTGCTCGCTTGCGACCCAGAGGTTGGTGATGATCTGTTGGTCACATACACAATCATAGCAAGGACGGGGGTAGCCCTACCTAGGCCACCCCCGTACGTTCGTATGCGATGTAGCTATGTGGTTGTGCGCGATCGGGCACGGCGAGACCTATTCGTCCTCTTCGTCCCAATCCTCGTCCTCGTCCCAGTCCTCGTCCTCGTCCCAGTCCTCGTCCTCGTCCCAATCCTCGTCGTCCCAGTCCTCGTCCTCTTCCCAGTCGTCCTCGTCGTCATCCCAACTGGCGCTAGAGATGGTCCAGTCCAGCTCAATGGGATGCGACTCGACGACCTCGAGCTCGGCGCGGCAAGAGGGACACTCCAGGTGGACGCCGACCTTGGGCTCGCCCCCGATGCGGATGGCCCGGCCACAGTCGGGACAATACGCGGTTGCCATATCTCCTCCGTATACGAGATACATGTCGACGGCCCCGTGCCGTCATCGCGCGTGACTATACAGCAGCCATATACAATATGCGTAACATAACCGTGCCAATATGCCATCCAAATGACCACGGCCGTGACACGACTGACACATTACTGTCCCACAGCCCCGCACTATGGACCATCGCCCTCGGAACGAGGCGTGGGCAATGGCTCGACGCGACTGCGGTCGGCACGAGCCCTGGCCCGCAGCGATCCTAGCGATCGCCCCGCGAGACGGCGAGCGGCCCGCGCGCCCAGCCTGCCTCGCTCGCGGAGCGCCTCGGCGACGGCCTCCACCGCCTCCCACGTCGCCGGCTCGCGCAGCATGGCGAGCACCCGCTCATAGAGCCACAGCTCAAAGGCTTGGGCCTCGGCCTCGCCAGGGCAGACCCGTCTGGCCATGGCCCTCGCCTGATCCCAGTCCGAGGCGCCGGCTTGATCCCACCCGAGCAAGCTGCTTGCCGCCGGACCCGCGAGCCGCACCATGATGCGCCGCTCCAGCCAGAGCCGCGTCCGCGTGGACGGGTTGTCACGGGGCTCCCGGATCTCCAAGATGGGTCCCTGGACCATCCGCGCGCGATTCTCCTC
>JBNGEB010000047.1:0-13520 GCA_049975585.1 Anaerolineae bacterium
ACTATGTGGCGACGTTTGCTCCCGAGTACTATCTTGAGGTGCAGCTCGCGCCTCATGTGCAAGCGACTAGACGGGTGGCGGACGTGGCAGGCGTCACTGCGCTGGTGGTTACTCTGATCAGTCTGGTAGCCCGCTGGCGGTGGCACCCAGAGAGTGCGGCCATGGTGCTAAGCTCAGCGGGCCCGCGTAGCCGATGTGCTTTCTTGGCTTTGCCCGAGTGGGAGTCCGAGCTTGCTGCGAAGCTGGGCTGTCAGAGCAGCGAGGGGAGCGCCTGATGGCGGCGTCGCTTTCGCTGCCCGCCCGGTTGATGGTGTTAGGCGGCCTGGTGGGCTTGCTTGCCATCCTGATCGAGCGCTGGCCTCGCCTGGCCACCTTGCGAGAGTGGCTCTGGCGTGCGGCCATGGGATTGGGAATCCTGGGGTGTGGCCTGCTGCCTGCCATGCATGATCGGGGTCCCCTGGCACAGCCCGTCTTGACGGTGGCGGCGATCGGATGGGCCGCGGGAGCCTGGGCCTCTTGGAGGGCCGGAGGCGTTCCAGGGCGCGGCTGGATGATGCTCTCCACTGGGGCCATGCTCTTGGCTTCATTGGAAGGGTTGATCGCGGTTCCGGTAGTTGCCTGCGGCTGGTGGTTTGCCACGGCCGAGCTGCTGTGGTTGTGGGCCATCGGCGTGTTGGCGGTCGAAGCGACTAGCAAGCGCGTGAGTAACTCGCAGCGCGGGCTCTACCTGAGCGCCGCCATGCAAGGAGTGGCCGTCCTTCTTGCGGAAGTTGGCGCCCGTGGAGCGTGGGGCTTGGGGGGAGCCTCGGAGCCGATTCTGGTTGCCCGCATAGCGGCTCTGCTGACGACGCTTGCTGGGTTGGTGCTGTTGGCGAAAGCAGAGAATGATCTACCGCGGGGATGGTCCCGGATCATCCTGGTGACGGTGCTGGTGATGGCGGTCTGGGGCGGCGTTCACGCATGGATTCTGGCGGCGGGTTCGGCGCCGACGCTCTATCTATGGCAGTGAGGAACACCCATGGGTGAGGATCGCGTGCCTCTGGTGGTGGGCGTAGCGGGGGGTACTGGGGCGGGCAAGACCACCATCTCGCGGGCGATCCTGGCAGACGTGGGCGAGGAGCGCATCACGTACATCCAGCACGATGCCTACTATCGCGACCTGGGCCATCTCCCCATGGCGGAGCGTCGTCAGCAGAACATGGATCACCCGGATGCCCTGGAGACCGAGTTGCTCCTGGAGCACTTGGCGAGCCTCCGGCGGGGGGAGCCCGTCGAGATTCCGGTGTACGACTTTGGTACGTACCGTCGCACCGAGCGCACGAACCTCGTACAGCCGAGACCGGTGATCCTTGTCGAGGGCATTCTCGTGCTTGCGACGCCAGAGCTTCGGGACGAGCTCGACGTCAAGGTCTATGTCGATGCTGACGCCGACATCCGGCTCATCCGACGGTTGAGACGGGATATTCTCGAGAGAGGTCGCGACCTGCCATCGGTGATCGCGCAGTATTTGGACACGGTGCGACCGATGCATCTGCAGTTCGTGGAGCCTTCCAAGCGGTATGCGGATGTCATCGTGCCTGAGGGCGGGCGCAACCGCGTTGCGCTGGAGATGATCTGCGCTCGCCTGCGGGCCACCTTGGGGATGGCATGAGCGACCACCAATCGGCGGCAGCTCGCAACGAGTCGCCCGTGCGCGTGTTGTTTGTCGATCATGCTGAGGCATTGGGTGGCGCTGAGCACAGCCTGTTGCTTCTCCTGCGCTGTTTGGACAGGACGCGCGTGACGCCTCTCCTAGCCTGCGGGCCGGGTCCTCTCCGAGATGGTGCTTTGGCCGCTGGTGTGCCATGCCATATCCTACCGCTGGATCGTGTGCGAGGGCGGTTTCTGGGGTTCCTGGCACTGGGCCGTGGTGCCTGGAAACTGGCACGCCTTGCGCGTCGGGAGAGGGCGGATCTCCTGTGCGCGAACACGGTGCGTGGCTCGCTGTACGCGGGGCTGGCATCGGTGCTGTCGCGGGTGCCGCTAGTGTGGTACGTCCGGGACATACTTGCTAGCGGGCCGTACACGCGGATGCTAGGCCGTCTTGCCACTGAGGTCGTTGCCGTGTCTGAAGACGCATCCAGATCGCTGCCGTGCGAGGCGACGGTCGTTCCCAACGGTCTGCTGCCCGGCGAGTTCGTTGCGGACACAGACGCCGCCGAGAGGCGGAGCCAATGGGGCATTTCAGCAGATGTTCCCGTGGTGGGTATTGTGGGACGCCTGCGAGCTTGGAAGGGACAGGACCATTTCCTGCGAGCGATGCGCGTGGTGGCGGATGCCATACCGGATGCCAGGTTCCTTGTGGTGGGCGCGACGATCTTTGAGGGGGGCGAGCCGTATCTGCCCACGCTGGAGCGCCTAGCGGCGGAGCTAGGCCTTGAGGATAAGGTGGTGTTTGCGGGGTATCAGGACGACATGCCTCGCGCGTACGCCACGATGGACGTCGTCGTGCACTGTTCCGTGGAGCCAGAGCCGTTTGGCCGCGTCATCATCGAGGCTATGGCAGCCGGCCGACCCGTCGTAGCCTATGCACAGGGCGGCCCGAAAGAGATCGTTGTGCATGGCAAGACAGGCTTGCTCGTCCCTCCGCACGATCACGAGGCCTTGGGGCTCGCGACGCTGGCCCTTCTCCAGGACTCGCGGCGGCGTCGCGAGATGGGCGAGGCAGCTCGGGCACGGGTGATGGCTCGCTACGATGCACGGGACGTGGCGCATCGTGTGGAGGACATCCTCGTTCAGGTAGCCCGGCAGAGGGGGGCTCGGACGTGAACCTTGTCTTGGACGGGCGCTATATCCAAGACCACTATCCTGGGGTGGGGCGATACGCCTTTGAGCTTGCTGCTCACCTGGCGCCTGTGTCCGGGGATGATCGCTTGCTCTTGCTACGCGATCCCGTAGCGCCGAATCGTCGCTTCGATATCGAGGCACTGGCGGCGAACCCGCGCGTGGAGTTGCTCGCGGTATCGTGCAGCCCACTGGGATTGCGCCAGCACCTGATCGTGCCACCTTTGGTGCGGCGCGCTGAGGGGACTGTCTATCTGGCCCCGCACTGGGGCGTACCGAAAGGGCTCCGTTGCCCCGTCGTGTTGACCGTCCATGACTTGACACCTTGGTTGCTACGGGAAAAGTCGGAGCCGTTCTGGAAGCGCTGGGCTTACCAACGCCTACTGCAGAGTGCCGTACATCGGGCGAAGGCTGTGGTGGTGAGCTCTCAAGCGACGCGAGAGGACCTCGAGCGGCTGATTCCGCGTCACCCACCTGTGACCGTGGCGCCACTGGGCGTGGGGGCCAGGTTCCATTCAAGGTCCCACGACGTGGCCGACGAGGGGCTGGCAGGGTTCGACGTAAGACCTCCCTTTGTACTGTGCGTGAATACGAATCGGCCTCACAAGAATCTGGGCCGGCTACTGGAGGCTTGGGTTAGGTTGCCCGAGCCGCTGCGGGAGGCATGGCAGCTCGTGCTCGTGGGTGCAGTGGATCCGCGCTGGGAGGACCCCTTGATTCACGCAAGACGCCTCGGCGCGGGGGAATCGGTACGGCGTCTGGGGCAAGTGAGCGAGGGGGAGCTGGCTGCGCTTTACGCGGCGGCGGAGGTCGGCGTGGTCCCCTCGCTGTACGAGGGTTTCGGCCTCCCGGCGCTGGAGATGATGGCCTCTGGCGTGGCCGTAGCTGTGTCACGACGGTCTGCGTTGCCCGAGGTGGTAGGAGACGCGGGCATGCTCTTTGATCCGACCGATGTCGGTGCCATAGCTTCAGCTCTGATGTCGCTGATGACGGACGCTGCCATCCGTGAGCTGCTGGCTGCCAAGGGCCGGGAGCGAGCGGCGGCTTTTACCTGGGATCGAACCGCTGCTTTGGTCCGCCAAGCCATTGATGACGCCTTGGGAGGGAGAGGGTAGATGCGCATCCTCCATCTTTACAAGGATTACTACCCCGTCGTGGGGGGCATCGAGAATCATGTGCGGCTGCTCGCCGAGGGCCAAGCGCGCGCGGGCCATGAGGTCGCGGTTCTGGTCACCAACCCCAGCCTGCGCAGCTCGCGGGAGCGGTTGGCCGACGTCGACGTTACCAAGGTCGGACGGTTGGCCAAGGTTGCCTCGACGCCGCTAAGCCTGCGATTCGGCTGGGAGCTGGCCCACAGGCGTCCGGATATCGCGCACGTGCATTCGCCCTATCCCCCCGCGGAGGCTCTCCAGTACCTTTTGGGCAAGAGCCGCGCGACCGTTCTCACTTATCACAGCGATGTGGTGCGCCAGCGGCACTTGGCGCGCCTGTACCGTCCTCTGATGCAGCGGGTGCTGGGCAATGTCGATCGGATCCTGGTGTCGAGTCCCGCCCACCTCGCTTCGCAGATGCTCGTGGAGCACCGCGAAAAGTGCCACGTCGTGCCATTTGGGATTCGCCTCGAGCGCTTTGCATCGGCAGACCCTGTGCGCGTGGCAAAGCTCCGCGGCATGGCGCAATGCCTTCCGTTGCTATTGTTCGTGGGGGTATTCCGCTACTACAAGGGGCTCCAGTACCTCATCGAAGCCATGGCGGACGTTGAGGCGCTGCTGGTGCTTGTAGGGTCGGGTCCCCTGGAAGGCGAGCTGCGGCAACAGGTCACCGAGCTGGGGTTGGGCGACCGAGTGCGTTTCGCCGGTCGAGTGTCTGATGAGGAACTGCCGACCTACTATCAGGCAGCGGATCTTTTCGTGCTGCCCTCCTGCGAGCCCAGCGAGACGTTTGGCATTGCTCAGGTAGAGGCGTTAGCGGCGGGGCTCCCGGTGGTGGGCACTGAGCTTGGCACGGGTACTACCTTTGTGAACCGGCATGAAGAGACGGGGTTGGTGGTCCCGCCGAAAGATGCGAGGGCGCTTGCTGCCGCTATCAAGCGCCTTTTGGGCGACGAGGCTCTGCGCAGACGTCTCGGCGAGGGCGCTCGTCGCCGTGCGCAAGTTTTCGATGCCGAGCGCATGCTCGTGGAAGTGGAGCGGATCTACGAGGAGGTCCTTAATAATCGGCCCGGATAGATAGCTAGGGGTCGGGCTAGAGGGTGTTGGGCTAGCGATCGGGTAGCGTGGGAGAGATGCTATGCGGACGAGGTTGAGCGTATTCTGCGAGGCCGTTATCGAGGCTGGTTGGCTGCTGGCGGCGTTGGTGGCCCCTCTGTTCTTTGACGTTTATTCGCAGCGCGTGTTCGAGCCAGACAAGATCGGCCTCGTCCGTTCCATCGCTACCATCATGGCAGCCGTGTGGGCGATTTGGTTGCTGGAGCGGCTCGCGACGGCGGCCCGAAAAGACCGGGCGCCAACAGCCTCCTGGTGGGATCGCATCCGCAAGACGCGCCTTGTGCTTCCCGCGCTGCTGTTGGTGGTGGCCTATCTGATCTCGACGGCTCTGTCGGTGACGCCGCGCATCAGCTTCTGGGGCTCTTACGAGCGGCTGCAGGGAACCTACTCGTTGCTATCCTACGTGGTGATCGGGCTGAGCGTGCTTTTCTTGCTAAGGCGACGGGAGCAGGTGGAGCGGCTGTTGCTCGTCCTCGTTCTGAGCAGTATCCCGGTAGCTCTGTATGGCGTGGTTCAGCACTATGGGTTGGATCCGCTTCCCTGGGGCGGCGACGTGACGCAGCGCGTAGCTGGCAATCTCGGCAACGCCATCTTTATCGCCGCGTATCTCATCATGGTGGTGCCCATCACGGTCGTCCAATGGATTCGCTTGTGGCACCGAGAGACGGCGAGCTGGGCGAGGATGCGCCGGCTCGGCATCGGCGCTGCCATGGTGGCTCTCGCTGCCGGGCTGGTTGCGCTCTGGGGGATGGTGGGGCTGGGCGCAGGGCTTTGGTTCGCCGTGGTGGTCTGGGGCGTGGCAGGAGTTATTGGATGGCTCACCGGCGGCTCGGTGCGCCGGTGGCTGATGCTTGGTTTCTATGCATCCGTCTTGGCCGTCCAGCTCGTGTGCATCATCTTTACCCAGAGCCGCGGCCCGTGGCTGGGGTTGCTCGGCGGCATGTTCCTGTTCCTGATAGCGGCGCTCGTAGCCAGCCGCCGGCACCGCATGGCTTTGGCGGTCGGTGTCGGCGCTCTACTCGTGGGGGCGTTCCTGGGCGTGCTGAACGTCCCCGGTGGGCCGCTGGCACCGCTGCGGGACCTTCCGTACCTGGGAAGGCTTGGACGCGTTTTTGAGGTCCAGACGGGTACTGGCCGCGTGAGAGTACTCATCTGGGAGGGCGCCCTCGAGATGGTAACGGACAGCCCTTTGCGGGCGGCCGTCGGGTATGGGCCCGAATCGATGTACTCGGCTTTCTCGCCCTACTATTCGCCCGAGCTGGCGCACCTCGAGCGCCGTAGCGCTTCCCCTGACCGCTCTCACAACGAGACGTACGATGTTCTGATCACGACAGGCGTACTGGGCTTCGCTGCCTACATGTATCTGTTCCTGAGCGTGTATCTGATTGCCATGCAGGCCTTGGGACTGGTACGTGATCGCCGGGATCGTTGGCTGTTCGTAGGGTTGACGCTCGGGGGCGGGATGGTGGGGGCGGTGCTGCCCTACTTGGTCGAAGGCCAATGGCGTTATGCCGGCATTACGATGCCGCTAGCGGTGACGACTGGTATGGGGGCCTATGCCTTGGTGAAGGCGGTCATGGGTTGGGCTGCATCCGGTGCTATGGCTCCAACCAACGAGACGCGCCCTTGGTCCGAGCAATCGCTGCTCGTGGCGGGTCTGCTCGGCGCCATCCTCGCCCACTTTGTGGAGATCCACTTTGGCATCGCCATCGGCGCCACCCGAACCTACTTTTGGATCTTGTCGGCGGCGCTGGTCGTGGTCGGGGAGGGCTGGGTGGTGTGGGATGAGCCGGCCGCCGTGCTGGCCCAGCAGACGCGATCAAGCCGACGGCGCAAGGCCAGACGTCAGCAATCGGGCGAGCCCTTGGCTTCACGTATCATCATCTACCAGGCCGTGGCAATCGGCTTGATCGGTGCAGCCATCCTTGGGACGCTTGCTTGGGATTACACGGCCAATGCCATTGGTGAGACGTCGCCCATGACGATGCTATGGCAGTCGCTGACGACCATGCAGGCCAGGGGGGATCCGGATACCACCAGCTTGGGCGTGGCGGCTGTGGTCGCCTCGACGTGGGTGGCGTTGGGTCTGATGGTGGCAGGCCTGGAGATACCCGGCTGGCGATCGATGGATTGGCGCGAACGCGCGCGGGCCGGCCTGATCGCCATGGGGGTCGCCGGTCTGATAGCGGGCATCTATGCCCTGCTGCATGCGCATCAGCTTTGTCCGCCGGTGGACGTAACGGCGCTCCTGATGCGGTACGTCGCGTTGCTCGTCATCGTTTGGCTCACAGGGGCCGTGGCGATGGCGTTAAGCAGCGGCTGGCAGGTGGCTGCCAGGGGCGGTGGGGTTGGGCTGGTTGGCCTGGTGTTGGTGATGGCGGCCATCCCCATCGTGGAGGCACGGAACCTACGCCCCATCCGAGCTGACATGATCTTCAAGCAAGGCATGAGGCTGGAGCGTGAGGGATCGCTGACGATGGCGCTGAGCCAGTACGGTCAGGCGGCTCAGTTGGCGCCCGCAGAGGATCGCTACTGGCTCTACCAAGGCCGCGTGGCGTTGGAGCAGGCTCGGGTCGAGACGGACGCGTCGGAACGCGAGCGATACCTGAACATGGCGCAACAGGCTCTGCAAACGGCGCGCAGCCTCAACCCTCTGAACACGGACCACGCCGCGAATCTCGCTCGGTTGCATCGTGTGTGGGGCGAGCTGGAGACGACGGAGGCGGCGCGCCAGGCGCACTGGGAGCGCGCAGAAGCCTACTATGCCGAGGCCCATGCCCTCAGTCCGAACAGCGCGCAGATTCTCAACGAATGGGGGCTTTTGTTGTTGCTGTTAGGTGAAAAAGAGGCAGGTCTCGCCAAACTCGACGAGTCGCTGGCGTTGGACGACGCCTATGCTCAAACCTATATGCTGTTGGGTGACTATTATGTGCGCCAGCAGGAATGGGAGGCGGCGGTAGAGGCCTACCGACAGGCGACAGCGATGGATACCGAGCTGCTCCAGGTGTGGAGCGGCCTCGGCTATGCGGCTTCGCAGATGGGCGACTGGGAAACGTCGCTCGATGCCAACCTTGAGGTGTACCGTCGTGCACCCAAGGACTATAATACCGTCAAGAATCTGGCCATCATCCAGGCGCAGATGGGCAACGATGAGGAAGCCTTGGCCAAGGCGCACGAGGCGCTAGAGTTGGCGCCAGAGGCCGAGCGTCCCGCTCTGGAACGCTTCATTGGCGAAGTCGAAGCTCGAATGGCTAACGAGGGAGACGAGTAATGGAACGCCTCTCGCTGATGCTGATCACGGCCTTTGTGCTGGCCGCTGCGGCTACGCCGTTGTTTCGCCGTATGGCCTCGACCTTTGGGCTGGTGGACATGCCATCGCCGCGCAAGGTACATGCACGCCCCATGCCTCTCATGGGCGGAGTGGCCATCTATATGGCGTTTCTGCTGGCGCTGTTGCTGTTTGGGGATCGGTTCTACGTGCGGCAGATGGTGGGCATCCTGGTAGGAGCAACCGTCTGCTCCCTTACGGGGCTCTGGGACGATCGAAAGGGCCTTGACGCTGGCGTCAAGCTGCTGGCGCAGTTGGTCGCGGTGGCTATCCTGGTGCTTACGGACGTGCGGGTGCGGGTCGTGCGCATCCCCACGCTGGACATCCTGCTCACCACCATTTGGGTGGTGGGTATCACCAACGCCATGAACCTTCTCGACAATATGGACGGCCTGTCGGGAGGCGTGGGCGCGGTGGCGGCGGCGTTCTTCTTGGTGCTGGCGGCCATGAGCGGTCAGTATCTGGTAGGGGCGTTGAGCGCCGCCCTCCTCGGTGCATGTGTCGGTTTCTTGCTGTACAACGCGAATCCGGCCTCGATCTTTATGGGGGATTCGGGCAGCCTTTTCCTGGGCTTTCTCCTGGCGGCGACTGCCATCAAGCTACGTTTCCCCGCCAACGTCGTTCAGGTTACCTGGATGATTCCGGTCTTGGTGCTAGGTGTCCCTCTCTTTGATACGACGCTGGTTGTGCTTTCGCGGTTGCGACGTGGCGTCAATCCTCTCACGACAGCGGGCAAGGACCATACCTCGCATCGATTGGTGGGGATGGGCTACACTCAGCGAGAGGCCGTCCTAACGCTCTATCTGGCGGGATGTGCGTTGGGCGTCTTGGCCATCTATGTCAGTCAGGCCTCCCTAGTTGAGGCCTGGTTCGTGGGGGGGGTGGTAGCGCTCGTTGCTATCGCGGCACTCATCTGGTTCCTTGGGGAAGAGGCGCGGCAAGGCGGCGGTGACAGGTGAAACTAACCCCATTACGGGGGAGACGGCTCGGTGGCATGAGTGAGGTCGGGCCATGACGGCTCGCGAGCGAAGGTGCTGGCTGGAAAGTTGGCTTGGCAGTGAGCGCCTGCGCGCATTGATCGCCAAATACGGCAAGCCCGCGGCGGCGGTCCTCTTTTCGGTGCTCATCACCGCGGTGGTGTTTGCGTTGGGCGATCGCCTCGCGGAGCTCCAGGCACTGGGCTACCTGGGTGTCTTTGTGATCGGAGTGCTTGGGAACGCGACGATCATCCTGCCCGTGCCGGGCTTGGCCGTTGTCTTTGCGGGCGGCGGGGTCCTGAATCCACTGCTAGTTGGGCTCGTCGCAGGCGTGGGCGAGCCGCTCGGCGAGCTGACCGGCTATCTCGCTGGCTATGGCGGCTCTGCCGTCGTGGAAGATGCTGAGCGTTACGAGCGCGTTCGTCGATGGATGGAACGACGGGGCTTTGTGACGTTGTTTGTCCTTTCAGCGGTGCCCAATCCGCTGTTCGACTTGGCGGGCATGGCCGCTGGCATGCTGCGCTATCCTGTGGCCAAGTTCTTGCTGGCCTGTTGGCTGGGCAAGACGCTCAAGGCTGTCCTCATCGCCTACTTGGGCTTGGCCTTTAGGGGGGCGCTTATGTGGTGGTAGTGGCTTGCGCCATGAGGATCTCGTCGTCGTAGCGCCCCGCATCGTCGCGCACGGCGCGCATCCGCCGACCCTCGTACGCAAAGCCGGCGGTTTGGTACAGGGCAATGGCCGCAACGTTGGTAGCCCGGACGGCAAGCTCTACGCGCTCGATCTTGGCGGATGCGCGAGCGAAGCATAGCCCCTCGTCTAGCAGCCTTCGGCCGATACCCTGGCCTCGAAACGGCTTCAGGACGCCCATGCCAAGATGGCACACGTGCCGGCGAAAGGGCGTCTTGTCGCGCTGGAGCGTGAGCCATCCGACGATGCGGTCGCCCGTCTCTGCCACGAGGATGGTGCCTCCGTGGCGTATGGCCAGCTCGATGAAGGCCGCTTCGACCTCTGGGGTTTGGCCGAACTTGCTTCGGAGGAAGAAACGGCCCTCGCGAGCCACCTCATCGATGGCTGCAACGAGGGCCTCCGCATCGGAGGGGCTAGCCGTCCGGATGGTCAGGTCCGTAGGGGGCGTTTGTGAAGCCAATGCCGACTTGTCCTGTTGCGCTAGTGATGCTGACAGGGCTCGGCGCCGCTGAGCGAGTCGGATAGATAGGCCTCAATGGCTTCTCGAGCGGTGCCAGCGGCTCCCGTTATGGCTTCGACGCCTAGGCGTGCGAACACCTGTGCAGCGCGTCCCCCCATGCCGCCGCTCAACATGACGCCGGTGTCTAGGCTGGCGATAAAGGCCGGCACCTCTCCCGGCTGATGCGAGGCATAGTAGGGGTTCTCCACGCTCCTCGTCTCGACGATCTCCCCGTCCTCGACATCCACAACGGTAAAGTAGGCGCAACGTCCAAAGTGAGCGGCTACCTGCGCATCGAGGCCGTCATCGGACTCTACCGAGATGGCTATGCGACAGTTAGTCATCGGTGCCCGCCTCCAGTTCTTTCAGTCGGCTGGTGATCTGATCGAGGCGCTCCTGTAGCTCGGTGGCTTCTTGGGTGAGCGTGGTAATCTCGTCGTTCCGCGTCCGAGCCCTGCCCGTGCCAAAGCGCTGAGGGGTGCCCGTGTGCGAGGCAACGTTGGGGCCTGACAGTAACTGCAGGCGATCGTCGCGCAGCGCCAGTACGGCATCGCGGACGGTCCGAGCATCGGGAGGGCATTCGTAGATAGCAACGTCGGCCGCCTGGAGCACGGCGCTGGCGTTGGGCCCCACGCTGGACGCGATGACGGCTTGAACGCCTTCACTTACCAGTAGCTGTGAAGTCTGCACGCCCGCCCCTCCCATAGAGCCGGCAGCGGGATTGGTGAGCGTCTCAGCCTCCATGGTGTCGCTGTTCACGATGACAAAGTAGGCGCTACGCCCAAAGATCGCGTTGGGAGCTGATTCCAGTCCCGGGCCTTTTGCGGGTATGCCGACCTTCATGGTGTCCTCCTTGGCGTCCGGTATGATGGTTTGCCTATGTGCGAACTGCATATAGCGAGTATACTAGTTAGTCCCGGATGCGTCAATCAATGCTGTCGTACCGAGAAGCGAGCGTCTCGTACCAAGCCCGAAGCGTAGCCATCACCTCCTCTGGGGATTCCAGGCGCATCAACTCGGCTCGCGTCTGGGCAGCGCCTGGGAGACCGCGGATGTACTTGACGAGATGCTTGCGGAAGCAAACGGTGCCATGTCGTGGGCCGTAGAAGGAAGCCATGGCGCTCACATGACGGCTGACGACTCTGAGCCGCTCCTCGAGCGAGACGTCGGAGAGATCGCGCCTGGCAAAGATCCAGGGGTTGCCGATGGCCCCCCGGCCGATCATGACAGCGTTACAGCCCGTCTGTGCTTTCATGTCCGCGATATCGGAGACGCTCCGTACATCGCCGTTGCCAATGACAGGGACATCCACCGCTTCTACGATGGCGGCGATGGCGCCCCAATCGGCGTGACCAGCGTAGTTTTGGGCTTTGGTGCGGGCATGAACGGCGATGGCGCTGGCCCCTGCATCCTCGAGAATGCGCGCTACCTCGAGATAGTTGCGGGATGCGTCGTCCCAACCGAGACGGATCTTGGCGGTGACGGGGATCGGCACCGACTCAACCAGAGCCGCGACTAGCTGGCCGATGCGCTGGGGCTGCCGCAGGAGAGCCGCGCCGCGCCCACCGCTGGTGATCCGACGGGATGGGCAGCCCAGGTTGAGGTCAATGAGATCCGGCTCAAAGGCCATCAGCCGCCTGGCTGCGGCGACCAGGAGGTTGGGGTCGCGGGAGAGTAGCTGGATCGCCACGGGTCGCTCGTCCTCGTGGAAGGCATAGGTGCGATCAGCACCTGCTGCCTCTGCCAGCACCGCACGGTCCACGACGCACGGCGTGTAGCTTATGGCTGAGCCCATCTCGCGACAGATGCGACGGAAGGACATATCCGAGAACCCCGCCATGGGAGCCAAGATCAGGTCCCCGTGGATCGGAATGGTGCCGATATGCCAGGTGTGCGTCGCGCCAGATGGTCCCCTTCGGTCGCGGTTCGTGGTGTTCGTCTGCATGCTGCATAGTCTAGTGGAGGTGACTCGATTGGCAAACCGCCTCGCCGCTCCGATGCCAGCCTGCCAAGGGGTTGACCGTCCTCAAGGGGGAACCTAGAATCGCGCTAGGTCGCTGAGATCGCGGGGGGAGGTGGCCCGTGGCGCATCGGCGTGGATGGCGAGTGCTGGCAGGGGGCGCGTTGGGGGCTGTTGCGGCGTGGGGTGTCATTGTCGGCAGAAGGTGGTTGCGCCACCGCTGTCAGGGACGCGAGCATCTACACAAACGGGCATACCAGCACCCAGCAGAGCTGGCCCGTGATCTGGCGGCGTTCTGGTATGCGCCAAAGCGGCTTTGGCGACTGCGACGAGGGCTGTTCTCGGAGCGGCGCTTGCTGGCTCGGCTATCGCTGATGGCCACAAGATCGTCGCAGTGCCCGTGCTTGTGGCCTCTCGTGGACCGTTTCGCCTCCTGGATGGGCCTGGGGCCGACCGAGATCGAGCGGCTGGGCGCGGGCGACATGGCTGTAGCAGAGGTCGGGCAGGTGCAAGCTATCCTCTTTGCGGAGCGTTACGGCGAGCAGGCTGGGCATCTGGATAAGGACCTTCTGGACGAGCTCCACGAGGCCTATGGCGACGAGACAGCCTATCTCATGCGTGACTGGTTGGCGCTGACGCAGATCTTGGTGAGGGTCGGCTACACGTGGGAGCTGGCGCTGGCTTGCCTGAGCGGGGCGGTCCGGGCATCGGCACTGGGTCCGCTGGTGACGGTGGGAGTGGCATGCCTGGGCGTCCCCCCGCTGCTGCTATGGGCGCTGGCCATGCGGGCGGAGCGTCCGGAACACGAGCTCGATCCGGCCCAAGCCTAGGGGGCTTTGCTAGCGCGTGTGACCTCTACGCGTCCGGGCTAAGGCCGAGATACGCGTATCCAGAAGACACGATGGTGCCCACCCAGATCCAGGCCGCGTTCATGACAAGGTCGGGCACCTGCGGCCGAGTAAAGGTGAGCACAAAGGC
>JBNGEB010000048.1:0-13365 GCA_049975585.1 Anaerolineae bacterium
ACAAAAGGCCCTCGCCCCATGGCAACGAACATGTTGCCGGGGCGAGGGCCTTGGTCCCCCGCGGTGCCACCCATCTTGGATGGCGCCCAAAAACAGAAACCCCGTCGAAAGACGGGTTATAAGCGCCAACCATCTCGTGCGAGTACGGGGCCGCCGTCACGACGGTGGACGCCCGCCCGATACTCAGCGCTCTGATAACGGTGCGTTTCCGGTGCGGACTACTTGCGACCCCTAGTGGGGCTATGCTTTCGGCGCACGGCTCACAGGGCCATTCGCTCGCGCTCCGGACATCGGGCTCTCACCTGCCCCCGACTCTCTGAGACCGGCGGGCGCGAGCTACTCTTCCTGTTCACAGCCAGATATCGACTGTTGATCAGAGTATAAACGAAAAACCTTTGTGTGTCAACTAGCATGTGATCAGAAATGTGCTATAATGTGGACGATGGCTACAAGGATAGACTGTGAGGGAGATCGCCCTATGCAGACAAGGTACTCTGCTAGCTCCTCTACCGCAACCAGGAAAGCGCTCGCCGCGCTTAGGCGGCAACTGCGCCTTGAGGAACAATCCGGAAGCCTGAGCCCTGAGACCCTGGCCAGGCTATACACCGTCTTCTTCTCTGCCATCGCCGCACAACGCCTCTACGAACAGATGAGCGACTTGCTAGGCTATGCCAGTCGCTACGAGTCGCGGCTGGATCAGCAGATCGAACGGATAGCACAGACAGCGGTGCCAAGATGACAGAGTCGAACAAAGACGCTCTGAAAAAGACCCCGAGCGAACAAGAGCGCACCGATCAAGAGGATAGCATCTCTCCTGCACCGCAACGTGATGGGGATCAGGAGTGGCAGTCCGGTGATTTCTCCGGGTTACCTCCCGATACGCCTCCCGAGATTCGTCACAGCTTCCAGATGTTCGCAGCGATGGTTCGTGACATGGGACGGAAGGCGTCCATACTGGACAAAATCGAGCCGGAGCACATCCCGTTGATTGTAGAATCCACTGACAGAGCACTCAAATTCGAGACTGTTTCTAGTCTTGTCAAACTCGTCATTGGCGGCGGTTTGGGGTTCGGCGTCCTCATCTTCCTCGTGGTACGACTCGCAGACTCGAACCCCGAGCTACTGCATATGCTGATTACTACTATCCTGGGTGCCCTGGGCGGGTTCGGCGGGGGCTATGGCATCGGATACCACAAAGGTAAGGACTGAAGCTAGGCCTCGCCCTATACGCTCTCCCCCGAGAAGACCAGTTCCCCGAACCGCGCCGGCGTGTGGAAGGTGTCCCGGTAAACGGGCGACCACGCGGAGAACTCGTCGCCGCCCTCGGCGCGATCGATGCGGTACAGGTTGCCCAGCCACACATCGCCGGGACGCGGCGGGATGTGCGGCGCCGTCATCAGATCGACCAACGGCAGCGCCATCTCTACGGTCCAGCGGACGTCCTCGGAGCCGCGCCGCGTGGGATCGCCCTCTACCTTGACGGCCGTCTTGAGCCCATCGCTCTGCCAGCTCCAGAGCTGCTTCCAGCGATCCTCGCGGTTCAGCATAAAGAGATCCAGCACCGTGTTACGGGGGGACACTTCGATCTCCACGTAGCCAATGCCATCGCGATCGGCGTCCAGGAATAGCTCCACGACCTCCTCATCATAGATATGATCGCCGCGCTGGGTCATCGTCCCCCAGATGTCGCGATCCTCGCAAACCCAGCTCGCGTACAGGTACGCGTCATCCCACAAGAGACACGCCACCGTTGGTTGGCTTGGCTCACCGCCGTGGCGGGCCTCGCGCAGGGCAATCGCAGGCGCCGCCTGCCACGCGGCCTCGTCCAGCACGCCATTGATGGTCAGAGGGGCATCGACGCGATAGATCACATAGCTCGGCGTTTCGACCATCTTCTCTCCCCCCATCTCAAGATTGGGTGCTCACCTTTAGAGGCGATACACGCCAATCAGCTTGCGCTCCTCCTCGCCCTCGACCGAAGCCACCACCTCCACATAGGGCGCCAGCGTTGAGTTGCTCAGCTTGCGCTTCAGTAGCTCGTCCACCTGAAAGATGCCGGCCGAGTTGCTGAGCTTGATGACCACGCGCACGGGACGTTCCTCGCCCTGCTCGATGCTCACCGACGACACCGCCTGGGCCGAGACCGAGTGAATGGTTAGCGAACCCGCCTCAAAGGGGATCCTCGATCGCCCCTGCGTCATGTCCAGAGCATCGGCGACCTTGACCACGCCGGCCTCCAGCGTCAGACAACGTTGCTCGGCGTCGTGGGCGATGATGGCGTGAAGGGTGTCGCACACCAACGCCGTCAGCGCCGGCTCGTCGTACATCTGCCCCAGCAGTTGGCGCGCCTTCGGGTAGGCGAGGATGAGCGAGTAACGCTCGTGATCGTCTCGGTGGACGGCGATGCCGATATCATGCAGACAGGACGCGAGCACCACCAGCACCTCGGCATCGTCCAGATCCAGGCCATGGTCCGTGACCACGGAAGGCTGAATGCCAGCATCCACCAGGAGGCGCAGCAGCCGCAGCGCCGCGTTGGCTACGATCTGGACGTGTACCTCGCCGTGGTCGTTGATGCCCGCGCGATCCACCGCATTGATGTTGGCCGAACGGTAGAACTGCGCCAGCTCCTCATCGGCGTTGATGACCTCCACCAGCGCCTGCAGCTTTGCGTTGTGTCTGGCTGGAACGTTGAGCACGTGGCGATCTCCTTGCATACGAACCTAGCGCGCTAGCGCCGAGACGTCCATCAGATAGACCTGGCGCTCACCGGTGTGCACCGAATCGAAGCAGATCCAGCGGTCATCGCGGCTCCAGCGGGGATGCAGGTCGCAGCGGATCTCGCCATAGAAGGGCTGCGGTGCCAAGAACCGCCCCAAAAGCACCTCGCGGTCCGTGACCGTGTCGTACACCATGAGCTTGCGCTTCTGGTCCGCGGGATCCGGGTAGGTGTCGCTGAGGATATAGCGGCCATCATGGCTGTAGGAGCAGTGCCCATCCTCCGTCAGCAGATCGGGCGCCACCACCCCATAGGCCCCTGTCTCGGCATCGATCAAGTAAAAGTGAGCTCCGTGCCCCTCGATGGACGTCCAGGCCAAGATATGGTCGTCGTCGCGCCAGTCAAAGTGGGAGACCATGCCCTCGCCGGGGACGCGGCGGAGGTCATTGCCATCTGGCGAGGCGGTGTACATGACCGTCGTCCATCCACCGTCATCGGGCTCACGCCACCGCACCAGGAACGCGTACCGGGTCTCGGACGGGTTGAGCAGGGTGTGGTTGAACCAGATCTTGGCGTTGCCCAGGCCATCAAGTCGGATCAGGTCCTCGTATACTCGCTGCATCGAGACGCTCAAGCGCCAGCGCCCGTTGCTCAGGTCGAGCACGCCCACCCCGTCCTCGGCCGGGTGAGCCTCACTGGCCCAAGGGTCAGCGGGGCCAGCATAGCCATAGCCCGGACGCGTGACGGCGACACGGGCATAGTTTAGCGTCAAGGCGAGCTTCCCCTGGAGCCCCACGTCGCTATGAGCCGGCCCCAGATCGCGCGTCTGGCCGGTGTCGACGTCCAGCGCCAGCGTGCGAAAGGCGTTGCCTACCCGATCGTTGTAGAGCACCACGCGATCCGGAGCGGCAGGGTGCCAGTAGAGCATCGAGCCCTGCTGCCAGTTAAAGGCCCATGTCGAGGCGAGCGGCGTCTCCTCGCCTGTCGTCAGGTCCGTCATGGCTATGAGCGCGCGATCCTCGGGCGTTGGCGGGCGATCCTGGAAATTGACGCCCAGATGCAGCACCCGTCGCCCATCCGCGTCCCAGCAGGGCATGTCATAGTAGCCGAACCAGTGGTACAAGGGGCCGTGCGTGATGGCGCATGTGGGGAACTCGCTCATGGGACCTCCCCCGCTATCGTCTTGCCGGGAGTGTAGCACATTGCCCAGGGCGCGACCAGAAGGCCAGCCATGCTGGCTTGCAACGCGTGGCCAGGGACGCACGTTCGGCCACTACTCATAATCGCACCCCCTCGTGTGGTAGCGCGCTGCCGAACGCAGCAGATCTTGGGTAAGAACTACCGTGACTAACGGGCCGAGAGTTCAGCCAGTCATGGAGGGCAAAGCCAGGCACAGCTCCCCGCCCGCGATGAGAGCTCCCGCTCTAGGGCGCGTTGACCTCAAGCTCGGTGAGCTGGAACACCCACCGGTCGGCCGGGGTCAGCGGACAGACCAGGCGAATCGGCCCGTGATCCGGGTCACTCTCGGCGATCCACTCGCCCTGCTCTTTGAGCGCCACAATGGCGCCCTCGAGATCATCGCGGTTCACCTCAGAAACATAGCCATCCGCCGCCGACGCTGTGATACTGACCCAGTCCTCGTGGGCCTGCGCCTCGCTCAGCAAGGTGTCAAGCGCCACGCCGCTCCAGTCGCCGACGCTGTCCTCGCCATGGGTGCGCTGCATCAAGATTTCGCTCAAATCCTCCTGGTCCATGCGCGAGAGTTCGCGATAGGTGAGCGTCAGCGGCTTATCCACGGCGCCGGTGACCGACAAGGTCCAGTCCACCTTGGGCGCACCGCAACCCACCAACAAAAGGGCCGCCAGCAAGAGCCAGAGCAATAGCCGTCGTTTCTGCATGGTACTCGCTTCCGGTTCGTAGGTATCGATTACCTGAACGTGAGCCAGATCGGGATGAGCATATCGCGCTCGATCAGGTGGCCATGATCGCCCAGCCTCCCCTCCTGCTGCACGGCATGCATCCCATGGTCCGCAAAGGTGATCACCAGCGTGTCAGGAGGCACCAGGTCCAACAAGCGCCCTACGGCCGCGTCCACCTCCCGGATGGTGGCGATCTCCTCGGGCGCCCCTGGACCATACGTGTGGCCGGCGTCGTCGATGCCGTGAAAGTGCACGTACAGCAGTGGAGGCATGTCTGCCTCCAGCACCGCCAGCGCGTTGGCCAAGACGTTGTCGTCGGTGCTGCCGTTGCCATCCCGGTCGCCAGAGAGCTCTACCTCGGCGTTGCGCAGGTTGAACGCCAACGAGTAGCCCTCCACCGCCAGGACCTCCAGCCCCTCTTCCGCAGCCACATCGAACAACGTCTCGGCCTCGGTGTTGCGCAATGACGTGTTGGTCACGCCGTTGGCGTCAGGCGGCGCGCCGGTCAGCAATGCGGCCGTGGCCACCCGCGTGCTGGGTGGATAGACGGTCAGCGCAAGCATGGGCTCGCCGAGCGCCGCCAAGTTGGGGATGTCGCCCGCGGCCAGCGACTCTTGGTAGCGCACATAGCCAAAGCCATCCAAGAACAGCAGGAGGACATGCTCGGCTCGCTTGATCGTGTGCACCTCGCCCTCGGCCAGCGTTGGCATACGTAAGGCGAGCGCAGCGGCTGCCGTGGGCGCGATGTCGATGATGCTGGCCTCGACGTCAACAAGCGACGCCGGCGGATGGACAACCAGCCGAGCTGGCGCTACGCTCTCGCCGGCAATGGTCACGTTGCCCTTGGCATCCCACCAAGCGTCCTGCGGAGCCGTCTCTGGCCAGTCGTACACACGCGAGGCGCCATCGGCGGTGGTGATCTCCAAGCTCTCGACCAGCGTATGCCCGGCGCGCCAGAGCACGCGCTCGACCGCGACCGATGCCTTATCATCCGAGGCGCCGTCCAGCGATGCGAGCCAGTCGGCCGTCACCGCCAAGTCGCCGCCGTCCGGCCTTTGGACCGTCGCTTCCCAGCGAGGCCCACACCCGACCAACAGCACCGCGGCCAGACCCATGGCGAGCATCGCCCGCCCCAACCTAGCACGCACCCGACTCACGCGCCCCTCCTTCATGCAGCCGCACGCTCGCGCTTTAACTGAGCGCGTCGCCTCCCGAACGCTAGTCCGCCTACCGCGCGTATGGCCGCCGATACGAGCAGCACCATACGGATGCCGATCACGTCGGCTAGCAAGCTGCCCAGCATGGGCGCCACGAACGTCGTGACCTGGATGACCGACGCGTTGAGCGCCGCGTACAGCGGCCGATGCTCATCGGGCGAAGAGGCTAACAGCACGTTGGTCAGATAGACCGTTAGCCCTGCCATGAACACCCCGGCGAACACTGAGGGGATCAGCAACATGGCAGGCGTCACGGCCAGGGCAGAGGTCAACGGCACCAGCGCCATACCCAAAGAAGCCAACCACAGCTTGCGACGATAGCGGCGCTGACGGAGCAATGCGCCTAGTGACACGAACGCCACCATCTGCACCAGACGTTGCACGGTCAGCAACACGCCAATCCAAGCATCTGACGCACCCAACGTGCGCACCTGAAAGACCGGCATGACAGCGGCCACGAGGGCCAAACCGGTGCGCAACACGAGAGACGCCGCGAGGTAGCTGGCAAAGGCCCGATCACGCTTGAGCATGGCCATCACCTCGCGCAGTCTGATGCGCGGGGGAGCCGCCGCCACGCCGACGCTCTTGCTCTCTGGGATCTCAAGCCGGAACAAGACCGCCACGCCCATCAGGCAGCCGACCACGCCCGAGATAAACAGCACCTGGTAGTTCAACGGATACGCTGCATTGTCGAGCCAGAACCCCGCTAGAAGCCCCACCAGAGCCATGGCAAGACTTTGTACCGCCATGCGCCCGCTGATCACCTGCATCCGCCTGGCCGGCTCGATGACCATGCCGAGCACGGGCGTCATGGTGACATTCAGCATGGCCTTGGGGAGAGCGGTGAGGGTCTGGCCTACCACGATAGCATAGGGGGCCAGAGGCGGCGGCAGCAGCGGGACAAGGGCGAACATGCCGACGATACCACGGAACGCAAGCCGCGAGAGGTTCACCGCCTTGACTAGATCCGTCAGCCGCGAGGCTAGCGCCCCGGCGGGCAGCAACAGCAACGTCGTTAGCAACGCTGGAAGCGATGTATAGAGCCCAACTTGCCAATTCTCGGCGCCTAAACGCACCAGGAACACCGGCACGAACGCCATGGCGCCCCCCATAAAGATGGATTGGAACGCCATCTGCAGATAGAGGATGCGCTCGTTGTGTGTGGACCGCTCGGCAATCCGCGCAAACACGGGGTTGCTGGCGAGACGATCGCGTAGCGAGTTTGGGCTGGAGATCGATTCGGACTGGGCGCCGATGGCGGGCTCGCTCCCTTCGCTAGCTACTGGTCTAACGGGCCACAGACGGCCCTATACCTACAAGCATAAGCCATACGCTACCACCAGCCCGCCGAACGGTCAACCAGAGAACAGCCGCTATGACGCGTAGGTTGCCGCCACTCCCGGCCTGAGCTATGCTGGTTGATACGCAAAGGAGAACCTATGCCAGCCATCGATCCAGGTGTCGCCGCCTATCTTGCCAACTTGCCAGAAGAGCGCCGCCAGGCCCTCAGCGAGCTGTGTTCACTGATCCGCCGGCTACGGCCCGACCTGCGCGAGGTGCTCCGCGACCGCATGCCCACCTACATGGACCAGCGGGGCCCCGTGCTGGGCGTAGCGTCGCGGAAACACGACATGTGCCTCTACCTAGATCCCTCGCTGCTGCGTAGCTATCGCCGCGAGTTGGCCGGGATCCATCTGGGACACAACTGCATCCGGTTTCGATCGCTGGCAGAGCTGCCCGAGGAAGCGCTACGGGCGATCGTCTCGGAAGCGGGCTGGGGCGAGTAGATCACAGGCGTTGCGGCTCCCTGCCCATCCCCAACACCCGCCTTGGCGCCAACCCCAACTATAGCCTGCCTGAACACAGACAAAATCGCCCGATAGTCTCCACAGAACGTCCACAACGCGGGTACATGATGGTCCCGTCTCGATGACAGGAGCTAGCGCTTGCGCGCCACGGCGATGATATGCGAACCCATGTCGAGGCAACCCGGCTCGCGGCAAGCCTCCAGCTCGATCTCCAAGAGATGGTCCCAGACCTGTCGGTCCTCCTGCCACGGGCCCACCAGATCCCCCCACGTGGCCGAGACGCACTCGCTGGCGCTGAGCACTTCCACCGTCGCCCCGGCGCTCTCGATGGCCTCGCGGAACTCCCCGCTGCGGTAAGCATGCAAAAAGTTGCGCACCACGCCCACCTTGTCTGGACCGATGTCACCGCTGCGGATGATCTCCCGGTTGACTCGCGGATCGCCACTCAACACACTCGGCAAGTTCTCATGCACCGTGCCAAACAGGCTGCGCGCGCTCAGAAAGAGCACACCGCCGGGGCGCGTGACACGCACCAACTCGGACAGCGCTCTGAACCGACGGTCAAACACATAACTCAAGGGGCCTCCGTAGCACACCACCGCATCGAACTCGTCATCCTCGAACACGCCCTCCAGCTTGGTCATGTCGCACTCGACCCAGGCCTCGATCTGGTTCTCCAGGCCCATGGCCGCCATGTTGCGGCGATTCATCTGTAGCTTGTCCGGCGAGATGTCAGCCACCACCAGCCGATCACACAGAGCCGCCAGCTCACGCGTAAAGCGGCCACGCCCCGCACCCATCTCGAGCACGCGGTCGCCAGGGTTCAGGCACTCTTTGATATAGTGCAGATGGATCGCAAACTGGACCTGGTCGGATAACCGGTCTTCGAGGCCTGCCCAGCCTATCGCGACGTGCTCGGGGATCGATTCCCCCAGGGGCCCCCACCCGGGCGCTGTCTTGCGGCGCGGTTCTTCCGTCATGGCACTACCTCCGTACTGGATCTCCCTCAGCGCACTCTGATTATAGCCCCGCCCCCAAGATGCCGCAACGCCAACCGGCTACGCATAGTCCGGCGCGGCCTCCCTGACCGCCTCGTGCGCTATGCGCGCCCACTCCCACAGGCGCTGTGGTTGGTAGCGAACCGTGCTGATATCCTTCATGATGATCTCCGCGTGGCAACCGGCCATCATGTCCAGCTCGCGGCGCAGATCCTCGCGCACGTCATCGGGCCGCCAGGTATCCGCCGCTAGGACCGCCGGATTGGGCTTGCGCGAGATCACGTACTTTTCTCCCACAGCCTCCACGGCGCGCGCCAGATCCACCCAAGGACTCATCGATATCTTGCGCAGATTCGGAACTTGGCTCAGCATCTCGACCTTGCGGTCCAGCGGCTCACAGCAGCCATAGTAGGTCAAACCGAAGCGGTCCATCCATCGGCGCTCGTACTGGAGCGCGAACTCGTCATGCATCCGAGGCGAGACATCGGAAAAGATCTGCGCCGTCGCGCAACCCCAGAGGTCCTGGGTGCGCAGATGGTTGGGATCGTGATCGGGTTGCGGAAGGGCACTGGTATGGCCGAAACCCCCGGACCCGATGCGCGTTGCGTTGTCGTTGCGCGCGAGCAAGCCCTGCTCCTCGTACTGGTCCAGTCGGGCCATGTAGGCATTGACCAGACGATCCATGGCGGCATGCACCAGCTCGGGTCGATCCACCAGATCGACCATAGCAGCCTCCACGTCCCACCAGCGAATCAGCTCATCCCACGGCGCAAACCAGAAGCCAGGCGCCCCGCGCATCACCACGGGGAGGAGGTCGCCGAACAGCCCGTCAAGCCGGTGTCGAACCGACTCAGAAGCCTCGGCGTCATGGCGCACGATGGGCATCTGGATCTTCTCCAGGTCAGCCTCGCACGTGATCTGCTGGTGAAAGCGGCGCGATACGATGTCGCTGGCATCGTCGGTGAGCGCAATGTCCACATCTTCGGCGATGCCCAGCCCGCTGTCGTGCACGACCAGGCTGGCATAGTACACCGGCTCTACGATCATGTCAGCGGGCATGTGACGCCACTGGTAAAGACGGCGCCGCAAGATCCGCTCATGTGCACGGCAAAACGAGTCCTCGCACTGCAAGGTCAGCTCGTCGTTTGCGTTCATCTCGTGCCACGGGATCTCGTTGATCCACACCATCGGCCGCCCCGGCTCTAGATCGTTGATGCGGCGCCAGCCCTCGGCGCGTTCCTGATGTATGGGCAGCGTCGCGATTTCGGCCTGCTCAGCAGCCAAGCGCCTCAGGATATCGCGGTCATGCGGGCTATCGTCCATCATGTCTGCTCCTTCATCGTGGCCGACTTGACGTGGGCCCAAGCATAGCGACCATCGCCTAGCACCGCAAGGCGCACGGAGGGCCAAACCTAGCGCCGCGGACGGCGTTGCCCCTCCCCCGCAATAGACGCGCCACAGATGGCGCGGGAGAGGGGAATACAGAAGGGGTCGCGGTCGGATCCGGTCCCCTCTCCCACGGATACCGTGGGGGAGGGGAAACAGGGGAGGGGGTGGCGGTGCGCCGCGCGGCCTTGCCCAGGATGCCCTTCTCCTCGATACTTGCCGCAACATCCCGACGTCGCTCAGGCAGGTAGTAGTAGGGGCACGGCGACGGTTCCGACCGCCCGTGCCCCTACCCGGAAGCTTGTAAGAGAGAGGCACGCATAGGAGGCACCATGTCCGATCGACCCAACATTCTCATCCTGTTTACCGACGACCAGCGAGCGGGCACCATCGGAGCCCTCGGCAATCCCGCTATTCGGACGCCGCACATGGACGGCCTCGTGCGGCGGGGGACCGCCTTTACCCAGGCGTATATCATGGGCGGAAGCTGTCCCGCGGTTTGCATGCCCAGCCGCGCCATGCTGATGACCGGCCGCACGCTCTTTGGCCTCGAGGCCCAGGGGCAGGCCATCCCCCGCGAACACGCGCTGTTGGGCGGCGTGGCGGGCTATCGCACGTCGCTGGACCCGCCCCCCCGCCGATGCGCGCGTGGCGCATGATTGGGAGAGCATGCCAGAGTGGGCGGAGGGGTGAGGGGGCACGGCCGATGAGGAGCCCATGCAACGGCCGTGCAAGCGTGGGAAGAGTCAGGCCACAGAAGCAAAGGAGCCATTGGATGGACACGCTAGCAACCGCCAAAGAGGTGATGACGCCCGCTGCTGATCTTCTCGCAGTGGAGGCCAAGACCGATTGTGGACCTGCCCTCAGAGATGCAAGCCAGCGCAACTATGACATTGTGCCCTATCGCGAAAACGGGCGCATCGTTGGTATCGTTCAGGTCAAGTGTCCTAGCGCCAGAGAACCCCTGACTCCCCGCTGGCTACTCTCAGCCGACACGAGCATGGCAGACCTACTGAATATCCTCGCGGCATCCGACCCGGCGGTTCGGCTGTTGCTGTCGGCGGCCTGGCTGAGGTCCGTCAGCGGCCGCAGCATCTGGTGCGTCACCACAAACCCCAGGACGATGGCGATACCGGCGGCCAAGACGCCGCCCCACATGAGCGAGCGGTTCAGTGCCCGAACGAGATCGGTCTCACGGGTACCGGGGGACATGACCAGATGACCGACCACCTGGCGATTGACCATGATGCTGGTGCTGCGATTGAGAATGCGCTCCGGGATGGTCCTTCCCTGCAGATTCGGGTCGCCGGCCACCACGGTGCCACCGCGATCCGTGAGCACCAGACGGCCAAAGCCCGCATCCGCTAGTGGCCCTCCTCCGCGTGGCATGCCCATGCCAGCCGTGACGATGGCCTCGATCTCGTCTGTCCGGGCCCACCCGCCATGCTGCGCATAGTAGCTCGCCAGGTCTGGCAGCAGGAGGCGAGCGCGCATCATCATGGCCTGGTTGAGATACCCCTGAAAGTGCCGCTCGGCGGACCGCTGGAACGCCACGGCCACCGACGCCGTCACGACCACGACGGCGATGGCGACCACAGCGGCCAGCTTGAGTCCCAGCGAGATCCTGCGCATGTTATGCCTCGCGCAGCTTGTAGCCGACGCCGTGCACCGTCAGCAGATAGGCGGGATCCGACGAGTCGGGCTCGATCTTGCGGCGTATGTTCTTGACGTGCGTGTCGATGGTCCGCTCATAGCCCTCGTAGGCCTCGCCAGTAGCGGCCTCCAAGAGCTGCAGCCGGGAAAAGACGCGCCCCGGTTCGCGCATCATCGTCCGCAGGATCTCGAACTCGGTGGGCGTCAGATCAACCGCCTCGCCGTTGACAGTTACCGAGTGCTTGGCGACGTCGAGCTCCAGGCCCCCCACGGAGAAGCGCTCATCCTGCGTGGGCACGCCCTTGACGCGGCGCAACACCGCACGGACCCGAGCTACCACCTCACGCGGGCTGAACGGCTTGGTCACATAGTCATCGGCGCCCAGCTCCAGCCCGATGAGGCGATCGGTCTCTTCCACCCGAGCCGTCAGCATGATGATAGGGATGTTCGAATCGCGACGCAACGCGCGACAAACGTCCCAGCCGTCCATGTCGGGCAACATTAGGTCCAGAATCACGAGTGCGGGCTCTTCCTGACGAGCCATACGCAACGCTTCGGGCCCCGTATAGGCCGAGAGCACCTCATAGCCGGACTGTTCCAGATAGCCACGCAGAATACGCACGATCTCGACTTGGTCGTCCACTACCAAGATCTTATCTGGCATCTTCATGCCTCCCTACCCTCAGCGGACCACTGCAGGATAGCCCGCACCTAGCCCAGCCGTCAACTTGGCGTCACATCTGCCAGCCCAACGACTAGGTCACGGTCCTCTTCACTACCCCTTCAAGCCTACACCGTGAATGTGAACGCCCTGTGAAGAGCTTGTGGCGACATCGGGTACAAGATGGCCAGAGATTCTCTCGGCGACCCTGGCCTTGCCAACCGCTTACCTTGCTGCTATCATCAGCCGTCCTAGCATCCCAGCAGCTCGCGAGGCCCCATGTCCCAGATACGCGTGCGCAACCTGGTCCGCACCTTTCGCGTTGCCGAGCGCGATCCTGGCTCGTGGGGCGCCCTCAAGGGCCTGCTTCACCGGCGCTATCGCGTCGTGCGCGCCCTCAGCGGCATCTCGCTGGACATCCAAGAGGGCGAGCTGGTGGGCTACATCGGGCCGAACGGCGCGGGCAAGTCCACCACGGTCAAGATCCTCTCGGGCATCCTGGTCCCCACATCGGGCGAGTGCACCGTCCTCGGCTTGGTACCATGGCAGCAGCGAACCAGGCTGGTGCAGCAGCTGGGCGTCGTCTTTGGCCAGCGCACGCAGCTCTGGTGGGATCTGCCCGTCATCGAGTCGTTCAACCTGCTCCGCCGCATCTACCGCGTGCCCGAATCCGCCTACCGCCAGATGCGCGGTAGGATGATGGATCTGCTCGATCTCGACCCGCTTCTGGACACGCCGGTACGCCAACTCTCCCTGGGCCAGCGCATGCGCTGCGACCTGGCAGCCGCCCTCCTCCACCAGCCGCGCATCCTCTATCTGGATGAACCCACCATCGGCCTGGACGCCGTCTCCAAGCTCGCAGTGCGCGCCTTTGTCCGTGAGATCAACCGCGAGCAGGGCGTCACGGTCATCCTCACGACTCACGACATGGACGACATCGAGGCGCTGTGCCGGCGCGTAGTGCTCATCAACCGTGGACAGATCCTCATCGATGGCACGCTGGA
>JBNGEB010000049.1:0-2422 GCA_049975585.1 Anaerolineae bacterium
AGGTCAGCGAGGCAGAGGTCATGGTGGACGCGGGCGTCTCTGACATCCTGATCGCCAACCAGATCGTGGGATCGTTCAAAATACGGCGCCTCGTGGAGTTGGCCAAGCGGTGCCGGATCACCGTGGCTGTCGATGACGCAGGGAACGCACGCATGCTTTCCGAGGAGGCAGCCAAGGCGGATGTGAGGCTGGGGGCGCTCATCGAGGTGGACGTGGGCATGCGCCGCTGCGGCGTCGCGCCGATGGACCCCGCCCTGGATCTCGGCCTGGCCATCGCCAAGCTCCCCAACCTTGAGCTGCGCGGCCTGATGGGCTACGAGGGGCATGCGGTCATGATCCCCGATCGCGACGAGCGCGCGCAGGCCGTGCAAGCCTCGCTGGGGCCCTTGGTGCAGACGGCCAAGCTGCTGCAAGGCAAGGGGCTCTCGGCCTTTGTGGTGTCGGCCGGCGGGACCGGCACAGCCGCCATGGCCGCCAGCTTCCCTGGTATCACCGAGATTCAGCCCGGCTCCTATGCGACCATGGACGCCAAGTACGGCTCCATGGATCTGGGCTTTGAACCCGCTGTGACCATCGTCGCGCAGGTGGTTTCGGTACCTAGCAAGGACCGCGCCGTCCTTGACGCCGGGCTCAAGACTGCCACCACCGAGTTTGGCAATCCGCCGGTCCGCTCGCCCGAAGGATGGCGCTTGGCGCACCTATCCGAGGAGCATGGCGTCTTGGAACGCGAGGGCGGCGATCCGTTGGCCCTAGGCGATAGGGTCCTGTTGATCCCAACCCACGGCTGCACCACCAACAACCTGCACGACCGCTTCTATGCCATTCGCGACGGCATCGTGGAAGACGTGTGGCCCATTGCGGCTCGTGGCTGTGTCCAGTAGCAGGCTAGACCAGAGTCCTCTAGTCGGCGATCAGCACAGGCGACAGCCAGGCGTATTGCGCGTTGGCCTGACGAATCTCCACGTACCACGTGTCGCCGGGCCTCAAGCGTCCGAGAGGGTACGTGCCTCGGAGCCGATACGCAACATCGGGCACGGCTCGGTGGACCAACAGGGCCTCCGAGGCCCAAGGCTGCACGTGCTCGGCGACGCCTCGTCGGGCCAGTTCGCCCAGCGTCTGCGAGATGCGCACGCCGTTGGCCTCGACGTCCAGCCTGGTCCGCGCATCGCCAGCGATCTCCAGGATGATCGCCGCCGTTTGAGCATGCAACGTGGACACGTTAGCAAAGGTGGTGCTCTCCCAAGCCACCCGGTCGGGCTCCTGCGACAGGATCCCGTTGCGGAGGGCATTCACATCGGGGTCCTCGGTCCGATCAGCCGTAGGCGCCAGTCTGCTCACCCCACGGAAACAACCCTCCACGCCCTCGAACGTGCCGTCGTGAACATGCGCGACGCCCTGCCAGATGTATGGCTCTTCCGATCGGCCCCAGCCCATCTCAAGGCGCACCTTGTACCGCCCCTTGGGCGCCTCGGTCCTGAGGTCCTCGCCGGCTAGCGCGCGCCACGGCTCGGCGTTGCGATAGATGACGACCTGGTCCAGCCGATCATCGCCCGTCACGTCCAGCGTCAGAAGTCCCTGCTCGCTAGCAGAGGTCACTGCCCCCATCGGCGCGCCGTTGACCTCGAAGCGACACAGGATCTTGTCGCCCGTCACCGCGTACACCCTTTGCGCGAGTAGGGCCTCCCAGATGGCATCCCTCGTCTTGGCGGGAGCCATCACGGCCAGGCGCCCGTCCCCGTACGAACCAGGGAACCCCGCGTGGTGGTCGGTGGACGCCACGAACCCAAAGTGGTACCCCCTTCGCAGGCCCGCATGGACCGTGTTGCGACCATCGCGAGGCCCCATGGTATGCAGGTAGGGATAGGGGCCATCATCGCGCAAACCGGAGCCGTGCTTGGAATAGATCTCCACGATGGGGCTTGCCTGTGGATCGTACGCATCCCAGTTGATGCCGCGATAGCCAGGCACGTAGGCGATGTGATGAGGCACAGCGATAGCCGGCACTTCCAGGCGCTCCATGAGCGCCGCGGGAGCGGTGGGCTCCAGCAAGGGAAGATCTGCCGACGGTGACACGATATGATGATCGCCGTACGCCGAAGAGTGGCCCTCGTAGCTCTGAAACGTGACAAAGCGTCCGGGGGCGTTGGCGGCCTCTACGGTCTGGCGCACCCGATCCCAGTCGCGCGCGAGCTTGGCAAAACCGCGCCTGTGGAACCCGATCAGGAACTCAAGCTCGGGCCGTGGGCTGGGCATATCATGCCACATGGCGTGGCCGGTGACCGCGCAAAAGTCGAGTTGCTGCTGAGCGGCCGTCAGCGCGTTCTCCAACGAGCCATAGCCATAGCTGATGCCGCAGTGATTGTGGAGATCGCCCCAGTAGATGGGCATAGCAGGTTGATCCTCCTCGTAGCAGAGTCGCGCC
>JBNGEB010000049.1:2432-13191 GCA_049975585.1 Anaerolineae bacterium
CGCCAAGGTCGTAAGCGCAGAGGCAAACAGGCAGGAAATCAGGCGGAGGGGGTGGGATTCGAACCCACGGTGGCGCAAGCGCCACAACGGTTTTCGAGACCGCCCCGATCGGCCACTCCGGCACCCCTCCGCGCTCGCACGTTGCCTACGGAACGCGACGCAGCTCCTCAAAGAACCGCGAGATCAAACCCCCACACTCCTCAGCCAGCACTCCGCTTACAACGGTCAGGCGGTGATTGAGCCAAGGAGACCGCACGAGATCGTACACCGACCCTGCGGCACCAGCTTTCGGATCGCGCGCGCCAAAGACGAGCGTATCCACACGGGCTAGCACCATGGCGCCGGCGCACATGGCACAGGGCTCCAAGGTAGTGTACAGGGCGCTACCAACGAGCCTGTCCGCACCCAGCGTCGCCAAAGCCTGCCGAATGGCGAGCATCTCCGCATGAGCTGTGGGGTCCCCCCAGAGACGCGTGAGATTGTGTGCTCGCCCCAGCACCCGCTCGCCGCATACGACGACGGCCCCTATCGGCACCTCGCCGATGGCCGCCGACGCACGGGCTTCCTCTAGCGCCAAGCGCATCCAGAGCTCATGCTCCATAGGCGGAGCGATTATAGCACATGGACCAGAGCTGACCAAAGATGCCGGGCACTTTGACCACCGACGGGCCACACCCTATAGTCGGCACATGCCAGAAGACGAGACGGATTCCACACCGATCACCTTGGCGCTAGAAAGCATGGCCCACGGAGGCGATGCCGTCGCACGTTACCGCGGCCAAGTCGTGTTTGTCCGTGGCGGCATCCCTGGCGAGCGCGTCCGCGCACGCATCACGGACCATCGCAAGAGCTTCCTTCGAGCAAACGTGGTCGATGTGCTCGAGCCATCGGCCGACCGCGTCACGCCCCCCTGCCCGTACGCAGCACGATGCGGCGGCTGCCAGTGGCAGCACATCGCCTATCCCCGCCAGGTATCTCTCAAGACCGACATCATCCGAGAGACGCTATCCAGAATCGGCGGCACCTCCGAGCCACCCGTACAACCAATGATCCCGGCATCGTCGCCCCTGGGCTACCGAAACCATATCCAGGTGCGCCAGACATACGATGGTCGCTTGGGGTTACAGGAACGCGAGAGTCACCACGTCGTGCCCATCGACCGCTGCCTACTCGCACACCCACGCGTCGATGGCCTGTGGCAGGACTTGGCGGACCTGCGGATGCCTTTTCGGCGCGCCAGCCTTCGAGCAGGCATCCACACCGGTGAGACCCTCGGCGTCCTGGAGAGCGCCCGAAGGCCCGACCCCGACGCGCTACCTGGCGACTCTTGGGTTTGGATGCACCGCGACGAGCCCCAGGTGCTACAAGGGCAGCCGTGGTATCATGAGAAGGTGGCGGGACGCCGCTATCGCGTGTCGGCAAGCTCGTTCTTCCAAGTCAACACGCGTCAGGCAGAAGAGCTTGTCCGCTTGGTCCTCGAGGGGCTTGCGCCGGGCCCCAGAGACAGCGTCCTTGACATCTACAGCGGCGTGGGCGTGTTCGCGCTGCAACTAACCGAACGCGCCCAACGGGTCCTGGGCATCGAGGCCGACGGCCCAGCCGTTGCAGACGCCCGCGTAAACACAACCGACCGTGGCAACATCTCGTGGCGCATCGGCCCCGCGGAACACGTGCTCCCAGAACTGGGTGGGCACTGGAACAAGGCCATCCTCGATCCCCCCAGGGCAGGCTGCGCGCCCCAAGTCATCGACGCGCTCGTCAGACTGGGCGTCGAGCGGATCGCCTATGTCTCCTGTGAGCCGTCCACCCTGGCGCGTGACATCAAGCGCATGAGTAGTCTTGGCTATCGGCTAGTGCACGTCCAACCCGTCGACATGTTCCCGCAAACGTTCCACATCGAGAGCGTGTCGCTGATCGAGCGAGATCGCAGATGAGCCCTTGCTAGAACCAGAAAGATGCCCCGCACACCAAAGCGCGTCCGTCTCGCAGACCGAATCGAGGCCATGGCCAGACATCAGGGCAAGGGCACTCCCCGTTTGGTGTCTCAAGAACCGTATGCTATAATCTTTGTTGATGAAAAGTGGCGTGAGAAGGGTGAACCATATGGCCTTGACCAAGCGCGAGAAAAGCAAAGTGATGGATGATTTCCATCGGCATGACACCGATACCGGCTCACCGGAGGTCCAGATTGCCTTGCTCACCGAGCGGATCAACCGATTGACCGAACACTTGAAGGAGCACAAAGGCGACGAGCACTCGCGCCGCGGGCTGATCAAGATGGTAGGCCAGCGACGGCGACATCTGGACTATTTGCATCGGGAGAACGAGGAGCGGTACCGAGAGATCGTAAGCCGCCTCGGGCTCCGCCACTAGCGATTCGTTGATGGTTCCCAGCGATATGGTTGGGTACTGATAGGTGGAATTCCTTTCCACCTATTCTTTTTTGGTAGCGAGCCTTTTGCTCGCATAGCGCTTCGGAGGCGGCGGTCGAGTTGCGCAGGAATTGGGGCATGCGTCCCACACAGCATGTGACCCATGCCCCAGTCCCTGACGATTCGCCCGCCTCCCTCCGAGCAAGACCCCAGGAGGGTGTAACGTGTACGATCCTAGGCAATTCACAGCGAAACTAGGCGACGAGGAGATCGTCGTCGAATCGGGACGACTAGCGTTCCAGGCAGGCGGCGCCGTCACCGTACGCCATGGCGAGTCCATGGTGTTGGTCACAGCGACCGCTTCCAAAGAGCCCCGCGAGGGGGTGGACTTTTTCCCGTTGACCGTTGACGTGGAAGAGCGCCGCGCTTCTGCAGGCAAGATCCCCGGCGGTTTTTACAAGCGAGAAGGACGCCCCTCTACCGAGGCCATTCTCCTTTGCCGCCTCATTGACCGTCCCCTGCGACCGCTGTTCCCAGACGGCTATCGCAACGACGTTCAGATCGTCGTGACGCCGCTCTCGGCCGATACCGAGCACCACTTGGACATCATCTCCATGATCGGCGCATCGGCAGCGCTTTCCATCTCCGATATCCCGTTCCAAGGGCCTATCGGCGCGGTACGCGTTGGCTATCTCGACGGCGAGTACCTGATCCATCCCAATGCCTCCGAGGCTGCTAAGAGCCAGCTTGATCTGGTTCTGGCCGGGACCGAGGACTCGGTGTTGATGATCGAAGTGGGAGCCGACGAGGTGCCCGAGGACATCATGCTCGAAGCCATGCGCCGAGGCCACGCCGCCATCCAAGAAGTCATCGCCATGCAAAAGCGGATGGCAGCTGGCGTCGGTAAGGAAAAGCACGAGGGCGTTCGCTCACTGCTCGATCCCGAGCTGGTAGCCCAGGTGGACGCGCTAGCCCGCGAGCGCGTGGAGAACCTGATTGCCGCAAGCATGGAACGCAGTGAGCGACGCGAGGCCGAAAAGCGGCTTGTCAACCAAATCCTCGAAGAGCTAGGCGAAGCCGTTGACAAGGATGCCGCCAAGGAAGCCTACGAGGCCGTCTTTAAGAAAGCCATGCGACGGCACATCCTGGATACTGGCATCCGCGTCGATGGCCGTGGCCTGGATACCATCCGCGAGCTGCACGTCGAGGTCGGCCTGCTCCCGCGGACCCATGGTTCGGGCCTTTTCAGCCGTGGCGAGACACAGGTGCTGACAACAGCGACGCTCGGCACGGCATCGGACGAGCAGGAAATCGAGTACCTGGTCGGCAGCGAAGGCTCCCGCCGGTACATCCATCACTACAACTTTCCCCCGTACAGCACTGGTGAGACCTATCCCATCCGAGGCCCGCGCCGTCGCTCCATCGGGCACGGGGCCCTGGCCGAACGCGCTGTCGAGCCAATGATCCCACCCGAAGAGGATTTCCCGTACACCATCCGTGCCGTCTCGGAAGTGCTATCGTCCAATGGGTCAACATCCATGGCCAGCACATGCGCTTCGACGCTCGCCTTGATGGATGCCGGCGTGCCCATCAAACGGCCTGTGGCCGGTATCGCGATGGGCGTCATCACCGAGGGCGATGAGTGGTCCGTCCTGACCGATATCCAGGGCCTCGAGGACCACCTGGGAGACATGGACTTCAAGGTCGCTGGGACGGCTCGGGGCATCACCGCCATCCAGCTTGACATCAAGATCGGCGGGCTCCGCTGGGAGATCATTGAGGAGACCTTGGAGCGCGCGCGCCAAGCCCGCTTGCAGATCCTTGACACCATGCTTGCCGTGCTGCCCCAGCCCAGAAGTGAGATCTCGCCGTATGCGCCACAGATTCACACGCTTCATATCCCCGTGGACAAGATCGGCGCCCTCATTGGGCCAGGTGGCAAGAACATCCGCGGCATCATTGACGACACAGGCGTCACCATCGACGTTGACGACGATGGCACCGTCAAAGTCGGAGCGTCGGACGCTGCCAGCGCCCATGAGGCCATTAATCGCATCGAACTCCTGACGGCTGAGGCCGAGGTCGGGCGCATCTACACAGGCAAGGTCGTCCGCACCACCGACTATGGCGCGTTCGTCGAGATCCTGCCTGGACAGGACGGCCTCTGCCACATCTCACAGCTTGCGAACTATCACGTCAACAAAGTAGAGGACATCGCAGAGGTCGGCGACGAGTTGACCGTGATGGTCATCGACATTGACAGACAAGGCCGTATCCGCCTGTCCCGTCAGGCAGTCCTCGAAGGCTGGACCGCTGAAGAGGCCCGCGAAAACGATCGTCCGCCCTCGCGGAGCTCTGGCAATCGCGGCCGGTCGCGCGGCAGACGCTAAGCACTGACCCCAAGCAACGCACGGGCTCTCGTCAGGGGAGCCCGTGCACCCGAGTATCTGGTTTCGTGGAACACACAACGCAGTCGCAACCAACAACCCGGCCTCGCTCTTGGCTACGCGAGTTCGCTGAGGCGCTGCTGCCAGCGCTTCTGATCGTGCTGGTCATCAACGCGTTCATCGCTCAAGCCACGCGTGTTGATGGGCTGAGCATGACCCCCAACCTTCAAGACAGCGAGCGGCTGATCATCGAAAAGATCTCATATCGCCTCCACCCCCCTGAGCGGGGCGACATCGTCGTGTTGGATCCACCGAGCCACACAGGCATCCCCCTCATCAAGCGCGTCGTTGGGCTGCCAGGCGAAGTCATCGCCATCCAGCAAGGACACGTGCTGATCGATGGAGAGATCCTATCGGAGCCCTATCTCCCCGAGCCTACTCGTGGCACCTACGCGCCACACCTCATCCCCGAGGGACATGTCTTTGTGATGGGAGACAATCGCTCCGCTAGCAATGACTCGCGCGCCTTTGGCCCCGTCGCCTACGAGCACATCGTGGGCAAGGCCTGGTTCCGCTACTGGCCTCTCAACGCGATTGGTCTGGTCACCCATTAGCCTGAGCACATCGAGGCTGTTGGCGCCCTTGATGCCACGCCTGCCCTCGCTATAATGGGCTCCGCATATGACCTTTCGCGGTATGGAAGGAACGCTGAGAAGCCCATGGTCGAGAGCAGACAGCGTCAGACGCGCCAAACGCAGATCCACCAGCGGCTCCTGCAGATCTCGCGCGAGCTGGTTGGAGCAAGGGACCTCGAACAGCTCCTCCAGACCATGGTGGATGCCGCGCTGGAGATCGTTCCGGCCGCGGATCGGTGCGTGATCCACCTCCTCGACGAGGAAGGTGAACGTCTCATTCCTCGCGTCTGCGCGCCCTGGTCCCCCGTCACCTTGAACACCGAGGGCTTCTCACGCGACATTGGCGTGGCAGGACGCGCCCTTTGCGAGCGGCGCACCATCTGCGTCAACGACACGACCCGTTCACCCGACTATGCCCCGTTGCGGTCGCAAGGCGACTTTCGCTCGCTGCTTGTGTCTCCCCTCTATGCAGGCCAAGTCCCCCTTGGGACGCTCAGCATCAGCAGCGCCGAGGCATCGGCCTTTGACGAGCAAGATACCGACCACATGCAGACACTGGCTGCACAGGCATCCGTTGCCATCCACCAGGCTAACCTGCTTCAGGAAGCCATCGCCGAACGCCAGCGCAGCGAAACGATTATCGAGAGCATGGCAGACGGGCTCTTTATCCTCGATGCGCATGGGCGCGTGATACGCACGAATCCTGCCCTATGCGAGCTACTCGGCCTCGCAGGTCAGTGGCGAGAGGGTGGCTACGCGCAAGACTCGCTACCGCGCTCTCTGGCTGTCCTGCTCGATCCTAGCGGGGCTCGGATCATGGGTCCCTACTGCGCCATGGTGCCTCTAGCAGACGGCGGCGAGCTGGCCGTTGAGGTGCGCCCAACCGCCCTCGCTGATCCACGTCTGGGTGAAGTACGGGTCGTGCACGACGTCACGCGCGAGCGCTCCGATGCCGAAGCGCGTGCTGCATTCATCTCCCAGATCTCGCACGAGCTCCGCGCGCCCCTTCAGCACATCCTGGGATTCGCCAGCATCATCAGCGATGTGACCGACCTTCCCGAGGAGGACCTGCAACGATTCTTTGGCCACATCAAGGATGAGGTCGATCAGCTCACACGTCTTGTGGATGACTTGGTCGAGCTGTCCCGCATCGATACTGGCCGCTTTAGCATCCATCGAGAGACGGTCGAGCTCGGCGGCCTTGTGCGTGACGCCGTAGCACGGCTGCAACCACGGGCCGCTCTGAAGACGCTCTCGCTCTCCTACGAGGGGCCCAGCCATTCCGTCTGGACCCACACCGATCCTGGTCGTCTGATACAGGTCATCGTGAACCTGACAGGCAACGCCATCAAGTTCACCCCACCCCAAGGTCACATCACAGTGTCCGTGAGCAGCGACGGCGAACACGCACAGGTTGATGTGCGCGATAGCGGCCCCGGAATTCCTCCAGAAGAGATAGACCGCATCTTTGATCGCTTCTATCAGGGCAGCATCAACTCCCGACAACGGCACGCAGGGATGGGGCTAGGCTTGTATATTAGCAGGGAGATCATCCGAGCTCTGGGGGGCCGCATCTGGGTAGCTAGTCGGGAGGGACAAGGCACGACGTTCTCGTTCCAGCTTCCACTGGCTACCAAGCAGAAAGAGGGAGGTTCGCCGGCATGAGCGCCACGGTTCTTATCATCGACGATGATCCGGTCTTTGTGGAGATGCTCGGGTTCGTGCTCGAACACGGTGGGTTCCAAACCATGGCGGCCTACAACGGGGCCGAGGGCATCAAGATGCTGACGTCCGAACCCATCGACGTCGTCATCCTAGACGTGATGCTACCAGACATGGACGGGTTCGAGACTTGCCGCCGGATCCGAAACAGCCCAAGCGTACGCGATGTTCCCATCCTGATGCTTAGCGCGCGTACCCAAGTGGCGGACAAGCTGAGCGGGTTTGAGTCCGGCGCCGATGATTACGTGGCCAAGCCCGCCGATCCCAAAGAGGTCATGGCCCGCCTGAAGGCCCTGCTAGCGCGCGCCAGAAGGGCCCCCGCGCCCGCAAGCCGCCTACTCACCTTTGTGGGGGCCAAGGGCGGCGTAGGCACCACGACGACCGCTCTGAACGTGGCTACCGCGCTTTGCGATGGCGAACGCAAGGTGCTCTACTTGGAACTCCAGGGCTATGGCGCATCGGCGCCCTGGCTTCTATCCCTGGAGCCCTCTCCTAGCTTGCAGGAACTCGTGGCGCTAGAAGGGGTCCGCTTGACCATGTCGTCGCTCCAAAGCTGCGTCATCGACACAGAGAGCGGACTGCACTACTTACCTGGATACCCCCACGGAGTCGCGACAGGTACCATGCGCAGCGGTAAACTAGGTGACGCGCTGACACTGCTCCAGCAAGAGTACGATGTCATCGTGGCTGACGTTGGGACTGCGAGCCTGCCCCACGTGGCCGAGGTGTTGAGCCAGTCAACCGCAGTATTGCCCGTAGCTGAGCATGACAGCCTCGCCGAGTGGCATCTCAGGGCCTTGCTACAGTGGCTCGGCAGCAATCGCCAGCAGGCACGTGTGCCAGGCATCGTCCTAGTCCAACGCTACGCCGGTCCTTCGCAAAAGACCGCTACCCAGATAGCCAGCGATCTGGGCAAAGGCATCCTAGAAGTGATCCCTTCCGCACCGAGTCTTCTCTACCACACGCATAGCAGGCGAGAGCTTGTCATCTCGGCCGACCCAGAGTCTGAGCTTGCGCAGAGCTACGCAGCGCTAGCGCAGCGTCTCATGGAGGACCCTATCGGAGTACCTCCCTCGCTCCGAGCCTAGCCCTCCCGTGAAACCACAGAGACGGCGGGACAACCCGCCGTCTCTCTCTACCCGTCAACGCCGCCCGATTGCTCAGCCTTCAGCGTCCGGCTCGTTCATGCCGCTCAGCACCTCTTCCACAACCTGCATCGCATCATCCAGATCACGATCGGTTGCCAGCGCCAACTCACTGGCCAAGAGATCCTTACCACGATCGAAGAGCTGCCGGTCGACCGTGCCGAGAGGACGCTTGCCGGAAAGGAAAAACAACTTGCGCACCACGTCGGCAACCGTGCGGAAAGAGCCCGACTTGAGCTGATCCCGCATCAGAGCCTGACGCGCGCGCAGGTCCGACTCGATCTCGCCATCGCCCGGGGGAATGGCACACGACTGCAGCAGCGCCATGAGATGCTTCCGCCGCCCCACGGGCCGCAATCCCAGATCGGCCGCACGGTTGACTGGCACCATCACCTGCATGGACTTGCAAACAGCGTCGATCACATAGTAGCACCTTGCATCGTCCCCGATGCTCTTCTTCTGCACATGCATCACCGTGCCCGCCCCATAACACGGGTGGACCACTTTGCTCCCTACCGCAAACATTGCAGCTCCTGCCTTTGCCAAGTCTGGCAACATAGCATCTGCATAGCCACGGCTAGTGCCCTGCGGCGACGACACAAAAAAGGGGCGCCACACGGCATGCTAGCTATTGATGCCGCAGATCGCCTATCTCAACGCCCATATGTTTGCCCGAGAGGGGCACACGAACCCATTCATGCTCTCGCCCTACACCCAGACGAGACCCTGTACTCGCTCGATGATGCCGATATTATAGCACCAAAGCGACCGCCCGACCAATCTTGGGACGCTTCGGGGACTTGCTCTCTCGCCGAGCCGCCACGCCAGAGGCCCAAACGATGCACACTAAGCGAGCTTAGCGCCGGATGGTGAGACGGCATCTGAGAACGTAGCGGCGGTGGCAGCGGGGCCATCCATAGCGAAAGGGCTGGCCGAAATGGCCAGCCCTTCAAGGTCGGGGCGAGACGATTTGAACGTCCGACCACTTGAACCCCATTCAAGTGCGCTACCTGGCTGCGCTACGCCCCGGCCACGGGTCGCAGTATAGCACCAGCACCGACCTCTGGCAAATGCCAGCCTGTCCGGTCACCGGTGACCTTTTCGCGCTCTTGACGCGATGCTATAATCGGTGCATCCTGAATCGTGTGACCGGATCCGGTCAGTCCGAGGCGAGGACAACTAATGCCTGCGATATGGCGACACGTCCAGAGCTTGGTCGCTCGTGCTGAGGCCTCGGCGCCCCTGCGACGATTTGATCCCGTAAGCCGCCGCAGCTTTGTCTGGGGTGGCCTCGAGGGCGGCCTCGCCGGACTGGTGCTCGGCATCGTGCTCGGCGCCCTAAACAGCGGGATCCTCGGCGCCTTCGTAGGCGCGCTCGTTGGACTCGTACTGGGAACCCCGCTGGGCGCAGTCTGCGGCGCGGTCATTGGGGCACTTACGCTGCAGACAGGCCCACCACCCAAGATCACCTTCGAACTCGATCATCCCGAGGCTATCTACGCGCCGGGCGAACGCATCACAGGCCTGCTGCGGATCGCAGCGCCAGCTCGTACCAATCTGCTCTCCGGCCAGGTCAGTCTGCTGTGCCGCGGCATGTTCGCGCATGAGGAGGTGCGACAGACAGAGCCTCCCAGGTTGGCGCTCATCCGGGACACCCACGTCTATGCTAGCCAAGCCGACGAGATCGTGCCGCCTGGCGTCCTGCGACGGGGCAGGACGTTGAGCCTCCCGTTCAGCTTTCGGATCCCCGATGACGCGCCGCCCACCCATCGCGGCTATGTCTGTGCCATCCTCTGGACGCTACATGCCAGGTTAGAGCTACGCGACCGCCCAGATGTCACAGCGATCTCTGAGGTCACCGTGCGGGGCCATCCGGCGACGCTAGAGCGTCGCCGGCGCCAGTTCGTGGCCATCAACGCAAACTCGGCGGTCCAGCTAAGCTTGCAGCTACCGGAGGTTGTCGTCGCAGAGGGCGAGATCGTGCATGCGAATCTGCGCATTCGCCCCTTGGAACGCTTGGATGCCGACGAAGTTCGCGCCGTCCTGCTGCGCATCGAGCACACGCCGTCCGGGGAAACGGGCGACCTGGTGTATATCGCCGATTGGAATCTAGACGACGGGACCTTCAGGGGGAAGCGCGAGCCGGGCGGCAAAGGAACCACCTACGTGTGGCTCGAGGATGAGATCGCTTTGCTCGGCAAGACCACGTTCCTCCCAGACAGGGTAGCGAACCACGAGATCATGTTCACCATCCCAGAGCGTTACCGTCCCACCTTCCAAATGTCCGGCGGACGCGTGTCCTGGCGTGTAGCCGCCGTCGTCCATCGGAACGGCGGTGGCGATCTGCAAACGTCGCACGAGCTGTTCGTGCACACGAGTGCCCCAGAGCTCTCCGTTGTCGTGCAAGATGCGGCCCCCTATGCGGGCATCGGGGGGCGCGTCGATAAGGATCGTCCACCGGAGGATTTCTCCCCGTCCGCCAAGCCACAGCCGGACAC
>JBNGEB010000050.1:0-12968 GCA_049975585.1 Anaerolineae bacterium
AATCACTTCTGAACCTGGTAGGGTTCGCCGTGCTCTTTACCCTGGCGACCAGGTGGCGCAAGAAGCGGCTCTACGGCGATCTCTTCTATCTCTATGGGATGATATATCCCTTTATTCGTTTCTTTATCGAATTCCAGCGACCGGATGCTTGGATGATGCCAAACTGGATGCCCCTCGGTCTCCCGATGGCGCAATGGGTCTCGATCCTAGCGTTCGTCGTGTTCGGAGCGCTGTTCCTTGTACGACGCAAGCTCCGCCGTCCGTCCATGGTGTATGCTCCTGGGGAGCCCTGGAACGGCGAGGAGGCGTCGGCGGAGGAAGGGGGAGACAAAGAGAGCCCCACGGTTGCGGAAGCTGACTTGCTGGCCAGTGACGCGGCCGAAGAGAAAGAGTCGTAGGGCTAGGGAACACGAAACCTAGGGCATCACTTTGATAGGAGGGCGGCTTGCGCAGGGCCGCCCTCCTGTGGTGCCGGTCTCAGGCCGGCACCGGCATGTTGCTCGCTTGCTCCGGCTCTGCGCGGCGGATGGCCAACACGCACACAAACGCCAGTGCCATAAAGACTACAGTCACGGGGAACATCATCTTGATGCTCGTCAGGTCCATCAGCCATCCTACCAATGTAGGCGACGTGGATGCGGCTAGCATCGAGAAAAAGTAGTACAGGCCAGTGTAGGCGCCGATCTGCCCTGGAGGAGCTAGGTCCGCCATGATGGGTAGCGAGTTGATGTTGATGAGGGCCCATGCGATCCCCGATGCCACCAAGGTGAAGGTGACATAGATCGGGTTTTTGGTCAGCAAAAAGCCAGACCATACGACGATGAGAATGCCTAGCCCCGTGAGAATCGTCGGCCTTCGCCCAAAGCGCGTGGCAATGAACCCCGCCGGTAGCGAAAAGACGAGAAAGGCTGCTGAAAGATAGGTGAGCATGCTAGCGGCGCGAGCCACAGCCTCGTCGGCGGTCATGGCGCCCGCAGCGATCTGCGGCGCAAATAGCACCTCGCGCCCGTAGGATGTCCAGAACGTCTCGATGGCATTGTAGCCCATGAACCAGCTAAAGATGGCTAGGCAGGTGAACAGCGCGCTCTTGTCTGGGTTGCGAGCGACAGAGACGACGTTGCGAACGGTATCACGCAAGGATTCCAGCGCGTTGGGTCGCTGCCGCGCGTTGATGCCCTCTGGGTCCGCGGGCGGGGGTTCTTGCACGCGCAGAATCACGATGGCTTCGGCCACTACCAGGAGGACGGCGCCCAGCACAAAGGGGTAGCTCTGCCCGGCAGCAAATAGCTTGCCGCCGATCAGAAAGGAGATGGTCGTCCCGATGCCGCCCATCAGGTTGATGATGCCGTTCGCTTTGCTCCGCAGAGCGGGGGGAGTAATGTCCGGCATGAGGGCGACGGTCGGAGTGCGAAACAACGCCATGGCGATGTTCATGATAATGATGACGCCCGTTAGTAGCCCAAGCGTGCCGGCTGTCCGAGCCATCTGCAGATGGATGGCTGGTATGACAACGAACAGGATGGCCGCGACTGGCGCTCCTGCGAGGATGAAGGGGCGCCGCCTGCCGAGGCGGGTCCAGGTGTTGTCGCTCAGTTGGCCGATGTAGGGCAGCATGGTGATGCCGAGAATGTTGTCAAAGGTCATCACAAACCCGACAAGCCCCCATGGCAGGTCGTATTGTCTCAAGAAGACAGGGACAAAGCTGTTGTAGATGGACCAGATCACCGAGATGCCAAAGAACCCAAACCCCAGGACCAAGGTTCGTCTGTAGTCGAGTTTCATCGCCATCCTTTCGCTTGGTAGGCGCTCCGGTCCTTTCACTGGGTCACAATGCGGGCCTCTATGTTGGCGAACGTCGTATCGCCGATACCAGATACCTCAAGAATATCCACGGGCCTTGCAAAGGGGCCGTTTGCCTCTCGGTACGCGACGATGCGTTTTGCCAGCACGGGTCCGATGCCCGGCAGTGACTCTAGTTCCGAGGCTGACGCGGTATTGATGTTGACAGACTCTGCCGTATCCTCTTTTACGGACGTCCCCGAAACCCGTGTGGGGGGAATGGGGGGCGGCGTACCGCGGAAGGGGATATAGATGCGACTTGCATCCTCGCAATAGTCTGCTAGGTTGATGCTATCGCTGTCTGCGTCAGGGTGCAGCCCCCCGGCCGCCTCGATGCAATCGATGATGCGGCTATCAGGCCCCAGCTCATAGACGCCGGGCGTCTGCACCGCACCGGCCATGTGGACGCGTATGGGAGCGAGAGTTGCCGTCGGTGCAGCGGTTGGCTGGGAAATCGTGATCAATTCGGCTGGCGCTGATCGACATCCGGTGAGCAATCCAAGACACGCGATGGTCAGAGCCCATCGAGGAGCGTTGCGTGACTCGACCTTCATTGTGAACCAGATCCCTCGTCGATGCTTCTTCCGGCAGCGACCTAGGCACTCGGATCTGCGGTACGACGCGATGGCGCCATGGTAGCAGAGAGAGCACCAAGTGGCAAGGGGATCGATCCCATACCGGGCAAGAGGATCGTCTATGATGCATAAAGAGGCGGCCCTTGGCTTGGGCCGCCTTTCTCATGCCCCCGACTGGACTCGAACCAGTACGTCCTATTGGACACAGGCCCTCAACCTGCCGTGTATGCCAATTCCACCACGGGGGCGACTACAGGCCATTGTAGTCAGGGATGAGAGGTTTGTCAACCTAGGCTTGCCTACACTAGAATAGCTGCACGTTGCACAAGGTCGAAAGGAGACGGGCATGCGGATCATCGTGGATGCGATGGGCAGCGACAATGCGCCTGAGCCCGATGTTGCTGGGGCAGTCCGCGCGGCCCGTCGCTTTGGTTGTGGAATCTTGCTGGTGGGCAGGAAGGAGATCGTCCGCGCCGAGCTGGCCAAACACGATACCGCCGGTCTCGCCATCGACGTGGCGCACGCTAGCCAAGTCATAGCCATGCACGAGCATCCGGCCCAGGCCGTTCGCCAGAAGGACGATGCTTCGGTGGTGGTGGGTATGCGGCTGCTGCGCGAAGGAGAGGGCGATGCCTTTGTCTCCGCGGGCAATTCGGGAGGCGTGCTGGCCAGCGCTCTGGTAGGTGCGGGCCGTATCGGCCGCATCAAGGGCGTCCAGCGTCCTGCCATCTCGACGGTGATCCCGCATCTGGCCGGCTACTCGTTCATGCTGGATGTGGGCGCCAATGCCGATGTCCGGCCCGAGTGGTTGGTGCAGTTCGGCGTGATGGGATCCATCTATGCCGAGCGTGTCTTGGGAATCCCCACGCCACGGGTTGGGCTCCTTTCCAACGGTGAGGAGGATACCAAGGGCAACGCCGTGGTGCAGGAGGCACACGGCCTACTCTGCGAGACTTGTCTCAATTTCGTGGGCAACGTCGAGGGCAAGGACATCACCCGCGGCAAGGCGGATGTCATCGTCTCCGACGGTTTTGCGGGGAACGTGGCCATCAAGACCGCCGAGGGCACCGCTTCCATGATCTTGACCTTGCTCAAGCGTGAGATCAAGGCGCGACCTCTGGCGAGCCTCGGTGCGCTGCTGGCCAAGCCTGCCTTTAGAAAGGCCTCGGCTATTCTGGACTATCGCGAATACGGAGGCGGGCCGCTCCTCGGCGTGGACGGCGTCGTGATCATTGCTCACGGGCGCTCTGATGCGCTGGCGATGGAGAATGCCGTGCGTGTGGCCGTCGAGTCGGCCGAGCGCAACGTGGTGGGCACAATTCGCGATCATATCGCCGCCAGCTCAAGCTAGGAAAAGTCAGCACGCAGATAGGAGAATCATGGAAGTATTCATTAACGACTCGTTTTTGGAGCGGCGCAAGAGGCTGGCTTCCTGGTCCACCTATATCGCCATTGGTGCCCTTGTGCTGGGGCTCGTGATGTCCAGCCGGCAGATCATCGTCTCGTACCTGCTCTTGCTCGTGGGCATGCTGGGCGCTACCATCGGCTCGCAGATGACGGCTGCCTACGTGCGCGAGCCTCGTCCCGACACCGTGCTGTCCGACGCGCTATCTAGCCTCGACAAACGGTACGCGCTCTATTGCTACTATCTACCCAGCCACCATGTGGTGGTCTCGCACCACGGCATGACGGTGTTGACGCCGCGCTCCCAGCGGGGTGAGATCAGCTACGAGAACGGCAAGTGGCGTCACAAGGCAGGGGCTCGCAAGCTCCTCCAGCTCTTTGGCAATCCGGCCCTGGGCCGCCCCGGTGCCGACACGCAGCAAGAGATCGAGTGGGTCGACGAGTGGGCCCAGGATTTGCTGCCCGAGGTGGAGATCCCGGTCACAGGCGTCATTGTCTTCACCGATCCCCAAGTCACTCTCCATGCGGAAGAGTCCCCTGTTCCCGCCGTCAAGGTTGGTGATCTGGCCGAGTTCTTGGGCGACTATCTCAAGGGCCAGCCAACGCTAACTACTGCCCAACAGAAGGAACTACGCCGCAAGCTGGATAACATTGTGCAGGCCGATGCCTAGCACAGGCAAGAGCGCGTCGCGATGGCCCGCGGCGCTTGTCGTCCTCGGCTCCTTTGCCCTGCGCATCTTTCGTCTTGGTGATGCCAACTTCTGGTGGGACGAAGCCCTCGCGATCTGGGCAGTGCGTAAAGGCTTGCCCGGCGTCACCGCCTGGACGGCCAGCGACGTGCATCCCCCTCTCTACTTCTGGTCGCTGTGGGGCTGGGTGCAGCTCTTTGGCGAAGGCGAGTTGGCAGCGCGCTTGTTATCGGCCCTGTTTGGGGTGCTGACAGTCGTCATCGTCTACCGTCTCGGGCGCCGTTTGCGAGGCGAACAGGTGGGGCTGCTGGCAGCGTTCCTGACGGGATTCTCGCGTTTCCACATCTGGTGGTCACAAGAACTCCGCATGTACGTGTTGGCGGGGCTCCTCGGCGCGCTCTCGATCTACCATTTCCTCGGGTGGTTGCGTTCGGAGGGCACTTCTGAGGGTACCTGTGCCAAGGAGCGTTGGTGGCATCTCGGTGGTACGGCGCTCTATGGCTTGGGTTCGCTCTACACGGTCCTCATCATGGGTGGGCTCCTCCTCGTCGAGAACCTGGTTGCCCTGATCCACGCCCTTTTCGGTGTGCGCCGAAAGGCTGCTACGCTGGGTAGATGGGCCATCGGTCAGCTCTTGGTCGTGGCGGGCCTGGCAGCCTGGTTGGCGTATAGTTGGGGAGCCATGTCCACCTGGTCGGTAGCAGAGCCATTCGGCCTAGGTAAAGCCGCGCGGCTATATGCCACCCTTCTCGCGACGGGGGACTCTGTCGAGATCGAGCGCTACACTTGGCTCGTAGCGGCGTTCCTGGCGCTGTTCGCAGCAGGCGCCGCGGTGGGTCTCATCCGATGGCGCCAGCAGGGACGCCCGCGGCAGGAGGCTTGGGACCTGCTCACACTGGGGTTGGTCGCGATAGTGCCCCCGCTGCTCGTGTACGCTGCCACACTCCCGCGTGCCCTCTTTTACACGCCACGCCTGGAGGCTCGCTACCTGATCCCCTTTGCCCCGGCCTTTTGGATCTTGCTCGCCTGGGTGTTGGACGCCCTCATCGAGCGTTGGCGCATTGTGGGGTGGGCTTGCGTCGCGGTCGTCGCGACGCTCTGGCTGGCGATGCTTCCGGGCCACTATGCCTCGCGGTATCTCACCGACGAGCTGCATTCCATGGTCCGCACCATCGCGAGCCAGTCACGTGAGGGCGATCTGGTCCTTCTGGACTCGGGCACGCGCTATCCCATCTGGAACTACTACTATGACGGGCTGGACTGGAGAAACCCCAAGCCTCCGGTCGTCTATCTGGGGGACGACAGCCGCGTTCTCACCGGCGAAGCCGTTGCCTCGTCCTTGCCCGATATCGTCGCCGATGCGGAACGCGTCTGGCTGGCGGAGGTGGACATTGGCCTCACCGATCCCGATCGGCTCGTGCCCGCGTGGCTCGGCGAGCGGTACGCCGAGGTGCAGGCGCTGGCGTTCGGGGCCAACGCGCTGCGGCTCTACGATGCCAAGGGGGAGCAGCCCGTGCTGGCCGATGCGTATCAGACCATGACATCGTTGAGCTGCAAAGGCGAGACGTACCATCTGATTGGCGTCGACCTGCCGGTCCCTGTCGTGCCTGTGGGCGCGGCTGCGCAGATAGGGTTGCTCTGGGAGCTGGCCCCCACGTCGGCGCGCTTGCTCGCTCGGAACGCGTATGGCCATCTGCTCATCGCGCGACCGCTTTCGCAGACGGATCCGCGAGGTGGCGTCCGACAGCAGGTGGAACTAGCCATTCCCCGTCAAATGCCAGACGGTGCTTACGGCTTGAGCCTCGAACTCCCTGCCGAGGATGGATGTGAGCTACGCCCGCTGCGCGTCGAGGGAGCCGGCCATCCGGGGGTGACTGAGGAACCCATGGAGCTGATTGGCGCCATACTGGGCGACGTCGCCGAGCTGGAGGGATACGCGCTACACAAGGGGCGGCGCACGATCGCCGCGGAGGGCGAGATCGCTGTGGCCCCTGGGGAGACCTTGGTGCTGGACCTCTATTGGCGCGCCCGAGGCACCCCAGCGCAGTCCTATACCGTGTTCGCGCAGATTCTGGGCGAGGCCTTCAACCCCGCGACCCAGGGCCCGGTGTGGGGACAGCACGATAGTCCCCCCGCGGGGAATGCAGCTCCCACCGATGCGTGGCGCGCTGGCGATCTCGTGCTGGATCGTCACACGATGAAGGTTGATCCGGACGCGCCGGACGGGCTGTACCGCGTCCAAGTGGGAATGTATGATCATGCCACGGGAGCCCGTCTCCCAGTAAAGAGCTCTAGCGGCGAGGACTGGGGCGATTGTGTGTTGCTTAGCGTGACCGTGAGGGTACGGTCCTAGCTGGCATGTACCGCTGCCAGGCCTCGGGGCGCTTGGCCTGATCGTACATGACCATGGCCAGATACCGTGGCTCGGTCGGTTGGGTGCGCAGGGTCATGCCGGCCTCGCGTGGCGTGCGGGCGCCCTTGGCTTGGTTGCAACGTTTGCAGGCGCACACAAGATTGTCCCAGGTACTGCCGCCGCCGCGCACCTTGGGTATCACATGGTCGATGGTGAGTTGAGAGCGGGGCGGCGTGCTGCCGCAATACTGGCACGTGAAGCCGTCGCGGAGCATGATGGTATGGCGGCTGAGCGGGATGCGCAGTGGCCGAGGGATGCGCACATAGTAAACGAGACGAATGACGGAAGGCGCGGGTAGGGACAAGTTTGACGAGCGAATCCGTTGCTCTGTAGCCTCGACGAGCTCCGCCTTGTCTTTCAGAAGCAACACCACGGCTCGACGTACGCTGACGACGTTGAGAGGCTCGTAAGTGGCATTCAGGACGAGAACCGATCCCATAACGTACTCCGCGATGCCCGAAACGCTATCGGCCACAGGACAAGCTAGCAACCATTATAGGGAGCACAGACCGACACGTCAACGGCGCTTCCGGTGACAGGAGGTCGGCGCGGGTAATGCACGACAAGGAAGCCTTGCTTCAGGCCCTCTGGCGAGAGCGGCTACACGCCGAACCCACATGTCTCGATCGCTCTCCCCTAGAGGTGCGGCAGCATATGGAAACGGTATGGGATCCCGGACGGCTCTTTCGCGAGCTGATTCGGCCACTCCCGAGCGGAATGCTCCAGCTCTGGCACGAGACGCCGCGAGGTCACGTGGTCTTTACCCACGAGCCATCCCGCTATATTCCCGGGCCGCAGGAGTGGCGGGGGCGCTCCTTTGACGGCGTCTGTTATGTGCGCGTGGCCGATCTTCTCGATGAGGGTGAAGAGGCGTTCCTGGTCTTTGCCGAGTTGCTGGATCATCTCATGGGGAGTGCCGCCGAGCAGGGGGGGGGACATTTCTCGGATGGCGTGGGGTTGACGCCACGGCTGACCGATGCTGCCAAGCGATTCGCTCGTGATGAGACCTTGGGCTACGGCCATGAGGAGCTAGGCGCGACGTCGCCCGCTGCTTACTTTCGTCGGTGCCTATGGCTGTACCTGACCGATGAACGGCGCCTGAACGTCCTCGATCCCAACACCCATAAGCTCTTTGCCAGGACGTTGTTCCAGCCTCACGTCTGGAAGGCTCCCTAAGGCTCAGACGAGCTGTCCGATCAGGTCGTATTCGTTGGCAGCCACGATTTCCACTAGGCGGAACGTTCCCACAGGCAGTTCTTCCTCGATCAGCACCAAGCCGTCCACCTCGGGGGCATCGCGGTAGGAGCGTCCGACGGAGATGCCATCGCCGGCGCCCTCGATCAGCACCGCCATCTGCCAACCGATCTGCTCCTGATTGCGGGCCAGCGAGATCTCCTGCTGGAGGGTCATCGCGCGGTCGTATCGCTCGGTGATCACCTCGGGGGGCACGCGGTCCGGCAACGTTGCCGCGTACGTGCCTGCCTCCAGCGAGTAGGCAAAGATCCCCACCTTGTCAAAGGCGATCTCTTGCATAAAGCTGAGGAGCGCCTCGAACTCCTCTTCGGTCTCGCCCGGGTATCCCACGATGAACGTGGATCGGAGCGAGATGTCCGGCATGGCGTCACGTAGGAGAGCGATGATCTCGCGCACCTGGTCTAGATCGTGCGGGCGGCGCATGCGGCGCAGGACGTCCGGATGCCCATGCTGCACGGGCATGTCAAGGTAGTGGCACACGGGCTCGAGCGCAGCCATGGTGTGCACTAGGCGGGGCGTGATGTGCTGTGGGTAGGCGTACATGATGCGCAGCCAGGGCAGGTCAGGGACGGCCTTGCTAACGCGATGCAGTAGGTTGGCAAGCCCGTGGTGTCTGCCTAGGTCGCGAGCATAGGCGGTAGTGTCCTGTGCGATGAGCACAATCTCTTGCACGCCTTGCTCGTCCAGCTCGCGGGCCTCGCGGACGATCTCCTGAGGCTCCTTGCTGCGTTGCGGGCCTTTGATCGCAGGGATGGTGCAATAGCCGCAAGCCGCATCGCACCCATCAGCGATCTTCAAGTAGGCCGTAGCCCCCATGACGGCTTGCCTCGGCACCGACGCAATGACACGCCCAGCGTCTCGTATGAGGGTGGGGCGATCGGTGCTTGGATCCCTGCACGCCAACTCGTCGAACAGATCTGCGATCTCGGGCCAGGTCTGTGTGCCAATGAGCGCGTCCACCTCGGGGACGCAGCGCAGGATCTCCTCCTCGTACCGTTGTGGCATACAGCCCGCGGCGATCAGGAACTGGCCATCGCTCTTGGTGCGTGCGAGTTCTTGGAGAACCTGGCATGACTCATCGCGTGCTGGCGCGATGAACCCGCATGTATTGACGATGAGAGCATCTGCCTCGCAGGGATCTGTAACCTCGACGTGACCTTCGCCTTGGAGGATGGTTGCCATCATCTCCGAGTCGACTTGGTTCTTGGGGCAGCCCAGGGTCTCGATGTAGAAGTGCATGCACCGGTCCTTGCTCAGATCTCTAGCTAGTGGTTGGAAGATCGAAGGGAAAGCCTTTAGGGAAGGTCGCTAGGGCCGAACTCGATTTCCACGACCTCGCCGTCCTCGCCCAGATAGCCCAGCTCCTCGCCGTTCGCGGTGAGGTAGGCCCCGCCGGCGTTTCCAATGAGCAGGGCGATAGACTCTCTCCCTCGCCAGACCCGATCGTCGCCGACCTCAAGGAGGACATCGACGGGTTCGTCGTCATCTACCGTGACCCGGACCCACGTAACGGCGTCGACGCGCATGCGGACCTCTACGCCTCGGTTGGGAGTAGCGGTGACGGTTGGTGTAGCTGACGGTGTGGGCGACGCCGTGGAGATCGTCGTCGGAGAGGGCATTGACGTGGGCGTGGGGGTGGGCTCACGCTCGGCCCCAGTTCCCACGACGGGTGGCGAGGTGCTACTCGGGGCTGCCTGCTGGGACGTCGCCGTCCTGGCGGGGGTAGTGGCCGTCGGGACTGTTGTGGACTGCAGAGGCGACACGTCCAGCGGCGCTAGGGGATCAACTTGCAGATAGTACGTGCTAACGAACCACCATACGATGGCAGCCAGAGCCAGTGCGCCAAGCAGCCCTAGCGGAATCCGGCGTATGGTCTTGGGACGGAGCAGAGGTTGCTGCAAGGGGCGGTCGAGAACTGGTTGCGGTGGCCGGTGGCGCTCGTGGCCTTCTCGGGGGACGAGCGCAAGAAAAGGCTCCGGCTCGAGGCCCAGCGCGCCGGCGTAACCCCGCACAAAGCCGCGCACATAGACCGGCTCTGGGAGCCGAGCATAGTCGCCACTCTCGAGGGCTTCAAGGAGCTCACGGCGGATGTGAGTGCGCTCCTCCACATCCGCAAGCGAGAGGCCCTGCTCTTCGCGGGCCTGGCGCAGCTTTTCGCCGAGCTCACTCACGGGATCCCTCCAGCCCGAAGATACGGTTGCGACTATACAAAGGCCCCCGATCGATGTCAAAGCGGTAGTATGTGGATCGTGTGAGTATCGTGGAAGGAACCTTGGCGCGGGGGGGCGACCGTGCTATAATCGAATGCCAAGATGTCTGAATACAGTAACCCCCTCCCGAACCCAGAGCCCGTGACAAATGCACCGCTTCTGCGGCGTGCCCTAACGTCGTTCATCATCGTCTTGGTGGCGGTGGGCGCCTTGCTCTCGGGGGCTTTTTTCTTTGTTACGTTGCGACGTGTGGTGGCACAAACCCAGTTGCCCTTTGTGGAGAATGTCACCAGCCCCGAGACTATACCGGGAAGGGCGCCCCAGCAGGATTTGCCGGATCTGGTGGACAAGAAGGAACGCGTCAACATTCTCCTTCTTGGCATCGATCGTCGCGCTCAGGAGACCGGCCCGACGCGCAGCGATACCATGATTCTCGTCTCCATCGATCCAGCCACCAATTCGGCTGCCATGCTTTCCATCCCGCGTGATCTCTGGGTGACCATCCCTGTCTATGGGCAGAATCGTATCAATGCCGCTCATCTGCTGGGGGACCGGTATGGCTATCCCGGAGGTGGCGTCGCTCTTGCCAAAAAGACGGTCCAGACGACGTTCGGTGTTCCCGTGCATTACTATGTGCGGATCGATTTCGCGGGATTCGTGCGATTGGTCGATGCGATCGGCGGCCTAACCATCGATGTTCAGAAGCCCATCCACGACGAGGAATACCCCGATGGGAACTATGGCACGATGGTGTTGGACATCCCTGCGGGCGTCCAGCAGATGGATGGCGAGACCGTGCTGCAATATGCGCGTTCTCGGCATGGGACCGGCGACTTTGACCGGATGGATCGCCAGCAGCAGGTGATCCTCGCGGCGCGGGATAAGGCCATCAGCCTGGATATCCCTCTCTCTAGCATTCCCCAGTTCCTGACGATTGCTGGCGATTCTGTCCAGACCGATCTCACCCTCGAGGAGATGGTCGCGCTTGGTGAGATCGTCAAGCGCATCAAGCTGGAGGACGTTCGTCGAGTGGTCATCGACGACTCTTTTACGACGACGCAGGTAACCGACAAGGGTTGGATGGTGGAAATAGCGGACTGGGATCGCGTGCGGGCGCTGGTGGACGAGCTCTTTCCATCGCCCGTCCCGTTGGCGGAGGTTACGCCCAGCATTGAGCGTGCGCAGATTACGAGCGAGGGCGCGCGTATCCATATCGAGAACGGCACCATGACGCCGGATCTGGGCGAGCGGACCGCTAGCTACTTGCGTGACCAGGGGTTCAACGTGGTGCGTTATTCTGCTGCCGAAATGCAGAATCTCGCTCAGAGCCGCATCCTCGTCTACTCTGATGTCGAGATGACGGTGGATGCTCTGGCATCTCAGCTTGGCGTCGCTGAGGAGAACATCCATCGGCAATACGCCGAAGACGCTGCCGCCGATATCGTGGTGGTACTGGGAGAGGACTGGGCTCGCGGGGGGAGCTACTAGTCGTTCGCCGCGGCTATCTACATCTGGCTGAATCCCAGAATAGTGACACGGTGGCCGTTTTTTATGCCCCATACTATCGTGAAAACTTGAACAATGTTTTGGCGCGTGCTATACTCGCTCCGGCGTTTGCCAAGCGCATAGCCAGCAAGGGTGGGGCGGACCGCAATGGACCTTCGGCAGGTGTTGGCCATCATAGACGGCAAGGTGATCTCTCGGGAGGTCGATCTCTCCAAGCAAGTTGCGATGGCTTGCGGAGCCGATCTCATGAGTGATGTGCTCGTCTTCACCCACGAAGGCACGTTGCTTATGACGGGCCTGACGAATCCTCAGGTCGTCCGTACAGCAGAGATGGCCGGCATTCTCGCTATCGTGTTTGTGCGGGGCAAGTACCCCCCTCCCGAAACAATCTCGCTCGCCGAGGAGAACGGTATTCCGCTCCTGGCATCGCGCTATACCATGTACGAGACCTGCGGGCGGCTCTATGACGCAGGCCTACCCGGCTGTGGCGTGTTCGACATGGCGATGTCAAGCTGGCGGGAGGCCTTTGGCGAAGAGGGCGATCCAGAGGCCTAGCACAGGCGTTGGCGACTGCGAGGGGGAGCGTTGGGCGGCGCACCAATCGAGTTCAGCATCGTACAGGAGCTGATCTACGAGTTAACAATCGAGCAGGTGATGACGCGCGATGTCATCACCATCACGCCGAATGAGACGATGCACGATCTCAAGGAGCTGTTGCGGGCCAAGCGCATCTCGGGCGTGCCGGTAGTCGAGAACGGCGACCTGGTCGGTGTTGTGAGCATCGAGCGCGTGATCCGTTCGCTGGAAGCCGGCGAGCAAGACACGCTCGTGCGCGAGCACATGACCGGCGAGCCCTGCGTCATGCACGCCGACGAGACTTTGATCATGGCGGTCAACCAATTCGACCGTACCGGATATGGTCGGTTTCCCGTTGTGGATCAAGAGGGCTCCCTGGTGGGCATCATCACCAAGGGTGATATCGTGCGGGCGCTGGTCAAGCAGCTAGAGATGCGCTACCACGTCGAAGAAGTCGAGCGCTACCGGGCCAGCCACGTCTTTCAGGATATCGAGTCGGACA
>JBNGEB010000051.1:0-2977 GCA_049975585.1 Anaerolineae bacterium
TCTATCGGCTGCTCGACCTCGAAAGCAGGGAAGCGACTACGAAGCCGCTCCTGCAGTCCGGTCGGATCCTCGTGTTTGATGCTCAGGATGGTCGGGAAACGTACTTGGCAGACGACTTCCTTCAATGGGGACCGAACGAGTCGGATCTCCTTGGATTCCGGGACGTCTGGGAAGCCGAAACTCATGGCGATGCGCCTCACCTTCTGTCTCAGCAGTGCACAATCCCTTCGCCCATCCCATGCTAGGAGCACCACGCGCTCCTGTCAATTGCCTGCGCGCGAAGCGTTGACTAGATAGGGATCATCTCGAGGCTAGATGGCACAGCCAACGGTAGGCAAATCGTGCTTCACCCCACCACTCGCCCAGGTAAGCACCCGATCCCCGGAAGGACCCATCTCTGTCTGAGCGAATGTCAGGAGGAAGGATCGCTGCTCACTACATAGATCGTCAAAGAGACCCATTCTCTCACCCTCCCGCCATTGCTCCCAGAGAAGCATTCCTGTGGCCATTGCTTCATTCACCCCAGTGAACGCTCTGGCCTTGTCCCTCCTGACCCGCCAGTGGATCGCGGGACGGCTCGTTGACACAAGCTGCGGGCATGCTCAGGCCTCTGGGGCCGATTGTAAGGGGCGAGGGGATGATGTCAATGCATACAGCGAGCCCGGTGAACCGCGATGGGCGGCGGTTCACCGGGCTCGCAAACCAAGGAGGAGAGAGAAAAAGCGCTCGCACGTCTTTGTGAGAGCGGCCAGTCCTGTTCAGGGTCGTCTAGTCTGAACAGCCTGACCAATCACGCTCATAGTATAGCCAATGGCGGCCCTCCGCGCATGGGCGATGTTGCGTAATTCGCATGGGTGATTCTACGGATTCGCCTTGTCGCGTCGGGACGGTTGACATAGATGCCTTTGTGGCCGCACAATGGCATCGTGCGGGCAAGGGGCCGTTGCAAGGGAGCAGCAAGATGGCCGATCAACTCACCGTAGGGAACCTGCGATGCGCGTACCGCGTGAATCCGTTGGGCATCGATATCGCGCAGCCTCGCCTGAGCTGGGAGCTGGCGTCCGACCGACGCGGCGTGCGCCAATCCGCCTACCAGATCGTCGTCCGCGAGGGCGATGACGTCCTGTGGGACACCGAGCGTGTGGAGAGCGATCAGTCCATCCAGGTGCCCTACGAGGGGCCCGTCTTGCGCTCGCGGCAGCGGGTCAACTGGCAGGTGCGCGTCTGGGATCAGGACGGCCAGCCCAGTCCCTGGAGCGAGCGCGCTTGGTGGGAGATGGGCCTGCTCGATGCCGATGATTGGCAGGCCGAGTGGATCGAGCCCGATTGGCAGGTCAATACCGAGACGTCGCAGCCCTGCCCCTATCTGCGCCGCGCGTGGAGCCTCGGCGACGGCGAGATCGCGTCAGCCCGGCTCTATATCACCGCGCACGGCCTCTACGAGGCCTCCATCAACGGCCAGGTGGTCACCGAGGACGTGTTCACGCCGGGCTGGACCAGCTACCACCAGCGATTGCAGTACCAGGCCTATGACGTGACCGAGCTGTTGCACGCTGGCGAGAACGTGTTGGGCGTGATCCTGGGCGATGGTTGGTGGCGCGGCAAGGTGGGTGTGGCCTCCTATCGCAACGTGTGGGGCGCGCGGCTGGCCCTCTTGGCGCAGCTCGAGGTGACCTACGCCGATGGTCGTCAGGTGCGCATTCTCAGTGACGAGGACTGGCAGGCCACGCGGGGACCGATCCTCGCCTCGGACCTCAAGGATGGCGAGGTGTACGACGCCCGTCGCGAGATGCCCGGCTGGGACGCCCCCGGGTTCAATGCCCAGGGGTGGAACGGCGTGCGCGTCGCCGACCACGGCTATACCAAGCTGGTTGCCAGCAACAGCGTCCCCGTGCGGCGTCACGAGCGGTTCCGACCCCTGGCCATTCTCAAGACACCCAGCGGCGAGACTGTGGCCGACATGGGCCAGAACATGGCGGGCCGCGTGCGTCTGCGGGTCCAGGGGCCGGCGGGCACCACCGTCACGTTGACTCACGGCGAGGCCCTCGACGAGCACGGCAATTTCACCATCGCGCATCTCCAGATGCCCATGGCGGGCGCCGAGCTCCAGCAGAGGGTGCAGTACACGCTCAAGGGCGACGGCGTCGAGGATTATGAGCCGCGTTTCACCTTCCACGGCTTTCGCTATGTCAAGGTTGAGGGCTGGCCCGGCGAGCTCCGCCACGACCACCTGGAGGGCATCGCCATCTACTCGGCCATGCCCGAGGGGGGCGAGTTCGCCTGTTCCGACCAGCGCGTCAACCAGCTCGTGCACAACACCCTCTGGAGCATGAAGAGCAACTTTCTCGACGTGCCCACCGATTGCCCCACCCGCGAGCGGGCTGGCTGGACTGGCGACGCGCAGATCTTTTGCAGGACCGGCTCCTATCTGATGGACACGGCGGCGTTCTTTGACAAGTGGCTGGCCGACCTGGCCACCGAGCAGCGCGACGACGGCCGCGTCACCAACCTCGTGCCCGATCCCGTCAAGCACGTCCCGCCTGGCATGCTCACCGGCCTGGAGGGCTCGGCGGGGTGGGGCGACGCGGCGGTCATCATCCCGTGGACGCTCTACCAGATATATGGCGACGAGAGCATCCTCGCGCGGCAGTACGACAGCATGCGCGCGTGGGTCGAATACGAGCGCGCGCACGCCGAGCGCGTCCATTGGCGCAAGAAGCTCAACCCGGCCTACTGGCTCAGCAAGGGTTATCGCCAGCGACAGGAGTATCTCTGGGATACGGACTATCACTGGGGCGAGTGGCTGGAGCCGGGCGGCATGGGGCCTCTCACCATGGTCTTTGGCATGCTCAAGCGCAAGTGGTTCGGGGCGCCCTCGGTGGCCACGGCGTTCTATGCCCACTCGGCGGGGCTGCTGGCTCGGGCGGCGCGCGTCCTCGGCAAGGAGGACGACGCCGCGACCTACCAGCGCCTCCAT
>JBNGEB010000051.1:2987-12897 GCA_049975585.1 Anaerolineae bacterium
CCTTTGCCCGGACCGACAGGCCACCTATGTCCGCGCCCTGGCCTTTGACCTGGCGCCAGAGGGCCAGCGCGACGCCGTGGCCGACCGTCTGGTGGCGCTCATCCACGAGGCGGGCGACCATCTGGGCACCGGGTTCTTGGCGACGCCGTTCCTGTGCCAGGTGCTGGGCGAGACGGGCCACCTCGACACCGCCTATGCCCTGCTGATGCAGGATACGCCGCCCTCGTGGCTGTACGCCGTCACCAAGGGCGCCACGACTATTTGGGAGAGCTGGGAGGGGATCAACGAGGAGGGCAAGCCCAGCGGCTCGCTCAACCACTATTCCTACGGCGCCGTCGTTGGCTGGCTGTTCGAGGCGGTGGCGGGGATCAAGCCCGGTGAGCCTGGATTCAAGCGGGTGGTGATAGCGCCCAAGCCCGGCGGCGGCCTGACCCAGGCCAGCGCCAGCTACCGCTCCATGCATGGGCCTATCGAGGCGGCCTGGGAGCGCCACGGCCGCGAGATGAGCCTGGAGGTCAGCATCCCGCCCAACACCACCGGCGAGATCCACCTGCGCGGCGCGGTTCGGGCGGACGTCACCGAGGGCGGCCACTGGCTCAAGGATGCTCCCGGCGTGGAGGGGGTCGAGGAGCGCGACGACGAGGTGGCCGTCACCGTCGGATCGGGGGCCTACCGGTTCGCCTGGCAGGACGTCAGCTAGCGCGCGCCAGCGCGTTCTTGCAACAATAGGGGGCAAGACGTGCGCGGCACCAAGCGGGATCCCTATGACCTGGACGCCGGCGATGCGCGCGCCCGTCATCTGGGGAGGGTGTGGAATAACGACTGTTCGAAGCGGGGATAGCTGCACTTGGGGATGCATTTGACAAGTTATGCGGCTATCGGAGGCATCCCAAGACTCCTCGCTCCTCCTATACGCGGCCCGAGGGCCGGTTCAGGGCCTGCAGGCGGGCCAGAGAGGCGTACTTGGCGCGTTCTCTCGCCCCCTAGGCGCACTCATAGGCCCGCACTGGTAGGCCCAGCTCGCGGTCGTGCTCGCGCAACGCGGGAAACGCCTTGTTATCGGCCGCGTTCCCCCTAGTAGCATGCACCGAGGTCACCAGCCCCGTGGCGGCGTTCTGCGCCGTATGCGTCTTATACCCGTTGAATGTGATCTCTTGTACCGTGGCCCGGCCATCGGGCCCGACCACCCGACGCCGACCCTTGTGCACCACCGTCGCCCCCGGGTCGCGCGGAAGCTGCCCACTCTCCTGCCGCTCGCGCTCCTTGGCGTTGTTCACATCGGCCTGGGTGTGGACGCTGTCCAGCAGTTGCAGCTCGCCGAACTCCAGCCCATGCGCCTGGGCTGTGCGGATCACCTCGTCGAACAACTCCTGCAGGATCAGCCAGTTGTTCCCCTTCAGCAGTCGGGCCTTGAAGGCGGTCAGCGTCGAGTGGTCGGGAGGCTGCTCATCTATCGCCAGCCCCAGAAACCACTTGGCCAGCAGATGTACATCGGCCATCTCCTCTACCGCGCGCTCCGACACGTTGTAGAGATAAGCTAGGAACAGCATCTTGAACACCAATACCGGTGGATAAGGCGGCCGGCCCACCCGACCTCGCCCTTTGTACATCCGCAACAACTGCTTGCTCACCGCCTCCCAGTCGATCAGCCGCTCCAACTGCACCAGAAAGTGGTTCGCATACCGCTGGAGCACCCGTTCGTAGGCCAGTGCGCCAAAGAACGAGTCCCGACCCGTGTCCTGAAAGCGAGGTTGTGACGGCATCTCCCTTACTCCTCTGGTAGCTGGACCTACCTCTCGGCCGCGCCCCAGCATACGCATTTTGCCTCGCCAATGCTACCTCCCACGGGGTTTTTCCACACCCTCCAGCTCGGCAAGCTTGACAAGCTTCCGAACTTGCCTAGCATGGCTCAGGTGTAAACATTGCGCATCAGCGAGGCGAGGTTTGATCTAGAGGAGGATACGATGAAAGCCTACGACGTCGTGGTGATCGGGGGGAGCGCCGCGGGCATCACCGCGGCCATTACCGCTCGACGGCACTATCCCGACAAGAGCGTGCTAGTCATCCGCAAGGATGAGGCCGCGGTCATCCCGTGTGGCATCCCGTACGTCTTTGGTGAGCTTGGCACCTGCGATCAGAATCTGATCCCAGATACCGTTCTCTCCAGAAACGGTATTGACTTGCTTGTGGACGAGGCCACGTCCATCGACCGCGAGCACAAGACCGTCGAGACGGCTGGCGGGGAACGCATTGGCTATGACCGGCTGGTCATCGCGACGGGATCGGTACCCGTGGTGCCGCCCATTCCTGGCCTGGACAAGAAGAATGTCTATGCTATCGAAAAATCCGTGCCCTATCTGGACCAGATGATCGAGGCGATGAAGGGTGCCAAGGACATCCTGATCGTGGGGTGCGGCTTTATCGGCGTCGAGATCGCGGAAGAGTGCGTCCGCCATTACGATGCCAAGGTACGCATTGTCGAGATGCTGCGCCATTGCCTGCAGCTTACCTACGACGAAGAGTTCTCCGTCAAGGCGGAAGAGGCTCTCCATGCTCAGGGCATCGATCTGTTCGTCTCGCAGCGCCTCGAGGAGCTCGTCGGCGGCGAGGAGGCGACCGGCGCGCGGCTCTCGGATGGCCAGGTGATACCTGCCGATATGGTCATCCTGGGCATCGGCGCCAAGGCCAACACCACGCTGGCCTCCGAGGCTGGCTTGGAGCTTGGCCCCACGCACGGCATCCAGGTGAACCGCTACATGCAGACCAACGATCCCAACATCTTTGCGTGCGGCGACTGCGCGGAAAAGGTTTCCTTCTACGATGGGCGCCCCAGCCAACTCAAGCTGGCGTCCATCGCCACTATGGAGGCGCGCATCGCTGGCGCCGACCTGTTCGGCCTGCGTCGCGCCAACAGCGGCGTGATCGGCGTCTACTCGACGGTGCTGGGCGACATCGCTTTCTGCGCCGCTGGTCTGACCGAGGCCATGGCCATTGAAAAGGGCTTCCGCGTCATGGTAGGCTCCGCCGAGGGCATCAACCGTCACCCGGCATCCATGCCTGGCGGCGCGATGCTCAAGGTCAAGCTGGTCTTTGAGGCGGGCACCGGCGTGCTGCTGGGCGGCCAGGTAAGCGGCGCCAAGAGCGGCGGCGAGCTCATCAACGGCATCGCCGGCTGCATCCACAACCGCATGACGGCCGACGACATCGCTACCTTCCAGGTGGGCACGCATCCGTGGCTCACGGCGTCGCCTATCTCGTACCAGTTGGTGAGCGCGGCCGAGTTGGCTATCGCCTCCAGCCGCAAGTAGGACCGCGATCGCTCGCAACGTAGAGGCGGGAGACCCTCCAAGGTTTCCTGCCTCTTTCCGGTGCCGAGGTTGTGGCTAGGCGCCGATGAGCACCGCGCTCTCCCAGGCCCGCATGGACGGCACGCGGGCCAGCAGGCCCTGATGGGTGCGCGTAGCCTCGAGCGGCCGCGATCCCTCGGGGGTGACCAGGTTCACCGCTCCGCAGGTGGTATCCAGCATCACGGCGAGCTCGGGCGTGTCGTCCAGCGACAGGTTCATCAGCGCGACGGCGATGCGGCTGCCGTCCGCCGCGCGGCGCACCAGTGGCATGACGCGTGACGTGGTGGCGATGGTCACTGGCAGTTTGCCCCGCGTGACCCAATCGGCCATCCGAAGGAGCTGGCGACGCTTCGGACCGCGTCCTAGACCTTCCCACGGCGCATAGCCCGCCACCACCACCCGTCCTCCCACGGCGTTCTCGTAGGCGGTGAGGCAGGCACGGCAGTCCTTGCCCTCAAAGGACTCGAGCTTGGCCAGCACCTCGGCGCCGGGGAGCGGATCCAACCGATAGCCGCGATCCCACGAGCCCGCCCGACGGCCATCGCCGGCATCCTCGCCGTTCAGCGGGTGGTCTGTAAAGCGTTCCATGACCGGCTCGCAGGCCCCGGCGATGCGCGCGCCCGTCAGCTCGCCCAAGCCCCGATTCCACAGCACCGAGAGCGCGTCGGCGTCCATGATCACGCCGCCGGCCAGGATCTCGCTGAGGGTGTCATCATCCAGCGCCTCGGCGATCCGTCCCGCCAGCACGGTCCCGACGGCATCGGCGCGGGTGCTGGTGAGCGGCAGGCCCATCTCGGCGGCCTCGTTGGGGGCTTGGATATCCCACGGGGCGCCCTCGTGGAACCAGCCGCCGGTGCCAACCTCGCGGCGGGCCATGAGCTCGGGGGTGTAGGCCCCCCAGAGCCCCGCCAGCGGCAGGCCGTCGGCGGCCTCGACCAAGGTCTGCCACACCGGCCGCATGGCGCCAACGGCCTCGAGCACGGGCGCGTGATCGTCCAGGCTGCCGATGCGGTGCATCATGTTGAGCGCAGCGCCCGTGCAGCCCACCGCAATCGCTAGCGTGATCTCATTGCAGACCGTGCGGGCCGCCTTGTTGAGGGGAACCCAGGGATAGTTCTCCAGCTCGTACTGGATGGTATGCACGGTGGGTGGGTAGGCGTCCACCTGGCGAGCAACGTCCATGATCTTGTCCACGATGCCGCGCGGGCGATCGTCGGTATAGTAGCCGTGGCCTGGGCGTCCACGGACGGCGCCCATGGCCTCGGCCCAGCGCCCGATGGCATAGTTGCCATAGGTGGAGTGGCTGAACCCGATGGTCATCAGGCCGACCTCGATGTCGGGATCGACCTCGTGGACCGCCTCGCCGATCTCGGCCGCGAGGTCGGTCAGCGTGCCCTCGAGGAACTTGCTCCATCGGACGCGTAGCTCGCGCTCGTCGGGATCGTTCAGGCGGGCGACCAAGGCCTCGCGGCCCTCCTTCCAGCCAAAGGCTGCCAGGCAGGTGGGGCAAAAGCAGGGGTAGAGGGCGCCGTGATGGCTCCAGCGATAGTCGTCGTCCACCCAGATGAAATCCGGCCCCGACTCGGCCATGAGGCGATAGCGCTCGCGGATGTAAGCGCGAAAGCACTCCGTGTTGGGGCAGGCGCTGGCGTTGGAGATGTACCCATCATGGCCCACCATCGGAGGCACCGGCAGCGGGTTTTCGGCCAAGGGGATATCCCCATGCCCTAGGGTGATGAGCACGTTGATCCCCGCAACGGGGATGCCCGCGTCGCGTATAGACTGTTGACGGGTTCGAAGGAGCTCGGCACGCGCGCGGATCTTTTCCAGGGGCGCGCAGGCCTGGATGGGGAAGGCATCATCAAAGAACGAGACCTCATCTACGGCGACGGCGTGCGAGGTGAGCAGATCGAGCAGCTCTTGGAAGGCGTGGTCGTCCTCCCAGCGAGGGGTTTCAATGCGGTAGGCGAGCGTGCAGCGGGTAGAACGCTTAACGGGCATGGGTGGCCTCCTCCTACGCACAGGGAATGATCGTCCGTACACCGATCATAGCCAGGACGCGGCGGTTGGCAAGCCCCTCGGAGGGTGCTAAGCTGGTGTATGGGGCGTTGGGATGAAAGGAAGGTCGAGCGATGCGAGGCGGTATGGGCGGGTTCGGGCGCGGGTTCCGGCCTTTCCGGCCATTGCGCTTCCCGAGGATGCGGCCATGGCTTCGGCGGCGTTGGGGCTGCATGGGATGCGCCCTGCCAACCTTGGCGCTTGTCATGATGGCGGCGTTGTTCCTGAGCTGGCTGTTCTAGCGGTTCGGGCAAGATGGCGGGATCACGCTGGAGCGATCGAGCGGCGGAGCCTGGGTGGGTTCCGCCGTTTGGTCGTTCACCGCACGTTCACCTTGCGTTCCAGGCGGCGGATGGTGGCCTCCACATAGCGGTCGTCGTCGAGCTGCAGCGCTAGCGCCTGATTGGGGCAGGCCTCGACGCAACGGCCACACGCTACGCATAGCCCGGTGATGGACGCGTGGCCGTTGAGCCCACGCTCTCGGGGGCAGGCGCCTGGAGTGAGAGGATGCCGTCCTTGGGCAGGCAGATGGCGTCGTCGTGGCGGGCGAGGAGCCGCAGAACCCCGCGCAGCAACGGGCCGATGAGGGGGAGTCGCGTGGCCTTGGCGACCTACGGCGCCGTGCGGACGGCGTGACGGACAAAGCTGACGAACCAAGATGGGCGGGCCGTGCGCGCCCCCATGTGCGTGTAGCAGTCGTTCGTTCGAGAGGATAGCCATTCTCATCGCCCTTGGCAAGCCGCTCAGGTTGGACGGCCCCTATCTCTTGGAGTATGATCGGGCCGATGCACAGAGTCTATGACGGAGGTCCCTTGGCATGCGCGTTGACCTGCCTTACCCCGATTGCAGCGTGAACATCCCCAATGCGCGCCTGATGGGCGTGTACGCCCTGCCGACAGTGCCGCCCAACGGCACCGAGGCGGTGCTGATCCGGCAGGCCCTAGCCAATCCCATCGGCGCGCCCCCGCTGGCGAGCTTGGCCCATGGCGCCTACGCCGTGCTCATCGTCTGCGACGACGTCTCGCGGCCCACGCCCGCCTATAAGATCATCCCGCACGTGTTGGAAGAGCTCCGCGCCGCCCGCGTGCCCAACGAGCGCATCGCGTTCATCATGGCGCTGGGCACCCATCGCCCCATGACCGCCGCCGAGATGCGCGCCAAGGTCGGCGATGAGGTCTTTGAGCGGTATCACGTGTTCAACCACGCCTGGGATGATCCCGCCACGCTGGAATACATGGGCGACACCTCCGACGGCGTCCCCGTCTGGATCAACCGGCGCGTCGCACAGGCGAGTGTGGTCATTGGCATCGGGCGGATCATGCCCATCGACGTGTGCGGGTTCACGGGCGGCGGCAAGATCCTGGTGCCTGGCCTCTGCGGCGAGGTCACCAACAGTGAGATGCACTGGGTGCGGGCCAGCACCAACGCCGCCAGCGTGGTGGGCACCCGCGACAATCCGGTGCGCGCGGCCATCGACACCTTGGCGCGGCAGGCCGGGCTCTTGTTCATCGTCAACGTGATCATGGATGGCACCGGGCGCATCCGTGGCTGCGTCGCTGGCGATCTGGCTGCAGCGCACCGCGTCGGCGTGCGGCAAGCCCGGCGCTTTCACGAGGTCGCCTTCCCCGAGCGTCCCGACATCGTCCTGACCGACGGCGCGCCCTTTGACATCGAGTGGTGGCAGGCAAACAAGGCGCTGGATACCGCCGGCTTGGTGGTGCGTCCCGGCGGGCAGGTCATCGTCGTGTCGCCCTGCTACGAGGGGTTGTCGCAGACCCACGCCGAGGAGATCCTGCGCTACGGCTATCCCTCGCGGGAGGAGATCATCGCCCTGGTAAATGATGGCAAGCTGCCCCACAAGGTGGTGGGCGTGCATATGCTCCAGGTGCGCGAGGTGATGGATCGCGCCAAGGTGACCCTGGTGACGGACGGCATCCCGCCCGAGGATGTAGAGCGTACGGGCCTGCGCTGGGCGGCGACGCCCCAGGAGGCCCTGGATCGCGCATTGGCTGAGAGCGGGCCCGACGCCCGTGTGGCGGTGTTGCGCGGCGCGGCCGAGATGCTGCCCGTGCTGCCCGACTAGTTACGAGAGAGGTTCATCATGCCGGATGTATCCGAGACCCGAACCGACCGACCGAATATCGTGTACGTTTTTGGCGACCAGTGGGGCGCCTTTGCTACCGGCTATGGCGGCAATCCCGACGTGCGTACGCCTCATCTGGACGCTCTGGCCGAGGAGAGCGTGGTCTTTACCAACGCCGTCTCGGCCTGCCCGGTCTGCACGCCCTACCGGGCCAACCTGCTGACAGGGCGTTTCCCGCTGAGCCATGGCCTGTTCCTCAACGACGTGCGCCTGCCCGAGGAGGAGATCTCCATCGCCGACGTGCTGGTCGATGAGGGCTATGACACGGCCTATATCGGCAAGTGGCACCTGGATGGCCCCGAGCGCCTGGCGTTCACGCCGCCGGGGCGACGTCGGCACGGGTTCGATTACTGGGCCGTAGCCGACTGTACCCACGACTATATGCATTCCATCTACTACCGGGGCGATGATCCCACGCCGCGCTACTGGGAGGGGTACGACGCCCACGCCCAGACCGACGACGCCATCCGCTACATCGAGTCTCACGGCGAGGAGCGGCCCTATCTCTTGTTCCTCTCGTGGGGGCCGCCGCACTTTCCGTGGCGCGAGGTGCCGCAAGAGTACCTCGATATGTACGACGGCCAGCGATTCTCGCGGTGGGGCAACCGCTGGGAGGTGGACGAGCGCGCGCTGGCGGGCTATTACGCCCACTGCACCGCCCTGGACGAGGACCTGGGTCGCTTGGTGGAGGCGCTGGATCGCACCGGCCAGGCTGAGGACACCATCCTGGTGTTCACGTCGGACCATGGCACCATGATGGGCGCCCATGGCCTGGCGACCATGCTCAAGCAGTACCCCTATGCCGAGTCGGCCCAAGTGCCGCTGGTGGTGCGCTATCCGCGGGAACAGCGTCGCGCTTGCCGCGTGGAGGCGCCGTTGAACGAGGTGGACCTGATGGCCACATTGGTGAGCATGGCGGGCGCGCCCATTCCCGAGGGCGTCCAGGGCCAGGACCTGACGCACCTAATCACCGGCGCTCCGGGTGACGTGCCCACGTCCAGCCTGGTGATGTCGGTGGCGCCGTTCAATATCAACTATCTGGCGCACATGCCGGCCTATCGCGGCATCTACACCTCACGCTATGCCTACATGCGGTCGCAGCGCGGGCCGTGGCTGCTCTTTGACAACGAGAATGACCCCTACCAGATGCACAACCTGGCCGAGTTGCCCACGCATGACGCCTTGGTGGCCGAGCTAGACGCCGAGCTGCAGGGATGGCTGGATCGCACCAACGATCCGTTCCTCACGCCTGAGGAGCATATTGCGCAGTTTGGCTACCAGGTGGACTATAAGCGGGACTATCCGTACAAGATGTAGCGCGAGGGGGCCAATCACGCCGAGCTGCCGTATTGCGCGGGCTCTGCGTATGTGACCGACATGGAGACGGGGGAGGTGATCCGGGCCTCGCGGGCCAGTGGTACTGCGCTGGCCGATGGCGCGTCGCTCACGCCGGCGCTCTCTGGCGATGGCCAGGTGGTGGCGTTTCGGTCCTCGGCCACGAACCTGGTTAGCGGGGACACCAATGGCGCCGCGGACGTCTTTGTGTGCGCGCGGTACGAGGAGGTGCCGTTCTTCGCGGGGTTGCCCGTGATCGGGCGATGGGGCGGGATGGAGTGAGGGAGGACGGGGGCCGCATCCCCGCCCTATTCCTGCGTCTCCCGCGCCGTCGCCAGGCGATCCACGGCAAGCTGGCAATAGTCGGCATCCATCTCGATGCCGATGCCGCGCCTTCCCAGCATGGCCGCGGCGATCAACGTGGTGCCGCTGCCCGCGAACGGGTCGAGCACCGTGTCGCCAACATAGCTGAACAGACGGATGCAGCGGCGCGGGAGCTCGATCGGGAACGGCGCCGGATGCCCCACGCGCTTGGCGCTCTCGCCGTTGAACGTCCAGAGGCCGTTAGTCCACTCCATGAACTCGTCTCGGGTGATATCCGATTCTTTGCTACCGCTGGTCTTTTTCCAGCGCTCCTTGTATAGGATGACGATCAGTTCGACGGGCGCGATGACGTAAGGGGCCGATGCGCTCATCCACGAGCCCCAGGCCGTTCGCCGCGAGATGTTGCCCTCGTTCCACACTACCGTCGAGTGGTAGCGAAACCCAACCTCCTTGGCGATGGTGGTCAGGTCAGCGCCGACGCTCTGCTGGCCGCCCTTGTTCTTGTCTAGCGGGATGTTCAGGCAAAAGCGGCCGTCGTCGCGTAGCCACGCGTAGCAGCGCGCCATCCAGGCCCGCGAGAACGCGAGATAGTCGGCATACGACGCATCGTCCTCGTGCGCGTTATAGTCCATCCCCACGTTGTACGGCGGCGACGTGACGATGAGATCGATGCTGGCCGGCTCGATCAACGTGGTCGTGCGCG
>JBNGEB010000052.1:0-12857 GCA_049975585.1 Anaerolineae bacterium
GGTAGGTCTCGGCATCTGGCTGGCCATCGCCGCCGACGATGTCGCCGGCAAGATCCTGGGCCTCTGGTTCCCCATCATGGCATTCGTGGCCGTCGGCTTTGAGCACTCGGTGGCCAACATGTTCTTCATTCCCCTCGGCATGCTCAACGGGGCCAATGTCAACATAGCCGGCTTTGTGGCCCATCTGATCCCCGTGACCCTCGGGAACATCATTGGAGGCTCGGTACTCGTGGGGGGGATCTATAGCTGGCTGTACGGCTCCCCAACTGAGAACGGCTAGGGAAGTACGACCATGTGTGGAATCGTTGGCTATGTGGGCTCTCGCGACGGCGCCGAGATTGTCACTGAAGGATTGCGCAGGCTGGCCTACCGCGGCTATGACTCGGCCGGCATCGCCGTCGTCGGCGCGTCGGGCATCGCCCGGCGTCGCGCCGTAGGCAAGATCGAGAACCTAATCGAGCTGCAGGACGAGGATCCGGTGCACGGCCACACCGCCATGGGGCACACCCGGTGGGCCACGCATGGGAACGTCTCGGTGAGCAACTGCCATCCTCACACCGACGGCAATGGCCTCATCGCCGTGATCCACAACGGCATCGTGGAAAACTACCGTGAGCTCAAGCGCTCGCTCGCGGACGAGGGCGTTGCCTTTACCTCGCAGACCGACACCGAGGTGATCGCGCATCTCATCGCTCAGTACTATGATCCTCGTTTGGCCAATCTCGGCGATGCGCTTCGGCAAGCCATGCTCCGTCTTCGAGGCCCTAGCGCCGTGGTTGCTATGAGCGCTGGCAATCCCGACGAACTAGCGGTCGCCAGGCTTGGACACGCCGGCGCCGTCGTCATCGGCCTTGGCTCCGATGAGACCTTTGTGGCTTCCGATACGCTCGCCATCGTCGATCACACGCGCACCGTCACGTTCCTCGAGGACGGCGAGATGGCCATCCTCAAAGCCGACGGCGTTGCGTACCAGAGCCTGGCCGGAGCGCCCCTCACCAAATCGCCCACCACCGTCACCACCAACCCCGTCCTGGCTGTCAAGGAGGGGTACAAGCACTTTATGCTCAAAGAGATCTACGAGCAGCCCAGGTCGCTCACGGATGTGCTGCGTGGCCGTGTGGATCTGGATAGCAGCACGGTGGACCTTCCCACCATCGAGCCGCTGCGGCCCGTGCTGCCCCACCTTCGACGATTGCACGCCGTGGCCTGCGGCACTGCCTGGCATGCCTGCCTGCTGGCCAAGTTCCTCATCGAGGACCTGGCGCGCCTGCCCGTGGAGGTGGATTACGGCTCCGAGTTCCGCTACCGCGACCCTCTACTGGAGCCGGGCAGCGTCGTGCTGGTGATCACCCAGTCGGGAGAGACGGCGGATACCTTGGCCGCCATGGAGGCAGCTCGCCAACGCGGCATGCAATCCATCGCCCTCGTGAACGTCTTGGAGAGCCAGGCGGCACGTCTGGCCGACGGGGTCATCGGGCTGTTGGCTGGTCCCGAGATCGGCGTGGCGTCGACGAAGGCATTCACATCGCAAGTGGTTGCGGCCTATCTGCTTGCGCTGTACCTGGGGCAGGTACGGGGAACGCTCGATCAGAGCATGCAAGAGACGCTAACGGCCGATCTGGCTCGCTTGCCCGGGCTCGTCGATCGGGTGCTCGCCAACGATGGCCTCTATGAGCAGCTCGCTCGCCGCTACATGGGCTACGACGATTTCCTGTACCTGGGCCGCGGCATTAACTATCCCATCGCGCTGGAAGGAGCCCTCAAGCTCAAGGAGATCTCGTACATCCACGCAGAGGGCTACCCTGCTGGCGAGATGAAACACGGCCCCATCGCGCTCATCGACGAACACCTGCCCGTCGTGGCGATCTGTCCGCAGGACAAGGTGCGCGACAAGATGGTGGGCAATATCGAGCAGGTGCGGTCACGCGGCGGCAAGGTGATCGCCATCGCTACCGAAGGCGACGCCGAGATCGCCGAAAAGGCCGATGACGTCATCTACATCCCGGCGAGCTCTCGCTACCTGACGCCCATCCTGGCTGTGATCCCTTTGCAGCTCCTGGCGTACCACATCGCGGTGCTACGGGGATGCGATGTAGATCAGCCCAGGAACCTGGCCAAGAGCGTCACAGTGGAGTAGCAGTGCTAGATCGCGGGCCTTTTGCCACTCAGAACGGCGCTAGGTCTGGCAGATGCTGCGCGAGTTGCTCCCATACCAGGCCCTTGATGCGCTCCAGAGTGGCCCCGTCGGGCGCTTCGAACCGCAGCGAGAGCTTGGGCGAGGTGTTCGAGGCGCGGATCAGCGCCCAGGCGCGCTCCTCAAAGTACACCCGCACGCCGTCGATATCGATCACCCGGTACGCTGACAGAAACGTCTGGCGTACAGCTTCGACCACGTCCTGCTTGAGATAATCGGGGCAGTCGATGCGCAGTTCGGGAGAGCTCACATAGGTGGGGAGCCCGGCGCTGAGATCGGCGAGCATCTCGCTGAGCGGGCGGCCATCGCGGTCCATGTACTGGAGCAGCAAAGCAGCGGCATAGAGCGCATCGTCGAACACAATCGGCGGATCGTTGAAAAAGATATGGCCCGATAGCTCGCCGCCCAAGATGGCCCGCTCGGAATGCATCCTCGGCAGGATGGAGCTATTGCCGCAGCGCGACATGACGGGGATCCCGCCGTACTTGCGCACGCCATCGAACAGGCCTTCGGAGCAACGTACCTCAAAGACGACCTTGCCCGGCCCATTGCGTAGCGCCTCGCGAGCGTAGAGCAAAAGGTAGGTATCCACGGGCACGACCTCGCCTCGCTCGTCCACGATGCCGATCCGGTCGCCGTCGCCATCAAAGGCAATCCCGACGTCGCATCCTTCTTCCTGCACGGCACGGCGCAAATCGACCAGGTTTCCCGCTTCCACGGGGTCAGGGGCATGGTTCGGGAAGGTGCCATCGGGCTCGCAATACAGCGGCAGCACGTCGCAGCCGAGCTCGCGGAGAAGCCGCGTCGCCAGGGGTCCGCTCACGCCGTTCCCGCCGTCCACGGCCACCTTGAAAGGAGTCTCGACCTGCACCTTGTGCAAGACGCAGTTCAGGTAGGGATAGACGATGTCGCGCGCCAGACGTCTCCCCTCGCCGTGGCTGAAGGATCCGCTAGCAATGAGGCGCTCGACCTTCTGCAACTCTTCACCAGCCAACGCCTCCATACCGACCTGGAGTTTCAGCCCATTGAAATCGGCCGGGCTATGGCTGGCGGTCACCTGCACCACGCCATCCACCCAAAAGTGGTTCACTGCAAAGGATGCGAGCGGTGTGGGGACCATGCCGATATCCAGGACCTCGCAGCCGCTGGCCATCAGACCTTCGGTGACGGCCTCGGCAAACGCCTCGGAGCTGGGCCGGGCGTCCCGTCCCAGCACTACCTGGCGCCTACCCGTGTGCATCTGGATGTAGGTTCCAAAGGCCAGGCCCATCGACTCGACCGCCGTGGTCGTAAGCTCGCTGCCAACGATGCCGCGGATATCGTACTCGCGAAAGATGGCGCGAGAGACGCTGAGCTGGGCCTGCAGGGCCAGATTGTGGAGCAACTCGCGCATCGCCTGCGAGAAGCGCTGAGGATCGTGGCGCACGACCAGACGCTCCTCGCCCGTGATGGGATCGGGCTCCATGGCCTCCTGGACGAGATTCCGCTGGAACAGGATGGCCCCCTCGAGCAGGAGCATCTCCTGAGGGGTGTCGGCAAAGATGGCCACTTGCGAGGCGTCATCGGTCACCAGTTGTGGCGTGACCGGCTCAGCCGAGGTGCTGCGATAGCGCTCGAGCACCTCGGGCGTAATGCTGCCGTCTCGATGCGCTAGGACATAATCCAACCGGATGCCACAGTGGCGATGGATGGCACGCACGTGGTCGGCGATCGAGTAGCCCTCCGTTTGATGCGGCTGGGTCATCAGATTGCACACAAAGATCTTCCGCGCCTTGGAGCGACGGATCTCTCGATTGATCTCTTCGATGAGCAGCGCCGGGATCAGGTGCGTGTAGAGGGAGCCTGGCCCAATGACGATGGCATCCGCCTCGCGCACAGCGCGCAGCACCTCCGGCGTGGGGCGAAAATCTGCTCGCGGCCTGCCCACGACTTCGGAGATGAGAAAGACGCGCGAGATCGCGGCATCGGGCGCGCCCTCGGTAATAGCCGCCTCCCCGACGAGCTGGGAGCCATCCGACATCTCCGCGCAGACGTCCACGCGATCCAGCGTCGGGATGAGCACTTCTTCCGCGCTGGCACCGATCTGGCTATGAAGCTGAGCAAAGGACGCCCCGGCGTTTGCCGGAGGCACGACGCCCACCGTCTCCCACGGTTCCTGCCGAAAAGCAGGCAGCATCACCCGAAGACCGAGCGTACCCGCAAACACCACAACCTTCTGGCGATGATTGGCCATACTCACTCCGGGATACCTCCAGAAGACTCGTACTTACACGATTATAAAACGCAAACATAGGCTGGCGCAACACCCGCCCGTCAAAGTGTCGTGAATTCTGAGACCAGGCCATACGGTCATAGAATCGCTAGGAGCTTACGCCCAAGGTTGACACCCATGATCGACGCTGGCTATAATCGGCCGAGTCGTTTCTGAGGGGAGCAAGCCATGCGCACCATCCGCGTCACCGCTGGCGACGTATCGATCACTGCCGAGCTCAACGAGACCGATACCGCGGACGCCATCTGGAAAGCGCTGCCCTTCACGGCGCGCGCCAACACCTGGGGCGACGAGATCTACTTTGGCATCGATGTCCATCTCGACGAGGCCGACGCCCAAGAGGTGGTGGAGCTTGGCGACCTCGGCTATTGGCCTCCTGGCCATGCGTTCTGTCTGTTCTTTGGACGCACGCCCATGAGCCGAGGGAACGAGATCCGACCCGCCTCGCCCGTAAACGTCTTTGGGCACATCCAGGGCGATGCCAGCGTCCTCGAACAAGTGCCAGCGGGCACCGAGATCGCCGTCGAGCGCATGGAGGAGGGCGCTTCCTGACCCCTTTCGTAGTTAGGAGAAAGAGATGACAATCGACCAAGCCCGTGAGGTGCTCAAGCGTGCCGAGGCCGCTCGCGAGGCCATCGGCCCCGTGTCCGACCTGTTCGAGGGCGGCTTGACGCTCGACCAAGCCCACGCCATCTGCGAGGCGAACATTGGCGAGCGCATCGCCGCGGGCGATCCGTTGCGCGGGTACAAGGTGGGCTTTACCAACATCCCGGTCCGCGACAATATGGGCCTACCCGACTCGACCTACGGCTATCTGCTCGACAGCATGGTCCTGGAGTCTGGCGGGACGCTCGATTTGGATGAGCTGATCGCGCCGCGCATCGAGTGCGAGATCTGCTTCCGTTTGGCCAAGCCCCTGGCCGGCAAGAGCCTCAGGATTGAGCAGGTCCTGGATGCCACCGATGCCGTCGCCGGTGCGTTCGAAGTCTGTGATGCGCGCATCCGCGACTGGAAGTGCCCTTATCCCGACTTTTTCGCCGACAATGGATTCTCGGCACGCATCGTTCTCGAAGGGAGCTGGCACAGCGTCAAAGACGTCGACCTACTGCAAGAATCGGTAGTCTTGACGCAAGATGGCAAAGAGATCGCCAGCGGCCGCGGAGAGATGGCCATGGGCCATCCGGCCAACGCCGTCGCATGGTTGGCGGGCAAGCTGGCCGATCGCGGCAAGAGCCTCGAAGCGGGACAGCTCGTCATGACGGGAACCCTGACACCCATCCTACCCATAGAGGCCGGTACCATCTACAAGGCTAGCTTTGGCACGCTGGGGACCGTCATCAAACGTTTTGTCTAGAGTGGGAATATGATGACCTCGACCCGAATCAAGCCCTCCATGTGCTCCATTGGCTGGCGAGATGAGCCGATCCAGTCAGCGATAGAGGCCGTCTCACAGGCCGGCTATGTGGGCATCGAGGTCTGGCAGCCTCACGTGCAGCGACACTTGGAGGAGGGCGAAACCCTCGCATCGCTGTCTGCCTTGCTGGAAGAACATGCCCTGGCAGTACCGATGCTAAGCGGCTACTATGACTTGGCCGAGCGTCCAGAGGAGAGCCTCTTGGACCTGGAGCGCCACGCGGAGCAAGCCGAGGCGCTACAGGCCCCAATGCTGCGCATGTTCACGGGAGGGAGATCGTCGACAGAAGCCCTCCCAGCCACGTGGGACGTGGTGACAAAGACCTTGCAGCAGGCTTGTCATATCGCCAACGAGCGCGGACTCGGCATCGCCCTCGAGACCCACGAGGGCCATCTGCACGATACCACCGAGAGCACGCTTCGTCTCCTGGGCAGCGTGGCACGCCCCAACCTGTTCGTGAACCTCGACATCTACAATCTCTATGCCATTGGAGAGGATCCCGTAGCGGCCTTGGACCAGTTACGGCACCACATCCGTATGATCCATCTGAAGAACGCCATCCGGCAGAACAAGAGCCGCCGCCTAGGCATTCCGCTAGCCAAGGGCGACATGCCCTATGCGCCATTCCTGCACGCCCTGGCAAAGAGTGGCTATGACGGCTATGCCTCCATCGAGTGGTTCGGCCCCTCGCCGGCCGAGGCCGCCATTTCCGAGCTCCGGTATCTGCAAAGCGTCCTGGGAGAGCAACTTGCCCGTCGCGCCGAGTGATACCTGCGATGTCCTGATCATCGGCGGAGGGGGCGCCGCCCTGCGCGCTGCCATTGCCGCTTGCGAGGCCGACCCGTCGCTGGACGTGCTCCTGGTCACCAAGGGAGAGCTTGGCGCCAGCGGTGTCACGGCCACGGCGTGTTCCGACCGCATGGCGTTCCACGCCACCCTGCCCAGCACCGAGCCCGGCGGGTCCGATGCCTGGCGCTACCACGCCGATGACATCTACCGCATAGGTGGCCTCGTCAGCGACTGGGATCTGGCCGAGGTGCTAGCCCGCAACGCTTCCTCCGCTTTCTCTTATCTGGAGAGCCTGGGCGTGCCGTGGGCTCGCAACCCCGACGGCACACCGGCACAGTTTGTGACCGATGGCTCTGCCTATGCTCGCGCCTGCTACACCGGCCCCCACACCGCCAACGAGATCCATGCCGCGCTCTTGCGACGACTGCGGAAGCTACCGGTGCGCGTCGTGGACCACACAATGGCCGCCGAGCTGCTCTTTGACGCCGGGGGCACGATCGCCGGCGCACTTGTCCTCAGCGAGAAAGAGTCTTCTGCCACAACGATCTCTGCCTCGGCGGTCGTCATGGCCACGGGTGGCGCGGGGCAGGTCTATGCCACAAACGTCTTCCCACGTGACTGCACCGGCGACGGCTATGCCATGGCCTACCGGGCCGGTGCCGAGCTCGTCAACCTGGAGTTCATCCAGTTTGGCCTTTGTTCGGTCAGCACCGGCCTGGCATGCTCGGGCAGCATGATGCGAGCTTTGCCGCGCCTAGTGAACGACCTGGACGAGACCTTCCTAGCCAGATACCTGAGCCCCGAGGACCAGGCGCGAGCCTGCGATCTCATCTTTCGCAAGGGAGCTAGCTGGCCTGTCTCGTTGGAGGAACCGACGCACATTATCGACATCGCGGTAGCGGCCGAGATCGCGCAGGGAAGACGAGTATTCCTCGATTATGCGCACAACCCTCCGGACTATGCGCCCGAACGCCTCGGCCCGGCCGTGCAGGACTGGTACGCCAAACGAGGATACCGCCTTGGCGATGACCACGGCACCCCTCTCGCGCGCCTCCGAGCCATCAACCCGCAATCAGTGGCGTGGCTAGCGGAGCACGGCATCGACCTCGACATTGAGGCCAAAGTAGAGGTAGCGCCGGCCGCACAGCACTTTCAGGGGGGCATCAAGATCCGGACGGATGCCTCCACCACCGTGGCCGGTCTCTATGCGGCTGGCGAGACCGCCGGCGGTCAGCACGGCGCCAACCGGCCGGGAGGCAACTCGCTTCTCGACGGCCAGGTCTTTGGGCGCATTGCGGGCGGCGCGGCGGCACGAAGGGCGTCTCGGCAAGGAGGCCCTCAGCACCCCACCCCCTCTGCCACGCCAACCATCGCCAAGCTTGCCAGCCCTCACGGAAAGCATCCCGAGGCGGTCATCGAGCGCGTCCAGCGTATGATGACGGCCAATTGCGCTGTTCGCCGCACAGAGGCCGGTCTCATTAGCACCGTGGGGGAGCTTGAGGAGATGCTGCACATGGGAGTGGCGCTGGACGATGATGCGCCGGCCCGTACCGTGGAGGCCCTGAACATCCTTCAGGTGGCCCATCTCGTCGCCACCGCATCGCTGCGCCGAGACGAAAGCCGTGGGCCCCATCTACGGTTCGAGAACGAACACGCGACAGAGCCCTTACCGCGCCGCGACGATCGCTGGCAGCGCTACCAGGTCATCCGGCAAGGGCCCAAGGGCCCCATTGTTTCACTACGCCAACCTGTCCCTAAACCCAGTAGATCCGATGCCTAGGCTTGGGCGCTCCGTATTCCCGCAGCTGAACCAAGGCTCGTAGAACGCGCTCGACGCTTGCTGGCGTATCGCGGAGGATCTCGACTCCCGGAATGCAGAGCCACGTCCAAGCCGCTGGCGTGGCGTCGCCAAGATCGTAGACGACAGCTGCCTCAGCGATGGTGTCGTCGCCACAGTGGATGGCCAACCCCCCTCGATCCGCTGGCACAGCCACATCGACCACATGGTGCCCCTCATCGGTCAGCAGGACATGGTCGCGATAGGCTTCTACGCCCCTCTCTTGCAAAGCCTGCCACAGCCTATCCTTGGCCGTCTCGCGCAACCAAAGGTCATTGATCTCCTGCGCCACGAGCAGTCGATCCAACGTCGTAGGGATGAACGTGACCCGCCGGAGCTTGGCAGCCGGGACCGGATGTGGGAGCTCTCGAAGGGACCCGATCTCCAGCTTCAGGTAGCGTTCGTCCGAGCGAGGATGGTCTGGTTGATCCGGTAGGAGTTCTCGCCGCCTCACCAAACGGTACCGTTCGATGGGCGCATAGTAGCGGATGCTGCATCCCAGCTCTCCAAACCGGGCTGGCATATAGAATGCCAGGTATTCCGCCCCGACGCGCTCTGGCGCCTTGGCCAAGGGGATCCGGTACCAGCGTTCATTCACCACCAGCGCCCAATCCTGGAGACGCGGCACGATGGCCACCAGCACACGCTCGGCGCTGGGAGCTGGGATGTCATGCTGGCCGTATTGATCCCAATCCACCTATACACCCACGAGGTAAGCACAAGCTCGAACCAAACGTCTTCCTTCCGGAGGGCGCTGCCTGGCTCACGAGAGATCGGATGCGCAGCCTAGTCGATGGCAAAGAACGCAAAGCGGAACCCGATATAGACAAAGTAGAGCAGCATCAGGTAGATCGCCCCCGCCTTGTTGAGCCTGCCCTTGGTGATCCAGAGAATACCCCAAAGGATGAGCCCCGTCCCGGTCTCCCATGGCAGGTCCCAGTTGACCAGCGGTGCCGGGACCCAATAGCCCGACACCAGCGCCCCCCCACCGATGGCTACCAGCGGATTGGTGATATTGCTGCCCACCAATGTACCCAAGGAGATACCATGTTCCTTGTTACCGATCCCAGAAATGGCCGTCGTCAGCTCTGGCAAGGCTGACGCGATGCCCAACGTCATCACGCCGATCAGCGATCCACTAATCCCCGTGGACTGGACGACGCTTTCGGTGACGCGCAAAACCAGGTCGGCACTAACAATGGTCACCGCCATGGCGAGAGCCGCATAGATGGCCCAGCGGAACGCCTCGGCGCCCGTTTCGGGAGCGTTAGTCTCCTCCGCCTCACTCGATTCATCCTTCTGGTAGTACTTGCGCTCATCGCGATAGAGATAATAAGTGTAAGCGATGAACGTCCCAAACAGGATCAGACCATCCCATCGCGAATAGTACCGATCCCACCCAAGAACGATGCACATGACCGTCGTGCCGATCATGGGCAGCATGCTCTTCCACAAAAAATACCGTCGGAAGTAGAGCGTGCCGGCGAAAAACACGACTATGCCCAGGATCAACGTCTGTTGAACCACGTCCGAGCCGATGTTGGCGCCCAGCACGATAGCCGAGGCGATCTTTGGGTCCATAGTGCCGCGTACGATGCCCGCCGAGGCCGTCAGATGCGCGGTGATCTCGGGAATGCTCGTCGCCAGTGACACGACGGTCATTCCCATGAACGTGGTAGAGAGGTCAAAGTATGCCGCGAGGCCGATGAGCCGTTTCACCGCCTCATCGGCTGCAAGGATCAACAGCGCCATGCCGACCACGCCGGCCACGATGTTGATCCCTAATGGCTGCGTGTGCAGAAATGCAAACATACTCCCCACCGCTTTCCATGCTGTGGTGAACGGTCACCCCGTACAAGCCAATCGACCGCCCTAACTGCCAAGCGACAAGTATACCCTGCCCCATCACCGACTCCAAACATGCCTTGTAGCTGCGCCAGGAGATCGTTACCAGGTGTTAGGTGAAATAGTAGCCAAGTCTGGCTCCCCCTCTGACAGAAGGAGGGGCTGCCGTATTCTTACCAAGAGACCGGCAGCCTCAGCGAGACGGCTCGATGTTGGGAGACCTCGCACCATACCGTGCGCAAGTGGGTGCGACCCTATCAGGCGGAGAGCAAGCACGGTCTCGATGACCGCAGCCATCACAGCGATGATGAGGAGCTATACCGACTCTACCTGCTTCGAATTCGAAAGATTCTCCTCACGGCCATCGGTGGGGCTACTTTTACAACGTCCTGCGTCCCAACTTTGGGCATGGAATACACCAGAAATCGCCCTCGGCCATCCTGCGACAACTGGGTTATGAGGGCCCGCGCCTGTAGGCGCTCAGCATCGCGCCCATGCCGCCCATCCTTCTGGACACAGTCAGCGCCGATCTCTTGCTCGCTTGCGATCGCGAGGTTGGCAATGATCTGTTGGCGAGATACAATAGCCCCATGAAGCCTTTACGAAAACACGTGGCTCTCGCCGTTGACGGCGGGGGCATCCGTGGCATCATGGTCACCCGCGCCCTGGCCATGCTCGAAGAGCACCTCGGCATCGCCAGCCACGAACTCTTTGGACTGGTGGCAGGCACGTCCACCGGCTCGGTCATCGCTGCGGGCGTGGGCGCGGGCATTCCAGCCGCGAGGATGAACGCCCTCTACCAAGAACTAGGCGGTGCCATCTTTCGGCGCAGCCTGCGGTCGCGTCTGTGGCCGCTAGCCCGCTACCGCTATCCCATTGAGCCGCTCCGTTCCGCTCTACATAGCGCCTTGGGCGACATGACCTTGGGCGACCTCTGGCCCGATGGGGGCGGCATGGACCTGGTCATTACCACCTTTGACCTTATCGAACAGCGCACACGCTTTATCAAACCTTGGAAGCCTGAATACGCGCCCTGGCCCCTGGTGCAAGCAGTCCTGGCATCATGTGCCGTGCCCACGTATTTCCCCGTCATCGATGGGCGCTATGTAGACGGCGGCGTGGGGTCCTACACAAACCCATGCTACCTGGCAGCATACGAGATCGCCTTCTGCTTGGGATGGGATCCATCAGAGACCACCCTGATCAGCTTGGGCACCGGCCGCTCTCGGCGCGCCATAGGAGTCGGCGAAGCCAACCGCTTCTGGCCCTGGCAGTGGCTCGGCCCTGTACTGGATGCCTTTGGGAGCTCTGCCCACGATCAGCAGGTCCACTTGGTCGATACCTTTTTCAGCGATCTGGACTTCCGGCGCTTTCAAGTGGATCTGGAGAGGCCCATCAGCATGGATGACGCGTCAGCACTGTACGAGTTGGAGCGCTATGGCGAACAGCTTGGCGAAAAGATGCTGACCGATGACATTGATGCTGCGCAGATGATCACGGCAACGCCTGCACCAACCTACCGTCTGCCGACACAGCCGGTGGTTATCGAGCGCGAGCCCGCACGCATGTCCTCATTGCCGCTCTGGATCGTCCTAGGCGGATCAATGCTGGGCCTGTGGCGACAGCTCCGCAAACATTGATCGCGCGTCGTAGAGCATTGTGATCCACACGAGTGTACTAACGAGGAGCAAGCATGAACGCACATACCATCGCCAAGCAAGCACTAGACCAGGGGGAGGGCATCCTGAGACTGACCCCCACCTGGGTACCGCGAGCCTTCTGCATTCCAGGCCGTCGGCTCAAGCTAGATCCACGTGATCTCTATGCCTTTGGGGCCAACCGAGGCGGCATCGATGAGCGTTGGTTCGCCTCCACCACGCCGGCGGACAACGGCCCCCTCACCACGCCAGACGAAGGCTTGAGCTATGTCGTCATGGAGGACGGCGAGCAGACCCACAGAGTTCTCCTGCGTGATGCCGTGGAGGCGCTCCAGGAAGAGCTGATCGGCGAGAGGCTCTGGTCCGAGTACGGACGCTGGCCCATGTTTGCCAAGTTCTTTGACAACCAGGGGGCCCTTCCTCACCACCTCCACCAGCGGAAGAAACACGCCGAGGCCGTCGGAGAGCGCCCCAAGCCGGAGGCCTACTACTTTCCACGGCAGGTGAACAACCACGGTGGCGACTTTCCCTATACCTTCTTTGGCCTCAAGCCTGGCACCACCCGTGAGGACCTGATCGACTGCCTGAAACGCTGGAACGAGGGTGACAATGGCATCCTTTATCTTTCGCAGGCTTACAAGCTCGAGCTGGGGACCGGCTGGGATGTCCCCGCCGGCGTGCTTCACGCCCCTGGGAGCTTGTGCACCTACGAGCCGCAAGGAGACAGCGACGTCTTTGCCATGTACCAGTCTCTGGTAAATGACGTACCGACCCCCTGGGAGAACCTGGTCAAGAACGTGCCGGAGAAGCACAAGCAAGACCTGAACTATATCGTGGATATGGTGGAT
>JBNGEB010000053.1:0-12785 GCA_049975585.1 Anaerolineae bacterium
AGGCCGCGCGGCGTGGCGTGGATGTCACGCTGTACGAGATGCGGCCCGCGCACATGACGCCGGCCCATCGGACGGGCCGTCTGGCCGAGCTGGTATGCAGCAACTCGCTGGGCTCCGATCTGGTCGATCGTGCGCCTGGCCTGCTCAAACAAGAGTTGCGGCGTCTGGGCTCGCTGATCCTAGCTTGCGCCGACGACACCGCCGTGCCGGCCGGCAGCGCCTTGGCCGTGGGACGGCAGGCCTTTGCCGAGGCGGTCACAGCGGCCATCGAGGGCGAGCCGCGTATTCGGCTGGTTCGCGAGCATGTGGCGTCGGTGCCGCGCGAGGGCGTTACCGTCATCGCGACGGGGCCGCTGACGTCGAACCCGCTGGCCGATGACATCGCCGAGATGCTGGGCGAGGACTATTTGGCGTTCTATGACGCCATGGCGCCCATCGTGATGGCCGAGTCTGTGAACATGGACGTGGCCTTTCGCCAGTCACGGCACGATCAAGGCGATGCGGACTATATCAACTGCCCGATGACGGAGGCCGAGTACGATGCCTTTGTGGACGCCCTGGTCGCCGCCGAGACCATCCCGCTGCACGAGTTCGAGCGCGAGGATGAGCATTTCTTCGAGGCGTGTTTGCCGGTCGAGGTGTTGGCCAAGCGGGGGCACAAGGCGCTGGCCTACGGCCCTTTGCGGCCTATAGGGTTGCGCGATCCGCGTACTGGCCGGCGCCCCTATGCCGTGGTGCAGTTGCGCCAGGACAACCTAGCGGGTACGCTATACAATCTGGTGGGCTTTCAGACCAACCTGCGCTGGGGCGAGCAGCGACGGGTCTTCAGCATGATCCCTGGCCTGGAGCAGGCCGAGTGGGTACGTTTTGGGCAGATGCATCGCAATACCTACATCGACGCGCCCAGTACGTTAGAGCCAACGCTGGCCTGGCGGCAGCGAGAGGACCTGTTCTTTGCGGGGCAGCTCATGGGCACGGAGGGCTATGTGGGCTCGACGATGAGCGGACTGGTGGCTGGCATCAACGTCGCCCGCCTGGCAACCGACCAGGATCCCGTCACGCCGCCGCCCACCACCATGGCCGGTGCGCTGCTACACTATGTGACCCATGCCACCGGAGGGCGCTTTGACCCGATGAAGCCCAACTTTGGCCTGATGCCGCCGTTGGCACCGCCGGTGCGCCGCAAGCGTGCCCGCTACCAGGCCTACGCGGCGCGAGCCATGGCCGATCTTGAAACCTGGATCGAGCGGGCGGGCGTCCTGGACGACGTGGACGCGTAGGGTTGTATGCTTACCGAGGCGTGGCGGACGACCTCGCGTGTGGCCTGGACGTTGCTGACGGCGGGGCTCGTAGCCTTGCTGACGACGGCAGGATGCGCTTCCGAGCCGGCCAGCTTTGATGGAGAGCGGGCCATGGCCCACGTCGAGGCGTTGTGCGACCTTGGCCCCAGGCCCGTAGGCAGCCCGGGCAACGAGGCCGCCGCCGCCTACATCCAGGCTCATCTGGAGGAGCATGGCTGGGACGTCGAGTTGCAAGAGTTCGCGCATCGAGGCTTGCCCGTGCGCAACGTCATTGGGCGGAAGGGCGAGGGCCCCGTCATCCTGTTGGGCACGCACTTTGACACGCGTCCGCTGGCTGACCTGGACCCTGAGGATCGCTCGCGGCCAGTACCCGGAGCCAACGACGGTGGCAGCGGTACGGCCGTGCTATTGGAGCTGGCTCGCGTGCTCGGCGAGGATGTGACGGGCCAAGCCACCATTGAGCTGGCCTTCTTTGACGGGGAGGATCGCACTGGGCTCGGAGGCTGGAGCTGCTGCGTGGGCTCGTACCATGCGGCAGCGGAGCTATCCGAACGGCCTGCCTACGTCGTCGTCGTGGATATGGTCGGCGACGCCACGCAGGAGCTCTATTTCGAGTGGTCGTCCACGCTCTGGCTCCAGGAGCGGATCTGGCGCTTGGCGGACAGCATGGGCTATGGCCACTATTTCGTGGCGGAGCATCGCCATGCCATCGTCGATGATCATACGCCGTTTCTGCAGCAGGGCATCCCCGCTGCATTGATCATCGACTTTGACTATATCTACTGGCACACAACCCACGATACGCCGGACAAGCTGAGCGCAGCGAGCCTGCAACGCGTGGGGAATGTGCTGGAGACCTTGCTCAAAGGGGAGCCTCTAGTTGACGGCCCGATGTGGAACTCGGGCCAAACGGAAGGCCCATAGTGGGCATCTAGGAGGAACTACCATGAAGATCGCAGACCGCGTCGCCAACCTGCCGCCGTACGTGTTCGCCACCGTGGAAAAGCGCATCGCCGCGCAACGCGCCAAGGGCGTCGACGTGATCTCGTTGGGCATCGGCAGCCCCGATCTCGCCCCGCCGTCCTATATTATCGAGGCGATGCACGCGTCCGCCCTGCGTGACGACACCCATGGCTATGCGGGCTACTATGGCACGCCCGGCCTGCGCAAGGCGATCGCTTCCTACTATGAGCAGCGATTCGGCGTAACGCTCGACCCCGATACCGAGGTGCGCCCCCTGATCGGCTCCAAGGAGGGCCTGGCCAATATGGCCTTGGCCTTTGTCGATCCGGGCGATCTGGTGTTAGCATCGGATCCGGGGTATCCCACCTATCGCATGGGTGCCCTGATGGCCGGCGGCGATTATTACGCGATTCCCTTGTTGGAGGAGCAGGGCTGGTTGCCCGATTTCGAGGCCATTCCCCCCGATGTGGCGAACATGTCCACGCTTATGTGGCTCAACTATCCGAACAATCCAACCGGTGCTGCGGCGCCGATGTCCTTCCTGGAGGAGGCCATCGCCTTTGCCCGCAAGTATGACATCCTGATCTGCTACGATAACCCGTACTGCGACCTGACCTACGACGGGTACGTAGCGCCCAGCATCTTGGAGCTACCAGGCGCCAAGGACGTGGCGGTGGAGTTCAACTCCCTGTCCAAGACCTACAACATGGCCGGGTGGCGCGTGGGTATGGTGGTTGGCAACGCCGAGGCCATCAAGGCGCTGACAACCGTCAAGACTAATATCGACTCGGGCATCTTTCGTCCCATCCAGGACGCTGCGACCGTTGCTTTGACGGGCGACCAGTCCTGGTTGGCTGAGCGCAACATGATCTATCAGCGCCGTCGTGACATCATCTTGGACTTTTTGCCTAGGATTGGAATGTCGGCTGTGTCACCCAAGGGTGGGCTATACGTGTGGAGCCGAGTCCCGGAGGGGGTGGATGCCGACGCTTTTGCCCAAGAGGTGCTAGAAAAGGTCGGCGTGTGGATGACGCCCGGAACGGCCTTTGGTCCGCATGGGGCGGGCTACATGCGCTTGTCCGTGTGCGTGCCCGAGGAGCGGCTGAGAGAAGTAGGAGAGAGACTATCAAAACTCTGAGACAAACGCAGACCAAGGCGGCGCGGGATCCCGAGCGCGCTGTCCTGGTAGGCATCGCGATCTATGGCGAGGAGCAGCTCCTCACCATGGAAGAGTCGCTGGACGAGTTGGCGTTGCTGGCGAGCACTGCTGGCATCCGTGTGGTGGGGCGTGAGTCGCAAAAGCTCTCTACGCCCAATCCCGGCACGCTGGTGGGATCGGGCAAGGTGAAAGAGATCGCCACCTTGGCCCGCTCCGAGGACGCCGACGTGGTCATCTTTGACGAGGAGTTGTCGCCGGCGCAGCTCCGCAACCTGGAGCGTGAGTTGGATTGCAAGGTGCTGGACCGCACCGCGCTGATCCTGGACATCTTTGCCATGCATGCCAACACCCGCGAGGGTTCGCTGCAAGTTGAACTGGCGCAGTACGCCTACCGCCTGCCGAGGCTCACGCGGCTGTGGACGCACCTGTCGCGACAGGGCGTGGGCGGCGTAGGACTCCGTGGTCCTGGCGAGACGCAGCTCGAGATGGACCGCCGCGATATCGGTCGACGTATGGCGCGCATCCGCGAGGAGCTGGAAGAGGTGCGCATGCACCGCGGCTTGCAGCGCGGACGTCGTCGCTCCAGCGGTATGCCGGTGGTGGCCATCGTCGGCTATACCAACGCCGGCAAGTCCACGCTCCTCAATCGCTTGGCCGACGCCGATGTCCTGGTGGCGGACAAGCTCTTTGCTACGCTCGATCCAACCACGCGGCGCGTCTCGTTGCCTTCGGGCAAAAAGGTGCTCTTCACGGACACTGTTGGCTTCATCCAGAAGCTGCCCACAGAGCTGGTGGCGGCCTTTCGCGCGACGTTGGAAGAGGTAGGCGAGGCTGATCTGCTGCTCCACGTTGCCGACGTCAGCGACCGCAACCTCCTCGCCAAGGTCGAGGCCGTGGAGGAGGTGCTTGACGAGATCGGCGCGGGCGGCAAGCCCATCATGCTGGCGCTGAACAAGGTGGACCTGGTAGATCCTGAGACCTACCTACGCGAAGGCTCCAGTCCGTGGGTGGGCCCGTCGCTGATGAACCAGGTTCACGCGCGGTACGATCGCGTCGTGCCGATCTCGGCCGAGCAGTGCGTTGGCATCGACGATCTACTGAGGTCCGTGGAAGAGGCGCTGCGTGACGAGCTGACGGCATGTGACGTCACCATCCCGTACGGCGCCGGCGACCTCGTGAATAGGTGGCACGAGTATGGCATCGTGGACAGCGAGGTTTACCAGCCGGACGGCGTGCGCCTGCAAGGTCGCGTGCCGCGATGGTTGGCGGGGATGCTCAGCTACGCAGTGTCGGACGTGGCCGAATCGCAGCAAGACTCGCGCGCAGGATAGCGCCAGGCAACGCTCTGATCGTTGGTACGCTCGGGCGCGACCATCGAGTCGCGCCCTTTTCCTTTCTGGCCGCTATTTTAGAACCCACATGGTGCCGCGCGAACCCCCTATCCTGAGCAGGACGCCCCGCTCCACAAGGTCCTGCAGATCAAGGCGCAGGGCCTCGGACGTGGCTTCGGAGCAGAGCTCCTGGTAGCGCGCAAAGCTGAGCCTTCCATGGGATCGGAGGTAGCGCAGGGCGCGCATCTGCCGCCCATTGACGCTCCCCTCGATCTCGCGCGAGAGGTCGTCCACGGCGTTGCGCAGCGTCACGACGAGGCCGGCGCCGGCTTCGCGGAACTCGGGGTCGGGATGGTGCTCGCGACGCATGGCGTCATAGATGATGTCCACGCCCTGACCCAGCTCCTCGATGTACCCCCAGTGATAGAGGCCGCGCACCAGACGAGGGTTCCGCGAATAGTGCTCGTCTAGGATGTTGTCCAGCGTGATGTGGCCGGGTAGCCCACCCGGTGAGTGGATCTCCATGCGGTCGTCGAACACGCGAATCTCCACGCGTTGCCCCCGCACGGTATAGTCGCGATGGCAGACGGCGTTGACCATCGCCTCGCGCACAGCTTCGGGGGGTAGGGCGTAGGTCTCGCGACGCTCGAGGCCATCGTGGACGGGCTCGCGATGCAGCTCCTCGAACAGCACTTGCCACGCGCTCTCGATGATCCGCGCGGCCGGGCCACTGATCTCTACGCGACGTCCGTAGCGCTGGTCGCCTCGAGCTGCCTGGCGCAGGCTGGTGCCCGCAAAGCGCACGATGACCACGCCCGTTTGCGGGAGAAAGGCGTTTGGGTTCCTGCCAAAGAGAAGCATCCCCGCGACGGTTGGCTCATCCTGAGTTGTGATGGCGCCAGCGTCCCGCAAGAGCTCGCGTCGCGTCAGGACGGCGCCACTGGGGCCACGCTGTAGCCGATTGCGACGGTACTCCTCGATGATCTCGTCATCCAGGTCATCCAGCGTGGCGCCGGGCACGGTCTGAGACTCGTACAGCTCATCGGCGGGCTCGTCCACGTCGGTTGGGGCCAGATCGCGCACGCGCACGTTCTGCGTGCCCGAGCGGACGTACACGGCCTGCCCATGCAAGCTCATCTCGCGATGGGTGGGTCGAACGGTGATGGTGGCCACCTGGTGCTCGCGAACGGGCTCCGTCCGCCAGAGAGGCAGCTCGTTGGCGCGAAAGAGGGGCAGGCACATGCCCAGAGCTCGCTCGTAGAGGGGCTCGGCATCGTCGGCAACGTCGGGGTGCACGTGCCCTTGGGGATCCATGCCCACGATGATGGTGCCGCCGACGCCGTTGGCAAAGGCGACGATGGTCTCGGCCAACGCCTCGGCGCTGGGCTCGGGCATGAACTCGATCATGGGGCCTCGTCCCCGGACCAGCAACTCGCGGATGTCCACCGGGCTGTCCCCGTCTAGAGCATGATCGCGAATGGGTGGGTCACGTACCAGACGCCGTCCTCGCGGCAAACCTCGACGAGGATCCGACCGAGGGATTCTCCGCCCACCGTGGAACGCAGCGTCACCGAATAGTAGTAGCATCCCCCACGATCAAAGAGCAGGTTCTCCCTGACCTCTAGGATGGGAACGGCTTCGTCGCCCGTCATGGCGCGGAGCTGGCGCAGCAGCTCGCCCTTGGTGATGGGGCGGCCATAGATGTCACGCAGGCTGGCGGGGTTGGTGAGGCGATAGACCTCGTCCAGATCGCCGTCCGTTAGGGCCTGAAAGTAGGCCTCGACGGTGCGGGCGGGAGCCGCTCGCTGGACATAATAGTCATAGAGATAGTAGCCGGCGACGGCAAAGAGGCCAACAAGCAGCACAATCGAGACGACGCGGACCCTCTTGGCAGCCTTGGCGAGCTTGGCGAGCATGGTTCCTTCTCCTGTGATGAACGCCGGGGGAGGTCTAGGCGAGCAAGCATTGGCCGTCGTCTGCGAGATACGCTTTCGCCCCTATTATCTGACTCAGCTCCGCGTGCGGCGACGCGTGACGGTGCCACGTCGGGTGCGCGATGAGCTGGACCGCTTGTTCCTGGCGGATGCCTGGTCGTTATCGTCGGAGGGCGTGCGGTCCTCCTCAGATGTCGAGTCTTTGGTGGCATCCGCATCGTCTTCCTGCGGCGGCACGTCCTCATGGCCCTCCACGCCTTCAAGGATGGGTACAACGCCGTCTAGCGTGTCGTTCGAGAGCGCCCAGATGGGGCTCTCGTCGCTGACCAAGCGTCCCCATGTGGCGCGATCTAGCGCCGGCACATCGGCGGCGGCGATCCGTTGCATCCGCCACTTGGCTGTCGTCAGGACGAGATCGTCGTCTGGCTCGACGATGACTCCAGCAACGATAGGGCCGGTGTCGTCGAGCTTGTTGGCATCCATGGTGAGGAGCCCCTGGCCGCCTCGTCCCTGGGCCGAGTACTGCGAGAGCGGCGTACGCTTGGCATAGCCGTGACTGGTAGCCACCAAGAGCTCGGCGTCGGGGCGAACCACGTCCATCCCCACCACGGTGTCCTCGTCCTGCAGCTTGATGCCGATGACGCCAGTGCCCGTGTGGCCTTGAGGTCTCACGTCGCTCGCGGGAAAGCGGATGGACTTGCCCAGTGCCGTGACGAACATGATCTCATCGTCGTCGGTGCAGAGGGCGGCCCACCCGATGGCGTCATCCTCTGCGACGCCCGCGATCTCTCCAGCCGTGCCGACCTCGGCCAGATCGGAGAGCCGCAACCGTTTGACCTTCCCCTGGCGTGTGCCCAAGGCCAGCAACCCCTCGCGGGCGGGGCTCTCATCGGCGGGGTTCTCGTCGCTTACGTCAGGGAGGACCAGCATGGCGACGACCTGATGATCGCGGGGCAGGGTCGTGCACGCATAGAAGGGCGTGCCCTCAGGATGCTGCGCCACCTCTGGAAGACGATGGGCTGGCACCAAGGCCGCGTGCCCCTGTGCCGTCACAAAGACCACCGTGTCTTTGGCGTGAGCGTGGCTGGCGGCCAGGACGACATCACTCTCTTGGTTGGACATGCCCGCGATGGCCTGCGTGCCGCTACGACGCGCCTGTGGCGTGCCCAGCTTGACGGAGCGGACAACGCCCTTGCGCGTCACGAACACCAGCCGCTCGTCGTCGGGGATCAAGTCCTCCAGCTTGACGCTCTTGCTGCCTGGCGCCGTGGCCTCGCAGATGCGGGTGCGCCGCGGGTCGCCATAGCGCTTTTTGAGATCCAGGATATCCTCTTTGACCAGGGCGAGCACCTTGGTGCGGCTGGCGAGGAGGTCCTCCAGGTAGGCGATGCGCGCTATGACCTCGTCGTACTCGGATTGGATGCGCTTGCGCTCCAGGGCGGCCAGGCGCCGTAGCTGCATGTCCAGGATGGCGCGCGCTTGGTCCTCGGTGAGCTTGAACCGGCGACGCAGGTTAGTGAGGGCCGTATCGGCCGTGCGAGAGCGCCTGATGGTGGCGATGACGGCATCCAGATTGTCCAACGCTACCAGCAGGCCCTCGAGGATGTGGGCGCGCTCGCGGGCGCGCGCCAGGTCGTATTCGCTGCGCCGTACGATCACCTCGTGGCGGTGTTCGATATAGTGGATGAGGAGCTTTTTGAGGGACAGCACTTTTGGCTGGCCATCGTCGAGGGCCAGCATGTTGCAGCCAAAGGTCGTGCGGAGCTGGGTGTACTTGAGCAGGGGCGACAGGACGCTGCCGGGCTCGATGCCTCGACGCAGATCGATGATGACGCGGGTGCCGTTGCGGTCGGACTCGTCGCGAAGGTCCGCGATCCCCTCGACCCGGCCATCGCGCACGAGCTTGGCGATGCGCTCGACCAGGTTGGCCTTGTTGACTTGGTAGGGAAGCTCGGTGACGACGATGCGCTTGTGGGAACGCAGGTCCTCCACATGCATGCGGGCGCGGCAGACGATGCGTCCCTTGCCCGTGGCATAGGCCTGGCGGATGCCGTCGTTGCCCAGGACCAGGCCGCCGGTGGGAAAATCGGGCCCCTGAATGAACGCCATGAGGTCCTCGACGCCGATCTCCTCGATCTGGTCATAGTGATCGATCAGGTAGGCAATGGCATCGGCTACCTCGTTGATGTTGTGCGGCGGGATGTTGGTGGCCATGCCGACGGCGATGCCGCCCACGCCGTTGACCAGGAGATTGGGCAGCAAGGCTGGCAGGACGGTAGGTTCTTGGAGGGTGCCGTCAAAGTTGGGCGCCGTGTCAACGGTATCCTTGCCAATATCGAGCAACATCTCCTGGCCCAGCTCGGAGAGACGCGCCTCGGTGTAGCGCATGGCCGCGGCGCCATCCCCATCCACCGAGCCAAAGTTGCCCTGGCCCTCCACTAGCGGGTAGCGCAGGCTGAAATCCTGGGCCATGCGGACCATGGCGTCATAGACGGCGTCGTTGCCGTGCGGATGGTACTTGCCGAGCACCTCGCCCACGATGCGGGCGCTCTTGCGCGTGGGGCGGTCGGGGCTGAGGCCGAGCTCTCGCATGGCATAGAGAATGCGGCGCTGGACGGGCTTGAGGCCGTCCCGTACGTCGGGCAGCGCCCGCGCCGTGATGACGCTCATGGCATAGTCGAGGTAAGATTGCCGCATCTCTTGCGTGATGTCGACGGTCAGCGAGTCCTTGGTATCGGTCATGGAACCTCCCGACGGGCGTCTCGGTAGGAGCTGAACAGCTGTGTGTGAGCGCGCATGGGAGCTCACACGGCGCCTGGAAGGGTGCAGTGGCCCAAGATCACAAAAGACCCCCAGACGGCAGTGGAACCCGGCGCGCGACCGCAACGATTATACGGGCAGCGCCGATGCGAGGCAAGCGTCGTATGGGCTGCCATGCTATCGATCTAGCAGCGAGCCGGGCTGGCATTGCCTGCAGAAGCTCGTGATGCGTCCCCGCGCGCGTATCTCAGAGATGGGCGTCCCGCAGACCGGGCACGGGTCGCCGCCGCGACCGTGTACGGCTAGCGAGCGGTCATGCCCGAGATCGAGATCGTCACCCAGGCGAGATCTGGCCTCTGTCACCGCTTCGGCTAGTACCCACCTCATGGCCTCGTAGAGGCGTTCTACCTCGTCGGCGGTCAGCGTTGGCGTCTTGCGAAAAGGATAGATGCCGGCGCGAAAAAGGATCTCGTCGGCATAGGCGTTGCCGATGCCTGCTACTGACGATCCGCGAGTGAGGACGCCTTTGATCTCGCCGCGGTAGCGACCCAAGGCTTGAGCGAACGCCTGGTCCGTGAGCTCGGCGTCGAAAGGCTCTGGCCCGGGGTCGAATCCTGGAACGGCATCGGGGTCGTGGCACAGGTACGCCTTGGCCATGCCCGTAGCGTCAAAGAGGCGCAGGCTGGTACCGTCATCCAGCAGCCAGGAGACGGCGTCCCTGGAGCGCAGGGGCGCACCCTGAGCACAACGACGAAGGGTGCCCGCGAGCATCAAGTTGAGCACGATCCATCGTTGCCCCTCGAGTTCCAGTCGGAGGGTCTTGCTGCGGCGCGATGCCGAGAGGATCTGCCGATCCTGGCAAAAGGAGGTTGGATCCTCGTCGGGCTCCAGGGAGCGGAGGATCAGAGGCCGATGAACCTCGACGCTCGTCACGGTTCGTCCAACGATCGTATGCTCCAGGCGCTCGGCCAGGGCTTGCAGCTCGGGAAGCTCTGGCATGGCTAGGTTTCGCCCTCAACCAGATCATAGGACACAATTCGATCTAGGCGAAAGTGACGGATCTGCTGGCGAAGGTAGCAGTAGGCCTCCAGAGCAGGCGCCTCGGCGCCAGGGACAACGCGCAACGGGTGCACTATGCGCTCCGTGGCTCGGCCGGCCGCATCCGTGTAGCGTATGTGCAGCATGAGGCCCTCTGCGAGGACCCTCTGGATGGCCACTGGGATGTCGAATCGCTCGTTAGTTGCCGTATAGCTCCTGGCGCGTTGGAACTGGAACAGGTCCTCCAGGCCTTCGATCTCGTCGTCATCGAGCAGATCGAGCAATCTACCGAGGACGCCCCAGGTCATGAGGGCGTCGGCCATGGCACGGTGAGCGCGGCCTCGAACGCGGACGCCAAGGGCGGAGCTGACCGTGGAGAGGTTGTAGTGCGGCAGTTCCAGGATGGCGCGGGCCAGATCCAGGGTATCCAGGCAGGCATTGGGTGCAAGTGACAGGCCTGCCCGACCCAGCTCGGCTGCCAGGAAACGCGTGTCGAACCACACATTGTGGCCTACCAAGATGGCATCGCGGGTGAGTTCTAGGACCTGGGATGCTATAGCGGGGAAGGGCGGCGCTCCGGCCAGCATCTGGTCCGTGATGCCATGCACGGCAAACGCGCCGGGGTCCATGGGCCGTTGGGGGTCCACGAGCTGCTGGAACGTGGCGGTGGGGTGCCCCGAGGCATAGCGCACAACGGCGATCTCGCAGACGCGGTGCCCTCGAGATGGGCTCAGGCCGGTCGTCTCGACGTCCACGACGGCCAGAGTCAAGCCGCTCAGCAGGCGGTCACGATTGGCCATAGTCCTCCTCCAGCATCCGTCGCATCGGCGCGAAGGAGCGTCGATGGTAGCGGGAGACGCCGTGGCGCGATAGGAGCGCGCGATGCTCGGGCGTGCCATAGCCCTTGTTGTGGACGAACGCGTATTGAGGTATGAGCCGATGCACAGCCACCATGTAGCGATCGCGGGCGACCTTGGCCAAGATCGAGGCTGCTGCGACGGAAAGGTGCGTGGCATCGGCTTTGGGGCGGGCGATCTGGGGCGTAGGTACGTTGGGTATCAGCAGGTGATCGATGACGAGGATCTCGGGCTTAGTTGCCAGGCGCGCGATGGCTCGCTGCATCGCCGCTTGGGTCGCCGCCACGATCCCTCTAGCGTCGATCACGCCCTCGCTGGCAAAGCCAACTGCCCAGTCCGTAGCCTGCTCGGCGATGAGCGTCGCGCAGCGCTCGCGCACGCTGGGCGTGAGAAGTTTGGAGTCGTTGACATCGGCTAGAGAGGTGAGGAGGCCATCGGCGTCGGATGGGAGCACCACGGCTGCCGCGACGACCGGCCCCGCCCAGGCGCCACGGCCAGCTTCGTCCACTCCTGCGACGGCGCGGTGCCCCGCACGCCACAGGGCCGACTCGAGCGAAAGATTGGGCCGGTCGAGCATCCTGCCCTCCCCAGGGTGGTGGGATGGCGCATGGTGCATAGCAATGGTTGGGACCACAAAGTCGCCTCCACTGCTTTGCCCAGCTAGAATGGCCAGGTCCGAGCGGTGGAGGCGATGCGTGCCTTGGAAAGCGGAGCGCTCCGAAGCGAGCCCCGCCTACCTACTGGCAATGGCAGGGGCGCTTATGCAGCGCCTGGCCTGGCGCGGTCTTCCTTAAGCCGACGGCCCTTGCCTTTGGCCTTGCGCAGGTAGTTGAGCTGTCGCCGACGCACCTTGGCCCGGCGAACGATCTCTACCTTGTCCAGGCGCGGCGAGCGTAGCTTGAACGTACGCTCCACGCCGATGCCGTGCGCGGCGATGCGGCGAACCGTAAAGCTCCCGCCGTCGGCGCCACGTCGCATCCGGATGACCACACCCTGGAACACCTGCACGCGCTCGCGATCGCCCTCGACGATACGCGCGTGCACACGCACCGTGTCGCCGCTCCGAAGGTCGGGGATGTTCGGGTTCGGCTCGGGCGCCAGCGTGCGAAGAATGTCTGTCATGGTTCGCTACCGCCTTTCGTTGCTAGTCACAAGTAGAGATTATAGCATGGGGCGTGGATGACACCAAACGGCGATAGGATGCGCAAGGCGATCCGCGCGGATGTGACTAGGCTGATTCATCTTGCTGATCCTCAAGGCTTTCGAGAAAGGCGCGGTCGGCTTTCGAGAGCTCGGCGTCCTCCAGCAAGTCGGGACGACGTTCCCATGTCCGCCGCAGCGCCTGCTCGCGTCGCCAACGCGCCACGCGGGCGTGGTCGCCCGATAGCAGCACATCTGGCACCGAGAGCCCTCGGAAAGTGGCTGGTCTGGTATAGTGGGGA
>JBNGEB010000054.1:0-12783 GCA_049975585.1 Anaerolineae bacterium
GCTCTTCCGAGGCGCGCTGGAGCGCATCTTGCAGTTTGATCGTGTCAAGATGGTGTGGGGCAGCGACGACATGGGCTTCCGTTCGGCGACGCTCATCAGTCCGGATGATCTGCGCGAGTTCGTGCTTCCTGGCCACAAGCTGATGGCCGAGATGTCCCATGCGGCCGGACGCCCGTACTTGCTGCACTCTTGCGGGAACCTGAAGGAGATCATGCCCGATCTCATCGAGGACGTGCAGATCGACGCGCAGCACTCGTTCGAGGATACCATCATCACCGTGATCGAGCACCAGCGTCTCTATGGGGATCGGCTCGCCGCGCTGGGAGGCATCGATGTCGATTTCCTCTGCCGCGCCGATGAAAGGGCCATCCGACAGCGCGTGCGCGACACCCTTGAGGCCTGTATGCCGGGCGGCGGTTACTGCCTCGGCACGGGGAACAGCGTCGCCAACTATATCCCGTTGGAGAACTATCTCATCATGCTGGACGAGGGGCGCCGCTGGACGCCGTAGCGCAACGCTGGTCAGCCCCTGCCGTATAGCAGTTGGCAAATCGAGGCGTTCTGGCGCGGACGGATGCGGAGGAGGGCGCGATGACGGAAGAACAACGCAAGCGGCCACAGGGCGTCACGCTGCTGGCGATCTACCGGTTCTTTGTAGGGATTGTGGCCCTGCTCCTGGCGGGTATCGTCGTGCTCGCGGCGCTGTCCATGCTCTTTGTGCTGACCGATGCCGTAGGGGCCGTCGTCGTGTTCACCGTGCTGGGGATGGCCGGATTCGCCGTCTTTGTCTATGCGGCGCTCTCGCTGGCCGTCGGCTGGGGCTTGCTAGAGATGCAGCCGTGGGCTCGTTGGGTAGCCCTGGTGTTGGCAGCGTTCGGTCTGTTCGATTTCCCGACAGGAACGGCCGTAGGCGTGCTCACGATCTGGTACCTGACGCAGGATAGCCTGGCCCAGCAGTTCACCGGCAAAGACGAGGACCCATTGCCACTCGAGGCTGACTGACGCCGCGCCATGAACCCCGCCACCATCGAGTGGCGGGGTTCGCGCTTGTCGATGGTCCTAGAGGCTTACGGGCTCGCCCAGATCGGCTGAGCGGATGATGGCGTCGGTGATCCTGGTCTGAGCCAGGCCGTCCAGATGGGTCGGCACAGGTCCAAGACCCTCCCATCCCGTGGGCTCGAGCGTGTCTTGCACGATGGCATCGATGATGGCATCCGAAAGCGCCATGGGCTTGCCATAGCCTAGGCCTCGGAACTCCAGAGACGGAACGCGGTCGGCCATCCCCGCCTGCAAGGCACCCGCCGTGAGCTCGGGCCGATGGAACATGGCCCGCACGTTGGCACCGAGCTCCAGCAGCGCTTCCTGATGAGCCAGCAAGGCGTCCGCATCCACGTCGTTCGGTAGATTCGCGCGCCAGCCTGGCTCGGTGCCAAAGCCGCCCCGCTTGTTATAGATCAGCGTGCCCTCGTGTCCCGAGAAGCACATGTAGAACTCTACCAGCTCGTCGATATGCTTGATCCACTCGGCCTTGACGCGGACGCGCATCCCCGAATCCATCGTCAGAAAGGCGTCATAGACATCGGGCGTGTATCCCAGCACCTGACGCTGGCTGATGGCAAAGACGTCCGTCACCTCGACCGGCGCAAAATAGAAACGGAGCAGGTCCACGACGTGGCTGAGCAGGAAATGCACGGTGGACGAGCCGGCCGCCCAATCCTGGCTGCGCCCCCCCCACATCTTGGTGGGGACGCTGATATTGTCGTCCAGCCGCGACTCGCCGTACACCACGGGCCCCAGAAGCCCGCGTTGCATGACATAGCGCGTGGCCATATCCAAGGGAGCAGCGCGATTAGCATAGTTCACAAAGAGGCGCGCGCCGTGGCGCTCGACCGCCTCGCAGATGGCCTCGGCATCTGCGAGCGTCGTCGCTAGTGGCTTCTCCTGAAAGACCGACGGCACACCCGCGTCCAGGCAGGCCAGCGTCGGTTCTTTGTGGAGCGGGTCTGGCGTAGCGACGACTACCAGATCCGGCATATGGTCCTTGAGCATCTGCCGATAGTCGGCGTATGGCTCGGCCTGGTGGCGCGCCGCGATCTCTTTAGCTACCGCCTGGCGAATATCGGCAACGGCGACGAGACGCACGCTCGCGTGGTTCGCCAGGTGCTCTGCATGCTGCGATCCAAGAATGCCCAACCCGATGACTCCGGCGCGCAGCTGCTCTCGCATGGTTTCCTCCTCACCCCGTGGCATCATTGCTAGGACCCATCATAGTGCGCTGTCATAGGCATGTCCAGGCTCAAGGAGCGAGGGCGTCTCGGTTCGTGGTTTGGCGCTTTCATCCTTGTTGCATAGACTTACGTGTTGGGGATTTGCTCCGAATCCCCGTAAGATACGTGACACGGCATATCCTTGCTTCGGGGGTAGCAGTAGCCATCTCAAGCGGATACGCCGCGGCACAGTGATGGACCAGCAAGATGGAGGACCTAGCCGTGCAGAACGCTCGTGGGCAAGTTGCCTCGATCCTGCCCCATGGTGGCGCCCTTGTTGATCGCGTCCTCCGAGGCCCGCTGCGCGATTCCGCTCTTCGCTTAGCAGAAACGTTGCCATGCATTCCCCTCTCGGAGGCCGCTATCTCCGATGTGGAGCTCATCGCCCATGGCGTGGTCAGCCCTCTGACAGGCTTTTTGGAGCGCGAGGCCTACCAATCGGTCGTGAGCGAGATGAGGCTCCCCGATGGCACCGTCTGGACCATTCCCATCACTCTCGATGTCAGCGATGATCTGGCCGAGGACATTTCCGTCGGCGATCAGGTGGCGCTCTGTGATGGAGAAAGAATCTTGGCCATCATGGAGGTCCACGATCGCTACACCTATGACAAGCGTCGCGAGGCCCAAGAGGTCTATAGGACGACGGAGGACGCCCATCCAGGCGTGGCGCGTCTCTATGCGCAAGGAGATGTGCTGCTCGGCGGTCCCATCTGGTTGCTAAACGAGATCTCCGATGGGCGTTTCGATGCCTACCCACGCTATCCTGCGCAAACGCGAGCTATCTTTGCCGAGCGAGGCTGGCGATCGATCGTCGCTTTTCAGACGCGAAACCCCATCCATCGCGCGCACGAGTACCTGCAAAAGACGGCCCTTGAGATGGTGGACGGCCTGCTGTTGCATCCCTTGGTAGGCGAGACCAAGAGCGACGACGTCCCCGCTGAGGTGCGCATGCAAAGCTATCGCATAGTGCTCGATCACTATTACCCGACGGATCGAGTCGTGCTTGGCGTGTTCCCTGCGGCCATGCGGTACGCTGGCCCTAGAGAGGCCATCTTTCACGCGCTCTGCCGCAAGAACTATGGCTGCACCCACTTTATCGTGGGACGCGACCACGCCGGCGTGGGCAACTACTATGGGACGTACGATGCGCAGAGGATCTTTGACACCTTTGCTCCCGAGGAGATCGGCATCACGCCTCTGCGCTTCGAGTATGCCTTCTACTGCAAAAAGTGTGGCGCGGTTGTCTCATCAAAGACTTGCCCTCACAGCCGCGACGATCACATCTTCCTTAGCGGCACACAGGTCCGCGAGATGCTCCGGCGTGGCGAGGCCCCGCCGCCCGAGTTCACGCGGCCAGAGGTGGCTCAGCTTCTGATCGAAGCGATGCGGAACCGAGAGGAGTAGCGCTACGATGCTTGGGCGACTGTTTGGTAGGCGAGGGCGCAACAAGGTATTCGTCATCGGGCTCGACTGCGCCGAGCCCAGTTTGGTCTTTGATCGCTATGCAGCCGACCTGCCAAACCTATCTCGCTTGGCGGCCCAAGGGCGCTATGGTACGCTGGAGACGACGATCCCGGCGATCACCGTGCCGGCATGGTCGGCGATGTTCAGCGGGCGGGATCCTGGCGAGTTGGGCTTTTATGGGTTCCGTAATCGCTCCGACCATTCCTACGACAAGATGGGTATCGCCACGGGAGCTGCGGTTCAAGAACCCCGCGTCTGGGACATGGTCAGCGATGCGGGCAAGCGGGTGGCAGTTGTTGGCGTTCCGCAAACGTTTCCTGTGCGCCCCGTCAATGGATGGCTCGTGAGCGGTTTCCTGGCGCCCGACACGCGCTCCAAGTACACCTGGCCCGAGGAGCTTGCCGACGAGATCCGCGAGACGGTCGGGGATTATGCTGTGGATGTGCATCAGTTCCGTACCGATCGCAAGGACTATCTCCTCTCGCAGATTCAGGACATGACGGAGCGGCGATGCGCACTCGTGAAGCATCTTCTCGCCAGCAAGCCATGGGATCTGTTCATCTGGGTGGAAATAGGCGTGGATCGCATCCACCACGGCTTCTGGAAACATTGCGATCCCAACCACCCAAAGTATGAGCCTGGGAACCCGTACGAACAGGCGATGCATGACTACTATGTCTATCTCGATGGGCAGATCGGCGAGATGCTCGATCTCCTGCCGCGAGGCACCAGCGCGGTGGTACTGTCGGACCACGGCGGCCAGCCCATGATGGGCGGCTTTTGCATCAACGAATGGCTGATCCGGCGCGGTTATCTAGTCTTGAAGGAACAACCCCAGGGCATCGCCAGGATAGAGGATTGTGCCGTGGATTGGGAGCACACGCGCGCTTGGGCCTCAGGCGGCTATTATGCACGGGTGTTCCTCAATGTGGAGGGCCGTGAGCCCCAAGGCGTCGTGCCGGCCAAGGAGTATGATCGGGTTCGTAACGAGCTGGCGGCTCAACTGGAGGCGGCCACCGATCACGAGGGGTCGTTGATGGGCACACGAGCATTCCGCCCAGAAGATGTCTATCGCCAGGTACGCAATATCCCGCCGGACTTGATCGTATATCTGGGGAATCTGGCGTGGCGGTCCGTAGGCTCCATTGGACACGGCACCGTGCACGTTTTCGAGAACGACACCGGTCCCGATGACGCCAACCACGCCCAGCATGGGCTGTACATCGCCACGGGTGGGGAGGCTCCATCGGGACGCGCGGCGCGCACATGGAGGGCCGTCGCTCCGTCCATCCTCAATGGGCTTGGCATAACGCCGCCCGATTGGATGGGGACGGAGCGCTTGTAGATTGCATGCAAAACGTTCATCATTCCGTACAACATCAACATCGTGGAGGCAAGATGGCACAGGATCTCGGGTTCACGCTGTGGTTCACGGGTCTTTCCGGGGCAGGCAAGACGACGCTGGCACGCGCGCTAGAGCCGATTCTACGGGAGCGGGGTCTCAAGGTCGAACGACTGGACGGGGATATCGTCCGGCAGAGCTTGACCAAGGACCTTGGCTTTAGCAAAGAGGACCGCGACCTGAATATCGGCCGGGTGACCTTTGTGGCCAAGCTTCTCACCCGCAACGGCGTTGCCGTGTTGTGCTCCTTCATCTCGCCGTATCGGGCGCGCCGTCAGCAGTCACGAGACGAGATCGGTGAGTTTGTCGAGTGTTTCGTAGATTGCCCGCTAGAGGTGCTGATCGAACGTGACGTCAAGGGTCTCTACAAGAAAGCCTTGGCGGGCGAGATCGCGAACTTTACCGGGATTTCCGACCCATATGAGCCTCCGGAGCAGCCGGACATTGTCGTTAACTCGGCGACTCAGACCGTCGAAGAGAGTGTTGGCATCATCGTGTCGCGCCTCGAGCAGTTGGGGTACCTCGATGGCCATCCTGGTTCCGATGGGGACGGCAGAACGCGGGCTGCTGCAGGGCTTGAGAAATCAGAGTCTGCGCGCTAGAATGCGCCTAGATGGTGCGTTCGCTTGCTGGATCACGTGAGGGAATCGTTTCATGTTCCGTCGCCATAGCGTCAACTATGCGATCCTCTCGCTCTTTATGGATCTCGTCATGGCAGTAGTGGCGCTCTTGGCTGCGTGGTGGGTACGTCCGAACTGGCCTTGGGCGATCCCTCTGCCTCGTGAAGGCCTCATGCCGCCATTTTTCTGGTGGCTTGTGCCTGTGACGTGGCTTGCCGTGGCGCTGGCGCTTGGCGTCTATGATCCCTCGCGCATGGAGAGCTATCGGCAGCAGCTCGGTCACGTGACGCGAGCCGCTCTTTTTTGTGGGCTCGTGCTCGCAGGATTGATGTACCTCACCTACCGTGAAACATCGCGCTGGCTTCTGATCCTCATCGTGGCGCTGCTGTGGGCATCGATGGCTAGCTGGCGTCTCGTGGCTGCGGTGATAGCGCCCAAGCGTCGGAAGAACGGCGAGATCGCCCGTGTAGTCATCGTGGGGGCAGGCGCCCTCGGACGCGAGGTTGCCAGTCGCCTTCAGGCGCACGCGTGGCGTGGCCTCGAGTTCGTGGGCTATCTCGATGATGACCCCGCCAAGGCCGCTACCGGCCTTCCCGTGCTCGGATCGGTGGACCAGATCACCGACGTCGTCAACGAGCACGCCATCAACGAGGTCGTCGTGACGCTGCCTTTGCGTGCCTGGGAGCGGTTGTCTCAGGCGGTGGCAGCTCTGCATACGCTTCCCGTCCATGTGCGCATCGTGCCCGACTATTTTTCGCTGGCCTTGTACCGGGCTGACTTTGAAGAGTTCGCCGGGATTCCCATGATCGATCTGCGAGCCCCCGCGCTCAGTGACTACCAACGTCTGGTCAAGCGCACCTTTGATCTGGCTGTGGGCGGCAGCCTGTTTCTGTTGACGCTTCCGCTCTATGGCATCATTGCGCTGGCGATCAAGCTGGACTCCCCTGGGCCAGTTCTCTTCCGTCAGCAGCGGGTTGGCGAGAACGGTCGCCTTTTCTACATGCTGAAGTTTCGGTCCATGTACGTTGGCTCTGAGCAGCGCGTCGAAAAGACTGCCGAGTTGAGCGAGGACGGCGTGGCGACCTACAAGCGCCGAGATGATCCACGGGTGACGCGGGTAGGTAGCATTTTGCGCCGGAGCAGCCTTGACGAGCTGCCACAGCTCGTGAATGTGCTGAGAGGCGAGATGAGCTTGGTAGGGCCTCGTCCCGAGCTGCCCTGGCTGGTGGCCAAGTACGAGCTGTGGCAGCGGAAGCGCTTTACGGTGCCACAGGGCATGACGGGGTGGTGGCAGATCAACGGCCGCAGCGATCGACCCATGTACTACAACACGCAAGACGATCTCTACTATGTCCAGAACTATTCGCTGCTGCTGGATCTCCAGATCCTCCTGCGCACCATCCCCAAGGTGCTTCGAGGCGAAGGCGCCTACTAGGCTGTGATCGTGTGTCTAGCCATGAAGGCCTTGCTGGCGAGGGCGCGGTAGCTACAATGTGGGTGCAACCTCGGGCGGGGGGTCCCGTATAGGGTATGGTTGGGGCTTGTGCGGCGAGTGGGGAAGGAGGGGCGGGCAAGATGGTCGGAGATCTGATCGAACGAATCGAGGCGTCACGCAACAAGGTGGAAGAGCTGATCTCACAGGTTCCCGGGTTCAAGGGCTACAAGCAAAAGGAAACCCGCCGAGAGGCAGACAAGCTGCTGCGTTCTCACGTGGCGCGCGAGTATGAAGCGCTCCTTCGTCGCATCAACGCGCTGCAACGTGACCTGAGCGATGCCGGCGAGCTGCGGCTCGTGTTACAGCTGGATCGGGCTACCGTCAAGCTCCAGATGCTAGCGGATCGCATCAAGACCGCGAGCTATGGCTACGCCGGGGTGTTTGATGCCATCAAGGTGAACGAGGAGATCCTTGATGCGCTTTACACCTTCGATCTGGCCATGATGGACGGCGTGGCTCGCGTGAGCGAGGCGCTGGACGCTGTCGCGGCCGCTGGCGAGGACTCGTCGGCCCTGACTGCCGAGGTTGAGAGTCTGCTGGCCTTGCTGGACGAGTTGAATGATACGTTCAGCAAACGACAGGATATCATCCTCGCGTAGCGTGTTCCCTCGGTCGCTCACCTAGGAGGTTCATATGGCCAGAATTCTCGATGTTGTCGAGTGCCCGGATCTCGGGCCACAGGAGCTGGTGCGACGCGTGCCGGAGCAGGGCCCTGGCGACTTTCGCCTCGGCTCGCAGGTGATCGTTCGCGAGAATCAAGCAGCGGTGTTCTTCCGCGACGGCAAGGCCCTGGACACGTTTGGACCGGGCCGACACACGATTACGACGGCCAATATCCCACTCCTGTCCCAGTTGGTGCGGGGCATCTTTAGCGGGGATACGCCCTTTACAGCTGAGGTCTACTTTGTCTCCACACGGGACATGGTCGATCAGCGTTGGGGAACGCCAGAGCCGATCACTCTGCGTGACGAGGTGCTGCGCTTTGTGCGGCTGAGAGCGCATGGCACTTATAACATGGCAGTAGCAGAGCCCCAACGGTTTGTAGGCCAGATCGTGGGCACCCGAGGCTACTATAGCACGAGTGACATCGCCAACTATCTGCGCAGCATGATCATCAACCGCCTCACGGATCTCTTGGGCGAGAACACCGAGTCTATCCTGGATCTTCCTGCCATGTTTGAGGAGATCTCGGCGGCGGTCAAGGCCAAGCTGAACGATGATTTCGCGGCCGTTGGCCTGGCCCTCAAGCAACTCTACATCCTATCGGTGAGTCCGACGGAAGAAACGTCGGCTGCCATCGACGAGGCTGCGTCCATGGGGGCCATTGGGAACATGGATGCCTATGTAAAGTTCAAGGCAGCTCGAGCCATGGGCGATGCCGCGACAGCCGAAGGCGGCGCCGGTGGCGCAGCGCAGACAGGCGTGGGTTTGGGCGCTGGAATGGCCATGGGGCAGGCGATGAGCAGCGCCTTTACCGGTGCCGGGCAAAGCGGTGTTGCCACAGAGGTCGTCAAGGTTCGCTGCCCGAACTGTGGCCATCTCAATCCAGAGACCGCCAAGTTCTGCTCCGAGTGTGGCGCGAGTCTCGCGGGAACGGTGACGTGTCCCGAATGTGGCGCGGAGAATCCCCCCGGCGCCAAGTTCTGCAACGCCTGCGGACACAAGCTGGCGTAGAGCATTCGCCAGCAAAAGAGCCGGGACCCGTGGCACGAACAGGTCCCGGCTCTTCCCCTCTCAGTGCCGCGCGATCCACGCAGCTTGCGCGGTGGATGGCACCATGGTACGATCCGCCGCATTGTGGCAGGCAGTGTCCACGTATCCGTCTGCCTGTCATGGCTGCCACCAGGCCCCGGATCTTGGCCGCCGCGATCTGGAGACGGCCACGACCATCATGGTTCAAGGAGGATCCGCGTAACAGAGGTGTGTCAAGGGACGACAACACAATCGTCTCGGCAGTCTCGGGCAAGACCCTATCGCCCAGCGAACTCGGATGTCCTTCTATGCACACGAGCAAGGCCAAGCCTTCCGCACCTGCCAACCCCTTGGCCACCGATGCGAGCATTCCCCGCCAGATCCCCCGGCGCGAACTGGCGTCCGCTAGTGTGTTTTGCATCTGCCTGCAAGATCGCCTAAAATGGCCTTCGTGTTCACGCTCGTGCGGGGCTCCCCCAGAAGCCCCCCGCATTGATATGCCATCTTACTCAATGAGGACTGATCTGCATGAACCGACGACGTGTTATGCTCTTCGGGTTGGACGGCGCAACCTGGCGTATTCTTGACCCCATGATCCAGCGCGGTCATCTCCCGCATCTCGCCGCCATGCGAGAGGGCGGCGCTCACGGCGTTCTATCCTCCACCGTGCCGCCCGTCACGGCGGTGGCTTGGACCACCTTCCAGACCGGGCTCCTGCCAGCCAATCACGGCCTTTTCGACTTTAATGGGCGGAATGGCGGATCTTATCATACCCACGTCGTCTCGTCGCGCGAGATCGTGGCGCCTACGCTGTGGGAACTAGCTAGCCACGCGGACAAGCGCGCAGTGGCAGTGAACGTGCCCCTCACCTATCCCCCAAAGGTCGTCGATGGCGCCGTCGTGGCCGGTATGCTCACCCCCGGTGTCAAGGCGAACCTCACGTACCCCACGGCTCTCAAGGACCAGCTCCTGGCGGCCGTTCCTGAGTACCGAGTCCTGGTGCCGCAAACCGAGTTCAACGTGCGGGGCTGGGAGCCCTTTGTGAAGGCGTCTGAAGAGACTGTTCGCGCCAGGGCCAAGGCGTTTCGGTTTCTCCTGGAGCAGATTGTGCCCGATTGGGACGTGGCCATGCTTCACTTCCAGGAGACGGACACGCTGCAGCACGCGGGATACCCGTGGCTGGACCCGTCGCAGCCCGGCTTTTCAGAGAAGCACTATGCCCAGGGGCTGGCCGTATATCGCGCTATCGACGAGGAGATTAGCGAGCTAGTGACACGTCTGGCAGACGAGAATACCCTGGTGCTGGCCTTGTCGGACCATGGCCATCAGGCCGTCTCCAAGACGGTGAATGTCAACATCGCCCTAGCTCGCGCCGGCCTTTTGCAAGAGTCCGATGTCGGCGGCGTGGGAATACTTGGATCCGCGGCTCGTGCCGTGGTGACCGCCCTATTGCGCCTGGATCGCTGGAACTTGAACAAGCGTCTGCTGCCTAGAGCGCAGCGGCGTCGCTTGGTGGAGCGGGTCACCGATGCCATCGGGATCGACTGGGAACAGACGCAGGCTTATATGATCCATGGCTGGGTCTATGCCTATATCAATGTCAACCTGCGTGGTCGTGAGGCCAAAGGGACTGTCGATCCTGCCGACTATCTATCCGTACGACAGCGCGCGGCCGATGCCTTGCTCGCCATGCGAGATCCAGAGACGGGTGAGCCCATCGTGGAAACAGTCTTCACGCGCGAAGAGGCCTTTGACGGGGTACGCGCCGATGAGGCGCCCGATCTGGTCGCCGTGCCACGTCCTGGCTACGAGTTCTCGTCGTCGATCCTCCAGAGCGGGCGAGGCTTGGTCCGCCCGAATCTCGTTCGGCGCGACCATTCCGGCATGCATTCCATGGACGGCATTCTGCTGGCACACGGAGAAGCCGTGGTTCCGGGGCAGATCGATGGGGCTAATCTGGTGGACGTTTTCCCGACGGTCCTGGCATGGCTGGGCATCCCCATCCCTGCGTACGCTGAGGGCAATGTCCTGCAGTCGCTTTTCCAGCAGCCGCTGCAAGTCTCCATCGACGGCGATGCCACATTGGACGCCATCACATCTCCTGCTGACCGCGGATTCACCAAAGAGGACGAACGCGTTGTGGAAGAGCGACTGCGTTCCCTTGGATACATGTGACGGAACCGGATTGGGATAGATGGACGCAACCGCATCGCCCGAGAGGGTAGATCCCAGGCAGCGGCACTGGCTGCATCATCGTGCTCCGCTGCGAGAGATGGCTGTCTGGCTATTACTCTGGCCCGCTTGGTGGATCCTCGGCATCGAGCAGTTCGTCCCTAGCGTGGCCTTGCCGCTGCTTGCGCTGCGCCTGGCGCTGTCGGGGCAGCTTGAGCTCCGGCGATATAGAGCGCTCTGGACCGCCTTTGGGCTGTTCCTCATGGTGCAGCTCCTCTCGGCTCTCGGCATCGATCAGGCGCGCCGGCTGCTCACGTTCGGTCGGGCCTTCTCATCCTGGGTGGCAGCCTGCGCCGTGTTTGTATTGGCGACTGGTGTGCCCCGAAGCCTCCGAGACGTCAAGCGGCTGATCTGGTTGATGGCCGCATTGGTAGCCATCGCCTCTCTGGTTTCCGTGGCGGCCCTCCTGGGCTTTCGACCCACCGATTGGAGCCCCTTCGCGGAGCTGCTAGTGCCGTCCTCGTTGACGCGTGGAGGTTATCTGGACCAGCTCTTCGAGCGGTCTCTGGGTCGTCAGGCCTTCTTTCGTCCCTTTGGCGAGTACTATCGAGTAAGCAGCCTCTTTCTGTGGCCACTGCAGAACGCAAGCGCGATGGCCGCCACGCTTCCGCTAATAGGCACGTTGACGCGCGAGGACGCCGTCTGGAAGCGTGCGCTCGCCTGGGCCATTCTGCTCCTCGGGCTGGTGAACCTGGCGTTCACCACGGGCAGAGCGGCCATGGGCGGGTTGCTAGCGGGTGGTCTTTTTGTGTGGGCCTTCTACTCGCGCTACCGGCGAGTGTTCTGGCGACTTGTGGGCGTCGTACTCGTCCTCGTTGGTGTGGCTATCGTCATAGATCTGGCGACGCCTGGCGGATCCTTCCTGCTGGATCGTGCGTCGTCGACGTTGACGGCCATAGTCTTTGCCCGTGGTCGGGCGATTCGCGGAGGATCCGCGGCGGTGCGCTTTGACACCGTGCTCGGAACGCTGAGGGGCTGGCTGGAGCGGCCGGTCCTGGGCTGGGGCACCGCGCGCGAGGCGCCCGAGCTTGCCCTTCCGGCAGGCACGCACAGCACCTATCTCGGCATCCTCTACAAGCATGGAGCGGTCGGGCTGGCCGCGTTCGCGTACTTGCTAGCCCTTGTCTGGCGCCATACCCGTCCCATTGAGGCTTCTGCCGAAAATGGCAAGCCTACCTGGTCTCGAGCCTTGCTGCTCGGGGGTCGCTGGTCATTGGTTGCCGTGCTTGTGGACGGCCTGACCTCCATGCCTTCGGTGGATACCATGGCCATCACGCTGATCTGGATGGGTTTCGGCGCTGTCATCGCGGGGCGAAAGCTGCTTCAGGGCAAAGAGACGGACGACAGCGGGGACCACGGCGTCGCTCATGTGTTGGGGGTCCGTGTGCACTCGCTCAGTGCCTCTGATCTCACCACGCGCGTGGTCGATCTTGCGAGACGTCGGGAACACGCGCTGGTGCTCAACGTCAACGCCCACTGTCTGAATCTGGCCTACACCCGCCCTTGGCTGAGGGACCTGCTGAACCGAGCCGAGCTGGTGTTCTGCGACGGGGCGGGCGTGATGCTGGCAGCTCGGCTCTTGGGGCAACGGATCGTTGAGCGGATCACCTA
>JBNGEB010000055.1:0-8816 GCA_049975585.1 Anaerolineae bacterium
CATCGCTGACGAGAGCGTCGGTCGCCGGGAGGGCCCGACCCGCGTCCTCTGCCACGACGTGATGGATCCTCTCGCCGTGGACCTGGAATCCGCTGACGACCTGGCTCTCCTGCCAGCCCAGCGTTCGCAAGATGCGCCGAAGGTTCTCGTCCACATGGGCCGGATCATCGCCGACGGTCCCCCCAACGTTCAAGCTGCCAAAGCGACCCACGCTGACGCCGCCGAGGCGTGTGAAGAAGGCATGCTCGATAGAGCCATCCTCAAGCAGCGAGGATCGGTATGCGATCAGCCCATTCAGGTTTTCGGCATCCATCAGGTTTCGTTCCCACCCGTTGGGGAGCCGTGAACGTCCACCATCTGCCACGGGAGCGGCCGATCCGCGTCCCAGCGTGCAAGGTAGGCCTCTACGTCAAGCCCGGCCCTCTCCGCCACGCTCTCTACCCGCCTTGGCGACGGGTTGCTCGCACTGGCGAGGGCCTCACCGAGCGCCTCGTCGCCGCGCGCCATGATCGCCTGGGCTCGCGCCAGGGCTATCGACTCGGCACGTACGCTGATCGACGCCGACTGTAGCGCCGACCGAATGCGAGCCATACGCTCGTCCAGCACGCTCTCGGGGGCCATCGCTTGGCGTTGCCAAGGCGTATGCGCTTTTGGGATGAACGGCGTAATGGCCACTATGACCTTGGCTCCAAAGCACTCCGAAAGCTCGCGCGTCAAATCGATCAAAGCAGCGATGTCTTCATCGGTCTCACCGGGCAGGCCAATCATATAGTACAACTTGAGGGCGCGAAACCCCAATCTAGCTGCCATATCTGTCGCGCGCAGGATGTCCTCCTGCGAGATGCCCTTGCGTATGGCGTCTCTCAAGCGCTGGGAGCCCGCCTCTGGCGCGATGGTCAGCGTGCGGGCACCGCTAGCGGCGAGCCCCTCCAACAGCGTCTCCGAGAGAGGTGCCGCGCGCAGCGACGAGACCGAGAATGCAATGCCCTCGGAGCGAAGGCCTTCCACGAGCGTGTCGATCTCTCGATAGTCCGAGACGGCCGCCGAGACTAGTGCTACCTTTGGCCAGCGACCACGTGCCTCACGTGCTAGCTCCAGCACCTGCTGGGGATCCAGCTCGCGGTACGGCCGATACCAACGGGTTGCCAGGCAAAAGCGGCAAGCATGGACGCACCCTCTAGCGATCTCGATCATACGCATGTCGCCGAACTCGGCCTTTGGGCAGACCACGGAAGAGGCAAAGGGACGACGACTCAGGTCTCGTACGCGTTGGCGCTTGATGCGGTCGGCCTGCTCAGCCCGAGGCACCCAGACACCGGGGAGCCGGGCGAGCCAATCGAGGGCCAGATCGCGACGTTGGGCAAGCACGAACCTGCCCGCCTCGACCAGGCCGGGCAGGGCTTCTTCTGCCTCGCCGATCATAATGGCGTCGGCGATGGGGCCCATCACCGCAGGATTGGCCGAGACTGCGGGTCCTCCCATGAGGACGAGGGGATCGAAGCGGCGGCGCTCCTGCGCGAACACGGGAATACCAGAGCGCCTCAGAGCCGTCAGCACGTTCGGATAGTCGAGCTCGTAGGAGACGCTGAACGCCACCAAGCTAGTCTCGCGGAGGGGCCGCTGAGACTCGAGGGTCACGATGGGCTCTCGACGATCTTCTCGCCGGTCTAGGGAGGCAAAGGCGCGCTCGCAGGCTACGTCAGGCAGGTCATTGAACCAATAGTAGAGGCCGTGCATGGCCAGGTTGGACATGCCAACGGCGTAGGTGTTGGGAAAGACGAGGGCAATGGGCACGCGACCGCCCCAATCGCGGACGATCGCTCCCGTTTCGGTCTGCAGGAGCGTTCGCGCGGCTTCGATCGTTTGCCACTTCATGGCTCCTGCCCCCTCTTGATGACGCTCAGGATGGTAGCAGTGGGTAGGAGGCCTGTCAACCTTGGTCTCGATCGTAGCGTGAAAGCGGCGGGAAGCCCGGTCGTCACTCCGTGGCTCGGAAAACCATATCCAGAATGCCGCTCAGATCCGCCTTGCCCTCCGGCGTGTCAGCGCAGGTGCTGGCATAATGGCGGAGCAGAGCGATGCTGGCGCTACGGGTAGCGGCTCGCATAGATGCGAGCTGGTCCAGTATCTCGGCGCAACTGCGACCATCCTCAACCATGCGCTGAATGCCTTTGGCTTGGCCCTCAATCCGGCGCAGGCGGAGGATCAAGTCATCTCGCGCAGGATCCTCTAGGCGTGTCACGGTTGCTTCCCACCGTTCGTTTGTGTGTGTGGGGCTAACTAGCCCCGGCGTGTGAGGCTTCAACCGCCCGAGGGCGAGCAGCTAGCGCCACTGGAGCTGCTTCCCCCTGAGGAGAAGGTCGAGACTATTTTGCGGCAATTGTCGCTCTTGCACTCTGGGCAGATGACATCCATCTGCCGCGAGAGGCTGCGCACGAACTTGTCAAAGCGGGCGCCGCAGTCGCTGCACTCGTATTCGTAGATCGGCATGGCAGGTTGCTACTCTCTTCTCGTTACGGTTCCGTTTGAAGACCTAGCGCATCTAGCACGGCTCGCTTGCGGATCGTCCCAACCTGACGCAGGACCTCGTTCCCTTCCGCGTCATAGACCACCAGGGTGGGGACACCTCGGATGCCAAGCTGACCAGCTAAGGACCGTCCGATCTCGCTGTTTAGCGGTATCCGGGCCACCATCGCTCGCTCACCCGAGGCCTCCTCAATCCCGTCGACGACGGGCTTGGCGATAAGGCAGGCCGTTCAAGTGTTGGAATAGACCTCGATGACCACTGGCTGTCCTGCGCCGATGAGGCCCTGGAGCTCGTCCAGCGATGCCAGATCAGAAGGGCTGGTGCGAAACAGCAGGAACGCGAGCCCCAATGCGCCCAGAACAATCAGGCTGATCCAGTTCTCCGCAAGTAACTGCCTCACGCCTTCTCAGGCGCGAGGACCGCGTCAATCTTGCGCTTGAGCGTGGGCTTGGGCGTCACGCCCACGATGCGCGTCGCTTCTTCACCATCGGCGAATAGGATCAGCGTGGGGATACCACGGATGCCCAGGTTGACGGCCGTGTCCATGTTCTCGTCCGTGTTCATCTTGACAAAGGTTACGCGGCCGTCATACTCTTCGGATAGTTGCTCCACGATGGGCGTAATCATCCGACAGGGCCCACACCAGGGAGCCCAGAAATCGACCAGAACCGGCGTAGCCGATTCCAAGACATCTTGTTGGAAAGTCACGTCCGTCACGTGCTTGATCTTGTCGCTCATTTTCGCTCCTTCGTACTATTGAGCTGCATGAGGCACCTATATAGGGTACCCCCCTTTGGTACAGACGAGAGTATAGCACGCCGCGCGTCTGGTGTCAACTATGGCGGTGAGGAGGGCTAGCAGTGTTGCGTGTATCGATCCCTGGCTTTGGTGAGCTGGCATTCTCGCGCCTCCTGCTCGATATTAACGGCACGTTGACTATGGCGGGAGGGCTAATCCCCGGCGTGGCCTCTCGCGTTGCCTCCTTGCGAGAAGAGCTGGAGGTGCTACTGGTGACGGCCGATACGCGGGGCACGGCGGGCGAACTGGCGGAGACGTTGGGCGTCGCCGTCGAGCGTGTGCCGGCGGGCGGTGAGGCTGAGGCCAAGGCGGGTCTCGTCAAGCGTCTAGGGGCCGATCACGTGGCGGCCATCGGGAACGGTGCCAACGATGCGCTCATGCTCGAGGTTGCCCGCCTGGGCATCGCAGTGCTAGGCGTCGAGGGGCTTGCCGTGAGCGCCCTGACCAAGTCAGATATCGTCGTGTCGAGCATACGAGACGCGCTGGATCTGCTGACGGATCCTGTGCGGGTCGTATCCACTTTGCGCCGGTAGCGAATCGCCGGCGCTCTCTAGCTGGAGGGATGGTAGGCTGATGGCCATTGAGGAGAGACTGGGCGCGTTCTACTTGGGAAGGGCCTTCGATTCCGCTGTTGGTGGGGAGTTGGCAGACGAGCCTGTCATGTACGATGCCCGCGATTTGACCACACACGCTGTGTGCGTGGGCATGACCGGTAGCGGCAAGACGGGGCTGGGCGTTACCCTCCTGGAAGAAGCCGCGCTCGATAGTATCCCGTCCATCATCATCGATCCCAAGGGAGATATGACCAATCTCCTTCTCACCTTTCCCGAGCTACGGCCGTCCGATTTTCGGCCCTGGGTGAACCTGGATGATGCTCGCCGCAAGGGCCTGTCGGTCAGCGCCTATGCCGAGCAGGTGGCGCAGACGTGGTCCGAGGGGCTGAAGGCATGGGGGCAGGATGGGGAGCGTATTCGTCGCCTGCGAGAGTCCGCCGACTTTGCCATCTATACGCCAGGCAGCGAGGCGGGCGTGCCGTTGAGCGCTCTGCAAAGTTTTGATGCTCCCGACCTCGACTGGGAAGAGCACGCCGAGGTCATGCGCGAGGCCATCGCTAGCACCGTGTCGGCGTTGCTGGCCCTCATCGGCGTGGAGGCCGACCCCGTTCGTAGTCGCGAGCACATCCTGCTCTCCCATCTCTTGGAGCGTGCCTGGCGCAAGCGCGAGGATGTGGACCTCCCTCGCCTGATCCGCGAGATACAAGACCCGCCACTGGAGCGTCTGGGCGTGTTTGAGCTGGAGACGTTCTACTCCAGCCGCGATCGCATGGATTTGGCCATGCAGCTAAACGCTCTGGTAGCATCGCCCAGCTTTGCCTCGTGGCGAGAGGGTGTCCCTCTGGATGTCAACCGGCTCCTATGGACGTCTTCGGGCAAGCCAAAGGTCTCGATCTGCTACGTTGCGCACCTCAGCGAGGCGGAGCGCATGTTCTTTGTGACGCTCCTGCTGGAACAGGTGGTGGCATGGATGCGCAAGCAGCCAGGGACCACCTCGTTGCGGGCACTACTCTACTTTGACGAGGTGTTCGGCTATTTCCCGCCTGTCGCCAATCCTCCGAGCAAGACGCCGCTGCTGACTCTGCTAAAGACGGCACGAGCATATGGGTTGGGCATTTTCCTAGCCACGCAGAACCCCATGGATTTAGATTACAAGGGGCTATCCAACGCAGGCACCTGGTTTGTGGGAAAACTGCAGACAGACCGTGACAAGACACGACTCCTGGATGGAATGGAAGGTGTCGTCGCGCAGTCGGGTACGCTGCTCGATCGGCGCTATATGGACCGTATGATCTCATCGCTTGGGTCGCGCGTGTTTGTCCTGCACAACGTCCACGAGGATGGCCCCATGCTGTATCGAACGCGGTGGGCCATGTCATACCTGCGGGGACCATTGACGCGCAGCCAGGTTGACAAGCTCATGGAGCCCTACAAGGAGCGCCGGCCGGCAGAGGCCCCGAGCAGCGACGCGCCCAAGAAAGAACAGCCTTCGCTGGTGAGCGAGGACACGCTGGCTGACGCGGGCTTTTTCCGGGAGCCCCCCAGGATCAATGCTCGCGTCGCTCAGTACTATGCCGTGCCTGATATCCCTCGAGAGCGGGCGTTGGCGGAGGCAGGTGGTGGCGGCGAGCTTCTGGATGCTGCGCTCGTCTATCGCCCAAAGTTGTTAGGGTGGGCACGCGTGAGGTTTGAGGATAGCTCCTCAGGCACGCGAGAGGAGCGCCAAGTGGCGTGTCATCTGCCTCTGCCCGAGCCCTTCCGCACCGTCCAGTGGGACGCCTTTGCCAGGCTTGTCGAGGATGTCGACGAACTGGAATCGGGCCCGGCCGGTGAGGCATACTTTGAGGCCATTTCCGAGGATATGACCGACTCGCCGCCCTATACGAGGCTGCGCGACGCATTCCTCGACTATGTCTACCGTGACGTCGGTCTCCGACAGTGGCGTAACGAGGAGCTCGATCTCACGTCTCGCCCGGGGGAGTCGCATCGTGTGTTCCTCGAGCGCTGCATGGCTGAGGCAGCCAACGCGTCAAGAGACGCGCTGGACGAACTCGAGGCCGAGTACGACAAGCGTGTGTCCAAGCTTGATGAGCGTACCCGCAAGGAAGAGGCTGAGCTGCGCCAGGACGAGTTGGACTGGGAGAGCCGCAAGCGCGAGGAGATCCTGTATGCCGGCGAGTCCATTGTGAGCGTGCTTCTCGGCCGAAGCCGGAGCCGAGGGCTTTCTCAGGCGGAACGCCGGCGAAGGATGACGGCCAAAGCGCGCGAGACGATGCGCGCGCAAGAGGAGGCATTGGAGCGTTTGCGCGTTGAGAGGCAGGAGCTCTTGGTAGAGCGCGATCGGCAAATGGATCGTGAGCGTCGCCGTTGGGAAGACGTCGCCGATGACATCGCCGAGGGCGTGCTGCGACCACGTCGCACGGACATCGATCTTCTAGCATTCGGCGTCCTATGGGCACCGCATTGGGCACTCGAGATCGCCGGACGCGACGGCAGACGTCGACGCGAGATTGTGTCTGCTTCACGTGAAATCGCTTGACGCCGCTCGATGAACGGCTATCATCGCAAGGCGTTACAGTGATGCGTTGGAAAGAGATGGGCGATCCTCACTAGGAGAGAAAGGGAGTATAGGCATGCGATACGAGATCCACGGAACACTATTGCCATCGGTAGACGTCTACTTGGAGGCTGGAGAGTCGATGTTTACCGAGTCGGGCGGTATGGCCTGGATGCAGGGCGATATCGCCATGGACACGAACACACGGGGCGGATTGATGGCGGGCCTCGGCCGCAAGCTCGCGGGCGAGTCGCTTTTCATGACCACCTACAAATGCAATCGCGGTTCGGCCATGGTGACCTTCACGCCAGAGGCCCCCGGTCGAATTCTGGTTTTTGAGCTCTCTGCCGGCCAAAGCCTCATCTGCCAGAAGGATGCCTTTATGGCCGCCGAGGAAGGCGTGTCCATGGAGATGCATTTCCGGAAACGGCTAGGAGCCGGTTTCTTTGGCGGTGAAGGCTTTATCCTGCAAAAGATCACGGGGCCTGGGACGGTCTTTTTGGAGATCGCCGGCGAGGTCCGCGACTATAGCCTGTCTGCGGGCCAGGTGATGCGGGTTGATCCTGGGCACATTGCGCTCTATGAACCCACCGTGGACTATGACATCCAAACCGTGAAGGGGCTCAAGAACGCGCTGTTCTCTGGCGAGGGGCTGTTCCTAGCGACCCTTCGGGGCCCCGGGCAGGTCTGGCTGCAGAGTATGCCCATCCCCAACCTCGCGCAGAAGATCGCCAGGTATATCCCCAGCAAGAGCTAGCTCGACGAGAGGATGCAACAGAGGGGCTGCGCCATCGAGCGCAGCCCCTCTGCGTTTGCAGCTTGATGCTAGCCGATCCCCAGCGCCTCCAGTGCCCAGACCAACAGGGGAGCGATGGCCAAGGCCGGAAGGAAACTGACGATCCGGATGCGCTTCACATCCAACAGCAGCAAGGCAATGCCAATGATGATGACGCCTCCCGCGGCCGTCATCTCGGCGATCATGGCATCCGTTAGGAAGGTTTGAACCGCCCCGGCCGCCAACGTGATCGCCCCCTGAAAGATCAGGATCGTGAGAATCGAGAACAGCACCCCAATCCCCATGGTCGAGGCAAAGACCAGCGATACAAACCCATCCAGCATGGACTTGATGGCCAGCAGCGTATAGTTGCCCGTCAGACCGTCCTGGATGGCCCCCAGCACCGTCATCGGACCTACGCAGAACACCAAGCTAGCGGTGACGAATCCCTCGGTGAACAGACCAAGCCCGCTAGAGCCCAGGCGACGTGCCGTGAGCTCCTTAAGCCCGTCACCTGCGCGCGACAGCCGCTCATCGATGCGCCACCACTCACCGAGTATGCCTCCCACCAGCAGGCTGCCCATCACGAGCAGGATATTCTCCGTCTCGAGGGCCATCTGCACGCCGGCCAGCATCGTTACCAGACCAAGTCCGTGTTGCACCGTGTCGCGGATGCGGGGAGGAAAGCGCCGTCCCAGCCACGTACCGATGCCGCCGCCGATAAGGACGGCGGCGGCATTGATCAGCGTACCAATCATCTTCAGCCGTCAGTCCTGTCTTGTGCGCTAGCCCTCAAAGAAGGGCAGCTCTTCTTCGTCAAAGTACCAGGCCCCGTCGGTCTGGAGGAACTCGTGGCTTTTTTGCAGGAAGGCGTAATGCGCATTCTCCCAGTCGGCCAGCGATTCCCAAAGCTCCTTGGCCTCGGGCGTCTCGGCCGCTTCGGCGTTGGCCTTGTACTGCTCGTAGCCTCGTCTCTCAAAGTCCATCGCGAGTTTGAGGGCTTGCACATCGCTGGCATCGTCAGGGATGAGCTGCTCGGCCTCTTCAGCCTCTGGAAAGATGCCCGTCGAGGGCGCCGACTCGGCCATCTGGATGGCGTCATCTGGCGATAGCCATCCGCCATCCTGCTGCAGGCTGGCATACTGTCCGCGTAGGATGTCGAGATGCTTGCCTTCCTCGTCCACCAGGCTCTGGAACACGCGCTTGCCGTCCTCGGAATCGGTACGGGCTACGGCCTCTCGATAGAACCGTTGTCCCCAAAGCTCGGTCTGCATACCTTGCTTTAGGATGTCGAGATTCTCTTCCAGTTTCATGCGGATCTCCTCTCTTCTATGGGGTGCCGCTACACCCAGCCACCCATGGCGGTGAGCGATTCCCAATTGGCCATCAGCAGGTCAAAGTGCTGCATCTCGGCTCTGGCGAGCCAGGCATACATGGCGCGGCCCGCTTCGTCCACCGTGGATTGCGCCGCGGCTCGGTAGAGGTCATAACTGCGGATCTCGTTGTCGAGCGCCATGTGCAGGACCTCGAGCTCGTTGCTCGCCTGATCGGCTGCCTTGCGGGCGGCCTCAGCATCAGGCGGGAAGAGCTTTTTGCCGAGATCGA
>JBNGEB010000055.1:8826-12635 GCA_049975585.1 Anaerolineae bacterium
GGCAGCAGCAGATAGTTGCCGCCTCCCTCGATAGCGCGCAACTGGCGCTGGACCATCTCGGCGTGCTTGGTCTCGTCGTCGGCCAGCGATTCGAACATGGCTTGGCCCTTTTCGTCGATCGTGTCTTTTGCAGCCTGCAGATAGAACGCGCGCCCCTCCTCCTCCAAGCGCAGTGCCTGGGTCAACGCTTCCAGTGCGGCATTCTTGGCTGACATGATTGTCCTCCTATTCGAACTTGAGCCCTCCCCATGCGTTTCACTAGAGTGCAACGGTCACTGTGAGACGTTGGCCATTGCGGGCGTATTCGATGGATACTTGCCTCCCTCTTGGGACGCGTGAGATCAGCGTCTGTAGAGCTGAGGCGGATCGGACCGGGTTCCCAGCGATGGCGACGATCACGTCGCCCGCACGCAGGCCGGCGCGCTCGGCAGCGCTGCCCGCCTTGACGCGCCCAATGTAGGCGCCTGTTGTGAGCTTGGTCTTGCCGGCGGCGGCCATGTCGGCGGCATCGGCGACGAGAGCTCCCAGTCCCTTGGGCTTGGGCTTGCGCTTGCTCAGAATGGCGTCCAGCCGAGCGCGGTCGAACCCAACGACCATTTGGCCGTCGATATCCACCACGGGCACGCCTCGTTGGCCTGACCTTTGCACCATCTCGTGCGCGGCCATGGTGTCGCGAGAGACGTCCACGTCGCGAAAGAGGATGCCTCGTGCTCGCAGGTACTCTTTGACCTGCCGGCAGTAGGGACAACCGGGAGCGCTGTAGACGGTAACGTCCACCCCGGCCTCCTAGGCGAGTTCTTGAAGGAGCCGCAGATAGTCCTCGGAGGGTCTCATGCGTAGAGGCTGTGCCGTCAGTGGACCCGCCTTCAGTGTCGGCACCTGTTCCTCGTAGGAGGGGACATCCTCGGTGCGGTAGATGATGCCCAGGGGGATACGGTCCCCGCCCGGGTACTCGAACGCGCGTGCCATGGCCGCCATCCGGTCGCTTGGATCGTGTCCCTCGTCCTCTACCTGGTAGACGTGTTCCGCAAACCAATCATAATCCATGCTCTTGTTGAAAGAGACGCACGGCTGCATCACATCGATGAGCGCATAGCCTCGATGCTGGATGCCCTCGGCTATCATGTTTATGAGATTCCGCAGATCCAGCGCGAATCCGCGCGCCACAAAGGTAGCTCCCTGCGAGAGTGCCAAAGCAAGCGGGTTCACGGGTCGATCCAGCGCGCCGTGCGGCGACGTTTTCGTGCGAAAGCCAGACCGACTGGTGGGGCTGTACTGGCCCTTGGTCAAGCCGTACACGTGGTTGTTCTGCACGATATCCAGGATGCCAATGTTCCTGCGCACCGCGTGCAGCATGTGGTTGCCGCCCATGCCATAGCCGTCGCCATCGCCATGGACGCAGATGACGTGCATGGCGTGATTGGCCAGCTTGTAGCCCGTGGCGACCGCCAGAGCCCGCCCATGGAGCGTATGGAGGCCGTTGATGGTCATATAGTCACTGATCTTGCTGCCGCAGCCGATGCCGCTAACCAGCATCACTTGCTGCGGCGTGAGGTCCGCCTGCACCAGCGCGCGCTTGAGGGCGTTCCAGATGCCATAGTCGCCGCAACCCGGGCACCAGGTGGGGCGGATGTCCTTGGCAAAGTCGGTGATCGTGGCCATGTGGCTACCCCCCGATGCTCTCTAGAACATAGTCGGCCGTGAACCCTCGACCGTCATACTTGCGGATGGATGCGTTGGCCCGGATGCCCACCTCGGCCCAGAGATGGCGTTCCAGTTGGCCCTGCACATTGCCCTCCACGATGATGATCTTGCGTGCAGTAGCCAGTGCGTCACGTGTGGCTTTGACGGGCAGTGGCACGAGGTCGATGAAATGGATCATGTTGGCGCTGTCGCCTCCGCGGTTGAGCGTATCGACAGCCTCGCGCACCGCGCCGTAGGTGGAGCCCCACGAGATCAGGGTGAGCTCTGCATCCTCGGGGCCGTGCCGCAATGGCGGTTGCATCTCGGCCAAAGCCTGATCCAGCTTGCGCATACGCTTCTCCGCCATGGCGGCGCTGATATTGGGGTCCTCGGTGATGTGCCCGTCCTCGCGGTGCTCGTTGCCCGTGGTCAGATAGACCGCCTTGGGACTGATCCCCGCTACCGCGCGCGGCGAGACGCCGTCCTCGGTGATAGCGTACCGCTTGTAGTTCTCGACTTTCTCGAGATCCTCCGCCGTGAGCCACTTTCCCCGATCGATGGGCAAGTTCTGCACATCAAAGGCGCTGGCGTCCACGCTCCAGATGCTGGAAGCCGCGTACTGGTCCGACAGAACGATGACCTGCAACTGGTATCGCTCGGCGATGTTGAAAGCGCGGATGGCCGTCTCAAAGAAGGCTTGGGGCGTGTGCGGCGCCAGGATGACCCTGGGGAACTCGCCATGGCCAGCGTGCATGGCTAGGAAAAGGTCCGCCTGGGCGGTGCGGGTCGCTAGGCCGGTCGCCGGGCCCGGTCGTCCCGCTAGGTAGATCACCACGGGCGACTCGGTCATGCCAGCCAGGCTAAGGCCCTCGCTCATCAAGTCGAACCCGCCGCCTGAGGTGGGCGCCATGGAGCGAGCCCCGGCGTTGGCGGCACCCACGCACATGTTGATGGCAGCAATCTCGCTCTCGGTATGCTTGACGACGAGGCCCCACTCATCCGCGTGGAGAGCCATGTACTCCAGCACGGAGGTGGCCGGCGTCATGGGATAGCCAGCGACGAACTTGCAACCCGCCACCAGCGATCCCATGGCAAACGCTTGGTTGCCGCTGAGGACGACGCGCGTGGGCGACTCTAGGGGCTCTAGCTTCCACAGGAACGAGGGTGGCGACGCCTCACGAGCCTCTGCGAACGCTGCCTCGGCCACACGCCGGTTGGCATCGACGACCTCGTCCCCCTTTTTGGCAAAGTTCTCCTCGACGACCTCGACGACCGCCGCGAGAGGCAGGTCTGTGATGGCAGCGGCTGCTGCCAGGGCCGCCGTGTTGACCATCACTTCGCTGCCCTCGTCCTTGGCGATCTGCAAGAGAGGCAGCCGAATCACGTGAACGTCGCGATCTTCCAGGAGCTCCTCACTGTAGGATTGCTCTTCGTCGATGATGATGGCGCCGCCCGGCGTGAGGCTATCCGCGTGGCGTTCGACGGTTTCCCCCGTCAGGGCAATCAGGACCTCGACGTGGTCCGTCGTGGCCAGGACGGGTTCTTTGCCCACGCGGATGGTGAAAAAGTTGTGCCCCCCTCGAATGCGCGAGTAATAGTCGGGCACGCCGCACACGTGCAGTCCGGAGCGGGCCAGTGCCTTGGCAAAGCCCGCTCCACCTGACTCGACTCCCTGGCCGGCCTCGCCGCCGATGCGGAACGTCATGTCGTTGATGGGCATGATGCCTCCTCTGGATTCCGGCAGCTAGACCGTGCGTAGCCGCGGGCGACCGCGCATCTAGGCTAGGACGCAGATCGCCTCGGGGCGCTTGATCCGCAGCGCCAGCGTCTCAAAGATGCGGAAACGGTGGTCCAACCCCTCGTTCCCGAGGTGGGCCGTGGCGATGTCCTGACCGAGCACGATGTCGGCGTTCCAGGCGCTAGCGCCTACCAGGAGCGCCTTCTCGGCCGGCATCTTGGGATACTGGAACAGCCCGGCCTCGACGACGCTCTCGACCATGGCCATCTCACGGCGGCCGTGCTGCATCAGGCTCGCAAGCTCTGCATACAGCTTGGGGGTGAGCACGAGGGCATACGGCTCGTCGATGCCGGCTTGCCTCAGCTTGGCGATAGCCTGCGACACGGCG
>JBNGEB010000056.1:0-12320 GCA_049975585.1 Anaerolineae bacterium
GGGTGGCGAGCGTAGGCATCGGCCATGTAGGAGGCTGCCTCCAGCAGCGGATCGAGGCCGTTGCCGCACAGGGCAGCGACAAAGGGGACCTCCATCTGCCGGAGCATGACCACCAGGGCCTCGGCACCGTTCATGGCTCCCTCCCCGGACCTGGTGTTTTATCCCGGTCCGCCGTCGCCGAGCTATCGACTCGCTGAGACTGTAGCCGACAGGCGGGGCGAAGGTCAATCGCGTGGTGCTAGTTCATCGGCCCAGCGGCGACCAGCCAATACTGGATGCCGGCTCGGCGTGGGAGGCAACACGCGTCTTGGTTTTCACGCAACCTCGACGTGAACTCGGGGCTTGGGCCGTGTCCAATCAAATAAAAACGTCACCGAAGGCCTCTCGTTCTGTCATTTGAAAACGTCACCGAGCAGCAAGGCCTCCTCCTCTCGCGGTTTGGGTGTGTACATCGGATGACTGGGTAGCAGCGTGGCGAAGACCTTCTCGCTCCGACCCGCCTGGGCGCCTGGGAGCGCGAAGATAGCCCGGATGTCGGCTTCCAGCTCCTGACGTAGTGTCAGCGGATCGGTTCGGTCATAAAGTCGTTGCAGCTCATCGGCCTCTGCTGAGCTCATCGCCCCCGAGGCCAGCAGGCGCTGGAAGGGAGTACGGGGCGCATCCCAGCAGCGCCGCACGCGCTGGGTCTCGCGGTCGTAAGTCTTGTGCGTCAGTCGCATGACCGGCTGGAAGAGGTTGTGGTAGATGCGTAGTTTCTCGTAGAAAGCGTTGAGTGCCAGGACCTGCATGACCGAATCCAAGCGATCGTGCCCGACCCAACCTCGGATCAAGGCCCCGTTGCGATGCTCGACGAAGCGGTTGTCGTTCTTCTGCCACGGGCGGCTGCGTGAGAGACGTGCGCCCGTGAAGAGTTCTCCAAAGAACTGCACCAGGTGAGCATTGAAGAACTCACTCCCGTTGTCCGGGTGGATCTCCAGCACCGGTAAGGGCAACCGCTGGGCACATCGCTGAAAGCCGTCCGCCATCGCCAGATAGCTGCGGCCCAGCACCGCTGCCATCTCGCTCCAGCCGCTGGCGACGTCTACCAGATGTAGGGTATGCACATACTCTCCGCCCGCCCGTCGGCCGCAGTGGTGCACCAAGTCCACCTCCAGATGCCCAGGTGTGGCCTCATCCCAGGGGATGCGCCCCGCTGGGACCCCCGCTCGCAACCCGCTATGTGTGAGCCCAGGACGGCGCTGGCGGCGCGGCTCGTCCTGTCGGATCCGCTGCAGGATGCGGCGCACGGTGGAGACGCTGATACGCCCCAGTTGCTCCCGCAGCGCGGGGGTCATCCGAAGATGCCCGTGTTGGGCCAGCTCCTCGGCATAAGCCACCAAGTTCGGCGTGAGCCGCTCGACGCAGATCCCGTCGTAGGCCTGGTAGATGATGCGCTGCGCATCATCTACATCAGGACCGTAGCTACGATCTCGCCCTTTCCTGCGTCGCTTCCGCTGGCAACTGCCGTTCAAATGACGGATGATGGTCTTGCGGCTTAGCCCAGTGACCGCTTCGAGCGCGTCGAGTATCCGCCCCTTCCCGGTCCGTGAAGCTGCACGATAGGCACCTCGCTGCATTCGCAGCACTTTCAGACCTTCTTCTAGGTCCAACTTTTCTGTGGCCATGCTGTCCTCTCGGTGACGTTTTCATTTGAGAGAACAGTATGCCCCGGGTGACATTTTAGATGAAAGAGCACGCTGTTTTGACACTGCCCTATGCCGAGCGTATAATCGAGACCTGAAGGTGGATGATAACCCATGATTTACAATGTTGCGCAGCTCTTGCGCCAAGCGTCGGGTGCGTCTCGGCAACAGCCCATCTCGGGTACGCTGGTTGACATTGACGAGCACAACCCCGGCCATACGCCTGTCGGTGGCACCGTTCTGCTTATGCGCACGGCGTCAGGCATCCTTGCTACAGGCGAAGCCGAGTTTGAGCTAGTGAGGGTATGCCGCCGCTGCCTGGATCTCGTGAGGGAGCAGGTTACTGTATCCTTTGAGGAAGAGTTCGTCCCGTCGGTGGACCTCCACACAGGCCGGCCGCTCGACACGAGCGAGGCCAGCCCAGAGCTTGTCATCACCGATGAGCACCTGCTTGACCTTACAGAGGTGCTGAGGCAGTACGCGGTGATGGAGGCGGTCGAGGGAACGCTATGTTCGCCGGATTGCCAGGGTCTATGCCCGGTTTGCGGCCACAACTTGAATGAGGGAGATTGCGGCTGCGACCGGCGTCGCATTGACCCAAGGATGGCTCCCCTTTTGGAGCTTTTGAGCGATAAACAAGAGACCGATTGACGGTCTTGACCTATGAAAGGATCGTAGCGAAATGACGCCCCTACCAAAAAGACGGACATCCAAGGCGCGCTCGCGCAAGCGCAGAAGTCATCTCGCGCTGCGGGCCAAGAGCTTGGTGCTGTGCCCAGCGTGCCATCAGCCCAAGCTACCTCACCACGCCTGCCCAAGCTGTGGCACTTATCGCGGTCGCGAGGTGATCGACATCGGTTCCGAGAGCTAGTAGCACGGATGCGCACCTTGGGGGCTGACGGCCTGGGACGGTCTTGCCAGCCCCTTTGTCAACTCTAGAGGGTACCATGGAAGAGGCATACGCTCTGCCAGAAGCAACCGAGGAAGCTGAAGCCGTGGGCGAGAGACTGGGCACGGTAAGGATCGCCCCGCAGGTCTTGGCGACCATCGCTAGGCTCGCGACGCTAGAAGTGGATGGCGTCGTTAGCATGCATCATGATTTCGGCGACAACATGGACCGCATCTTCAAGGGTTTGGCTGGCGGCGAGGGCGTGACCGTGGACATCATAGACGGTGCCGTCACGGTCAACTTGTCTGTCGTGGGGGCTCCTGGTGTGAACCTTTACAAAGTGGGACGCAAGGTCCAAAACCGCGTTGCCCGGGCCATTACGGACATGGTGAGGATGCCCGTGCTTGCCGTGAACGTCCACTTTGCCGCGATTGAGCTTCCAACAGAGTCGTAGCGCCACAGCGGAGGCAGGGTGTGAAGCCTAGGCGAAAGGCTCGCGTCGTAGCTTTTCAGGCGCTCTTTGAAGTGGACCAGGCAGGCCACGATCCTGAGGCAAGCCTTGAGCGCCGCATGCAAGAAGAGCCTATTCCCAAAGCCCAGCAAGCATACTGTCGCGCGCTCTATCATGGCACGCTACGCAATCTTCCGCCCCTCGATCAGGCCATCCAGGAGATCGCGCCCGAGTGGCCACTTGAGCAGATGGCACCGGTCGACCGTAATCTTCTCCGTTTGACCGCCTATGAGTTGCTCGCTGACGACTCTACGCCAGCCAAGGTAACGATCAACGAGGCGGTGGAGCTCGCCAAGCTCTTTGGCAGCGATAGTTCAGCACGGTTCGTCAACGGTGTCCTTGGCACCTTGTTCACGATGCGCGATCAGATTGCCTCAAAGCTGGAGCCGCCTATCAGTGACGCGCTCCAGAAAAGCGGAACGCAGCGCATCACCGGGGCATCGCAAGGAGGATAGGTCAGCGCATGGCGTTCTTGGGGATCGGGACCGGGGAGCTGATTGCCATTCTGGCCATCACAGCCCTGGTTGTAGGCCCAGAGAAGATGGTCAAGCTGGCGCGCGACGCCGGCCGGCTTCTCGCCAAGCTTCGTCAGGAAACCGAGGGTATCCGCGGTGAGTTTGCGGATGCCCTGGACTTTGATGTCGACGACATGGTTCGTGAGATCAAGCAGATTGGCCAGGAAGCCCAGGAGATCAAGTCCGAGCTTGAAGGCGCGCTGGACGTCACGGGCCAAGCCAAACCTCGCACCGAACGTCCCTCACCCAGCGCGCGCCCCATGCCCCAGCGAACCCCGTCTCGGGCCGAGCCGTCATTCCGTCCTGCCGACCAGGAATCGGCTGACGCAGAGCCCGTCGAGCTTCGCGACGTCGAGTTTGTGCCCGACGATGATCAGGAGGCCGAGCCGGTCAATCTGGCGGGCGTGACCACCGTCGAGGAGGAGCAACCCTCTGAGGGTTCCCAGGATGAGCGCGAAGGATAACGGGTATGGTTACTGACAAAGAACAAACCATCCTTGAGCACCTCACAGAGCTTCGCCAGCGCATCGCCAAGTCGGTCCTTGCGCTCCTGGTGGGCACGATCCTTGCCATGTTCTTTACCGAACCAGCCCTCGAGTTCCTCCAGCGCCCACTCGGCGACAAGGTTCTACAAACCATCTACCCTACCGAGTCGCTTCTAGTCTATTTCCGGATCGCCTTTATCGGCGGGATCGCGATAGCCATGCCCGTGCTGGTCTATCAGACTGTGGCATTCCTACTGCCGGGCCTTCTCCCGGAGGAACGCAAGTATCTCTATTTCTTGATCCCTGGGGTGACGATTTGCTTCGTTGCCGGCGTGCTTTTCTCCGCGTTGGTCATGCTACCGGCGGCCATCAACTTTATGCAGGGCTTCCTCGAGACCATTGTGGATAACCGCTGGGCTCTGGACCAGTATATCTCTTTCGTCACCCGGGTGATGTTCGCCATGGGCGTGGTGTTCCAGACGCCCCTGATCCTGCTGTTCCTCGCCAAGCTGGGTTTGGTCACCTCGACGCAGCTTCGAGGGTTCCGCAAGTATGCTGTGCTCCTCACAGCCGTGGTTGCAGCCATCATCACACCTACGCCGGACCCGCTGAACATGGCGCTGGTCATGGGTCCCCTCTACCTGCTTTATGAGGTCGGCGTCCTGCTCGTGCGTATCACCACGCGCCGCCAGAAGGCTCCCGAGACAGCCTAGATTCTAGCCCCGGTCCCGGCTTGTCAGAACGTCTTGGTGATCTCTCGCAAGACGCTGGTGGCATAGGAGCCGGAAGGTAGCCGAAACCGTACCACGACGCCATTGTCCCACGCGACTTTTTGTTCTAGCAGCGGCACGCGAAACGGCCGACGTCCACCGCGCGTGCCAAACCCGCGAAAGCGCTCCAGCGATAGCCCCTCGCTCGCTAGCAGATGCCGCTCCCGATCGCCGGGATTCGCGCTGGCGAGGCGTACCTTCGGCCCGTATAGCGGGCCTGATGGGCTTATCGCTAGAGCGTCGGCCCGCGGTTGCTCTCGGTCGGGGTCCTCGACGGAGAAAAAGGCCCCGTTGTCGTGCTTGATGGCCAGGTCGCCGCACTCGAGGGTGCCGATGGCTGGCATCCGCTGGGCCAGTAACCAGTTAAAGAGATACGACTGGTAGGCTGAGACGAGTAAGCGACGCAGCGAACGCGGCAATGCGCTCACCGCCCGCGATGGATCGCCAGTGACAACTAGGGCTTTCAACACCCTGTATTCTGGCCCGCGACTCCAAGGCCAAGCGTCAAGCGCCTCTGCCCAGTCACCCTCACGGAACAGCGCTCGTGACTTCTCTGTCTCTGTCCTGTAAGCTGGTCCACCGAGATAGAGAGACAGGAAAGCGTTCGCGTCTCGATCGACCAGGTGCTTGCCCAGTCTGTGGTTGTTCCCAAGCCGTCCGAAGCGTTGGTAGCCAAAGCCGTTGGGCACGCCCCGCTCTGCAAGTTCCTCTAGGATGACGCGCGCTTCTGGCACGGCTTCACGTGTCACTTCTCGTATGCGAATCCGAAACCGGTTCCCTGCCAGGTGACCAATCTTGAGTCGGTTGCGATGCCTCTCAGCCCACAGAACGCGGACATTTTCTAGCTCCAGACCCCGTAGAGCTTCGGGTGCAACGCCGTGCACCGATAGCGTCTGGCGCGTGACGGCCTTGGCGTCCTTGAGTCCTGCGCTGCTAAATCGGCGCGGCGAACTGCCCACGGCTCGAGCCAGGCGTAGGATGGCAGCAGATGTCGGGATGCCTCGCTTCTCTATGTAGAGTAGCGTGTGCTCTCCGCGGCCCGTAGGGGGATAGAGGGGCACCTCCTCGACGACAAAGTCCTCATCCTTCACGCGAAGGCGCCCGCCTATGCCTGGGCGAGTCGTCAGATAGGGAACCTGGCGAGCCGGCCTCGTCTCGTTCGCTGAGTTGGACAGAGCGCAAACCTCCTGTGCATAGCAGCCAGATGGGAGATGCGCATGCGCATCTCCCATCATGATACCATGCGTGGCAGCGTAAACCTACAGGTACGCTAGCACCTCGGAGGCGTGATCGGCTGGCTTGACCTTGGGGAACACCTTGATGATGCGCCCATCCTCGCCGACGACGAACGTGGATCGGATGATCCCCTCGTAGGTGCGGCCATACATGCTCTTCTCGCCCCATGCGCCATAGGCTTCGGCGACCTCGTGATCAGGATCGCTGAGCAGGTAGAAGGGGAGGCCTAGCTTGGCGCGGAAACCCTGGTGGGACTTGACGCTGTCTGGGCTGATGCCGATGACGACAGCCCCCTTGGCCAAGAACTCGGTATTCGCATCGCGAAAGCTGCAGGCTTCCCTGGTGCAGCCAGACGTGTTGTCCTTCGGGTAGAAATAGACAACGACCTTCTTCCCGCGAAACGAGCTGAGCGTCACATCGTCACCCTGGTCGGAAGCGAGCGTGAAATCCGGCGCCAGATCATTCTCTTTCAACATCGCAGCCCCTCCTAAGAAGCTTTTCATATTTGTAGATAATCATACTACAGAATGCGGGAAAAGTCAATGATCTCTTGATCTTCGATTGGATGCCTTGACGGCGAACAAATGTTCCGCTACAATCAGGGTAGATGCGTATCCCCGGAGGAGTGTTGCCATGTCACAGAGAGATGGCCTCTCTAAGCGCCAACAACGCATGCTCCGCGCCATCCGCAACTTTTTGGAGGAGAACGGCTATCCCCCCAGCATACGTCAGCTCGGCGAGCTAGCCGGCATTTCGTCCACGTCGGTCGTCAGCTATAACCTGGATATCCTCCAGCGCGAGGGCTATATCGTGCGAGATCCCGACGTGTCACGCGGCCTGCGGCTCGTGGAGGATATGGACGATAGCTTCTCGCACGCCGATCGGGTGTCGGTACCCGTGCTGGGGGTCATTGCGGCTGGCGAGCCCATCCCGGTCCCCGATTCTGACTTTGCCCAGGCTGACTATGACGCGCTCGATCTCGCGAACGACTTGGTCCCAGCGACGGGTGACGTGTACGCGCTGGAGGTACGTGGAACCTCCATGATCGACGCTCTCATCGACGATGGCGATATCGTCCTCATGCGCCACCAGACCAACGCTCGCAACGGCGATACGATAGCCGCGTGGCTCAAGGACGAGAAGGCCACGACCTTGAAGACGCTCTATTGGGAACAAGATGGTGCGGTAGCTCGCCTGCAGCCCGCCAACCCGTTCATGGAGCCCATCTATGTCTATGCCGAGGATCTCGAGATTCAGGGACGGGTCATCGGCGTGATTCGCCGGCTGGCCTAAGGCAATACACCGCCTTAGGCCCAGTGCACCGTGAGGTTGCCTGGACCGAGTAGGTCGTTGATGGCACGCTCAAGCTCTGGCGTGTACGCTACCTTTCGGTCCGGAAAGGCCATGCGCACGTAGCCCCCATTCGCCACCAGGCGGAACTGGAAGGGCGTGTCTCCTCGATACTCCTCAAGCAGCGCCAAGGTGCGCAGCGCCAGCGTATCTCGAGGTTCTCGTTCCTCCTCTAGGGGGATGCGCAGTTCTAGCAATCTTGGCCGCGAACGTGGGGCACGCTTCTTGGGCGCATCCTTGGGCGGCTCGTAGATGGCAATACGATCCGCGATCAACTTGGCTCGGTCGTCGCGATCGTCGACCCGCCCAGTGAAGAGCAGGGCACGTTGCTCCTCGAACAGACCATTGGCCTCCTCAAAGACGCGCGGGAATACCACCACTTCCAGGACGCCCGTGAGGTCCTCCAGCGTCACAAAGGCCATGCGGTTGCCCTTGCGCGTCAGGATCTCGCGCGATTCGCTTACCACCCCCGCCACGGAGACCGTTTCCCCCCTCATCTCTGTCGTGATCGTTGCGATTTCGGTGAGGCGGTTGTCCTCGCATGTCGAGAGCACGTCCAACGGATGCGAGGACACAAACACCCCCAGCAGCTCTCGCTCGTCTGCCAGACGCTGCCGTTCGGAGAGAGGGCGAAACTCTTGCGGAAGCAGGTGCCCTCCCCCCATGGCGGCGGCGATGTCGTCGCCTAGGTCAAAGAGGGTTGTCTGTCCGATGGACGTATCGTGCTGAACGCGAGAGCTCTCGGTCATCATGTTGTCGATGCCTGCCAGCAGTGCCCCCCTATCGCCAAGATCGTCCAGTGCGCCTGCGCGAATCAGCGCCTCAAGGGCACGTCGGTTTACCTTGCGTAGATCGACGCGTCGTACTAGGTCATCGATGTCTGCAAATGGCTCTTGGCCACGAGCATCCACGATCTCTTGCGCGGGACCGTCGCCACAGTTCTTGATGGCCCCGAGACCGAACCGGATGGCCAGGTCGTTGGCCTCGGCTAGCTCGCACTGTGCCGTGGCGCCATCCTCGTCCATTGCCTCCAGCGCAAAGTCGACTCCGGAGTGGTTCACATTGGGGCCGAGCAAGCGGATCCCCTGGCGCCTGCACTCGGCTGCCAGCGTGGACACCTTGTCCATATTGCCTCGCTCAACCGAGAGGAGAGCACACATGAACTGCGCTGGATAGTGCGCCTTAAGGTAGGCTGTCTGGACGGTGATGACGGCGTAGGCCGCTCCATGGGCTTTGTTAAAGCCATAGTTGGCAAAGCGTTCGATGTCGGCAAAGATGTCCTCTGCGGCTTTACGAGGGATGCCGTTCTCCATAGCGCCACGCACAAAGATGGCATGTTGCTCGTCAAGCTCCTTCTTTTTTTTCTTCCCTACGGCTCGGCGCATCAGGTCGGCCTCGCCCGCGGAATATCCCGCGAGGTCCTGTGCGATGCGGATGATCTGCTCCTGGTACACGATGATACCATACGTGTCACGGAGGATCGGCTCGAGCGCCGGATGGGCATACGTGACGGGCTCACGTCCGTACTTGCGGTTGATGTAGGACGGGATATAGTCCATCGGCCCTGGGCGGAAGAGCGCGATCACGGCGATGATGTCGCGGAACTCGCTGGGCTGCATGTCGCGCAGCGTCCGCCGCATCCCCTCACTCTCTACCTGAAAGACACCTGTCACGTCGCCCGAACCGAGTAACTCGTACGTAGCCGGATCATCCATCGGGATGCTTTCGGGGTCGAGTATGATGCCCTCTGTCTCTTCAATCCAGCCGAATGTACGGTCCAGAACGGTGAGTGTCGAGAGACCGAGAACGTCGAGCTTCAGCAGGCCGATGCTCTCTACGTCCTCCATGCAGAACTGAGAGACCAGTCCGTCGCCATGAGGTGCAGGCCGAAGCGGCGTATACGAGACTAGCGGCTTGTCTGAGATGAGGATACCCGCTGCATGGGTGGAAAAGTTGCGCGCGACCCCTTGCACTTGCGTCGCAAAGTCGAGCAGCTCACGAATGTCCCGCCGGCTGGCGCGCAGATCGCGCAGCTCGGCTACGCTTTCCACAGCGTCCTCAATGTGCACCTTGGACCCTTCGGGAATCAGCTTGGCCACATAGTCGACCTCGGCTGGGTCCAGGTCCATGGCGCGGCCCACATCTCGGATAGCGGCACGTGCCCCGAGCGTGGTGAACGTGGCAATCTGTGCCGTCTTGTCCTCGCCGTAACGATGCACCAGGTACTCGATGACCTCGCCCCGACGATCCTCGGGGTAGTCCAGGTCGATGTCTGGCATGTTGACGCGATCGGGGTTGAGGAACCGCTCAAAGATAAGATCCAGGCCAAGCGGCTCGAGGCTGGTGATGCCCAGCACATAGGCGACGATGCTGCCAGGTCCCGATCCCCGCCCCGGACCCACCAACATACGCGCTTGGTTCTTGGCCCACTTGACGAGGTCCCAGTTGATCAGGAAATAGTCGTCAAAGCCCATCGAGTGGATGACTGACAGCTCGTATTCCAAGCGTTCCCGCACCTCTGGGGTGATCTCGGGATATCGGCGCTGCAAACCCGCTTCGCAAAGCTCGCGCAGATAGCTTTCGCTCGTGTGGCCATCGGGCACCTCAAACACCGGGAGATGGTACCCATTCTCCTCGATGCGATAGTTGCACATATCCGCGACTAGGGCCGTGTTCTCGATGGCCTCGCGATACTCGGGAAGCGCCTCGATCATCTCCTCGGCTGAGCGCAGATGGTAGTCGCTGCCCGGCATCCTCATGCGCGTCGGATCTTTCAGCGTGGTCTGCGTCTGGATAGCGAGCAGCAGATCCTGCGCAGCGGCATCCTCTTTTCGCGCATAGTGGACGTCGTTGGTGGCAATGCACCTGACGCTGAACTCTTTGCTGAGGGCCACAAGTTGCTCGTTCACTCTGGACAACTCGGGAATCCCAGCGTGCTGCTGGAGCTCAAGGAAGTAGCGATCTGTCCCAAAGAGGTCTCGGTAGAACGCCACCGCTTCGCGGGCTCCGTCCATGTCCCCTTGCTGCAGTTTGGTTGGCACCTCGCCAGAGAGGCAAGCGCTGGTGCAGATGAGCCCGTCGGCGTACTCGGCCAGGAGCTCGCGGTCAATGCGCGGCCGGTAGTACATGCCCTCCGTGGCGGCGAGGGTCACCAGCTTCAGCAGATTCTGGTAGCCTTGTTCGTTCATCGCCAGGAGAACCAGGTGGTAGGCCTCGCGATCCAGACTTGGATCGCGCTGGTGCATGCTGCGAGGCGCTTGGTAGAGCTCGCAGCCGAGAATAGGCTTGATGCCCTCCTCGACGGCCGCATGCGAGAACGCAACGGCGCCATACATCGAGCCGTGGTCGGTCAGGGCTAGCGTGTCCTGACCCAGCTCGGCCGCACGCTTGCAGAGCGCACGCGGGCTCGACAAACCGTCCAGCAACGAGAACTCACTGTGCACGTGAAGGTGAACAAAGGAACTCACACGATCCTCCCAGAGGGTCACGTCAGGCCTGCGACTGAGGAGCTCGCCCGCAGAGTGTGTCGAAAGATGGTCGGCGAACATCTGCAGCATAACCGGTTGGGAACGCTCGCGCAAGGCATCCAGAGCCGGCTGCGTTCATCATGAGTACCCGCGACCCGCGATGGTTGCACCATACGTGGTTACCGTTGTAAAGGCGTAGGCCATGGCTATACTTGGATTCATCGGACAGCCGAAAGGACAAGAACGCATGAACCACGAGACCGCTCGCCCCAACATCGTTCTCATCCACTGCCATGACCTGGGCACCTATCTGGGGGCCTATGGGGTGCCAACCATTCGCAGCCCGAACCTCGACGGCTTTGCCGAGCGAGGTGTGCTGTTCGCGCAGAGCTTTTGCACGGCGCCGCAGTGCAGTCCTTCCAGGGCCTCCCTATTTACGGGCCGCTATCCTCACAACAATGGGGTCATGGGCCTAGCGCACGCGAGCTTTGCCTGGGACCTCAATCCCGACGAGATGCACCTAGCCGCGTATCTGCGCGATGCCGGCTATCGGACACACTGTGTCGGCACCGTCCACGAGGGGCGAGGGGGCCCACTGTCTTGGGGATACGAGGCCTTCCATCCGGCGCATTGGGGCAACGAGGTGGCCGATGTCGCCATCGAGCAGCTAGAGAAGCTAGCCTCTGATACCGATGCCGGACCTTTCTACCTCTACGCGGGCTTTATCGAGCCGCACCGCCTGCCGTCGGGCACGGGAGAGCTCCCTGGCGACCATACCTTCCTGCACCCAGTCGCTGACTATGGGCCCGACCGCACCCTGGGCGTCGACGTGCCCGGCTATCTCAAGGATACTCCTGGCACCCGTGAGGAGCTGGCCGAGCTGCAAGGGATGGTGCACTGGGTCGATGCCCAGATCGGCCGTATTCTCGACGCCGTGGAGGCCTCACCGGCGGCGAAAGATACCCTCGTCATCTACACCACGGACCATGGCTATGCCATGCCGAGGGCCAAGTGCAACCTGTACGATCCCGGCATCGCCGTGGCCTTGATGCTCCGGCTGCCCTCGCGCGAAGGCTGGCATGGTGGCCGTCGGGTTGACGGCATGATCTCAAACGTGGACGTGCTGCCCACGCTGCTCGACTTGCTCGGCTTGCCCATTCCCGAGCGCGTCCAGGGCAAGTCGTTCCGACCTTTCCTAGACGGCCAAGGGGAGACGCCACGCGAGGTCTACTTTGGTGAGCTCACCTACCACGACTACTATGATCCCAAGCGGTGCATCCGCACCGATCGACACAAGTTGATCGCCAACTTTGCCTCTGCACCTGCCTTTATGGATGCCAGCCAGACGTGGCGTCCGCGAGCCGATACCGTTGTTCCGGAGAACCACGCGGCTGCCTACCATCCCTACCTAGAGC
>JBNGEB010000057.1:0-12135 GCA_049975585.1 Anaerolineae bacterium
GTCGTGGTCTTGCCAACACTACCCGTCACGCCCACGACGCGCAGCGCCGGATGATCCGCCCGCTGCTGCCGCCCGATGGCCTGCAAGGCCTCCAGCGCATCCTCTACCCGGATGATCAGCGGAAGCCGGGGCCTCGATGCCTCCGGCACCGCCCCCGAAAGTCGGAAAGCGCCCGAGACGTCCACGTCGCGCGTTACAAGCGCAGCGACGGCGCCGCGGTCGAACGCGTCCTGGACATACGCATGGCCATCGACCCTTTCGCCCTCAAAGGCAACAAAGAGCGACCCGTGAGAGGCCTCGCGAGAATCGACGCAGGCGCTCTCAACGGTCACCTCTTTCATCCACGCGGAGCGAGGTGCCTCGGGCCTAACGGCCCTCACGACGTCCCACAAGCTGAGCATCTAGCGTGCCTCTGCCAAGAGCCGCGTCGAAGGCACGCCATAGTATCGCAACAGGTACATGGCCATCTCGCGAAAGACAGGCGCCGCGACCTCCATGCCCAGCGCCTCGCCTTCTACCTCCTCCAGCTTGACCAGTATCACGAATCGAGGCTCGGGCAACGGCCCAAAGCCGACAAAAGAGGGCGTCGCCAGCCGGTTGTCGTATGTTCCATCACGCGGCACGCCCGCCGTGCCCGATTTGGCCGCGAAGCGATGCCCGGCGATCACCGCATCATCCATCGCCAAATCCACAGCGTCGGCCATCATCTCTGCCACCGTGTCGGCAACCTCTGGCCTGACGACCTCGCGCAGGGCGGTAGGCTCGCGTCGCTCCACCTCGTCTGGCCAACGGACTTCGCTCACCACAAAGGGGCGCATCATCACTCCATGGTTGGCCAGCGCGCCATAGGCTACAGCCACCTGAAGCGGCGTCGTCGAGATCCCTTGGCCATAGGAATTGGTCGCCAGGTCGGACATGTGCCACGTATCCATGTGGGGCACGCGCATCAGCCCTCGCGCCTCCAAAGGCAGATCCACCCCCGTCACGTCGCCAAAGCCAAAGCGTCTGAGCATCTCATAGAACCGAGCCGGCCCCATGGTAGCTGCCAGGTGAGCAGCACCGACGTTGGCCGAGCGAGCCAGCATCTGCGTCCAGTTCATCTCGCCGTATGCCATCTCCCCCATGTTGGCCACGCGTCGGCCACCCACCCACATCTCCCCGCGGTCGTCGTACGTATCCGTAGGTAACACCGATCGCGTCTCCAACGCCGCCGCCAGCGTGATGGGTTTCATCACCGAACCCGGCTCATAGATCGCCGAAACGGCGGTATTGGCTACACGCCAAAAGTCGTCCTCCGAACGCAGCTCCTCTAGCGTCTCCAGGTTGATGCCGGGGAGGTTTGCCATCGCCAGGATGGCACCCGTCCTCGGATCTAGCACCAGGATGTTGCCGCGAAGCGCCTTGTGATCCTCTAACGCTTGTGCCAGCAGTCGCTCGGCCTCGTGCTGCACATTGCGGTCAATGGTCAGAACCACCTGCGCGCCATCGCGAGGCGGGCGATAGTCGCCCCATTCGGCCCATATGGCATGGCCCGTCTCGTCAATCAGGCTGGACCATCGCCCCCCTGCACCGCGCAAGACATCGTCATACTGCTGCTCGATGCCATAGGCCGGCTCGCCATCCTGCAGGACGAAACCCAGCACCGATCCCATGATGTTGGGATCGGCGTACACGCGCTTTTGCCTAGGATCGAGACGGAACACCCCCGCAGTGAGGTTGTCTCGATCGTCCTCATCGCAACGCCTCAGCAGCTCATCCACCATCGCACTAGACACCTCGGCTCCGATCTGCACATAGGCTTGCTGACTCTGGAGAACGAGTTTGGCTTCAGCCTCGGACAGGCCTAGTGCCTCGGTGAGAAGTCCAAGGTACGCCTCGTGGTCACCCTCGTGGAGCAGATTAGGCGACATCCCTACCGTGTAGATGACCGAGTTGGCGACCAGATAGTGACCCGAAGCGTCCACGATGCTCCCTCGGAGCGGCTGCAGAACGAGACTCTGCATAGCGTCCATGGCCGTGGCTCCACGAAACTGCCAATAGCCAACACGCACCACCAGAAAGGCTCCGGCTAGGCCCAACGCCAAACCGATTCGGGCGATGCGCTTCTCGATGCCCTGCGTTCGTTGGCCTCGCACGTGAGCCGCCCTCCCGTCAGTGCTCAGGCTCGACGACGGTATAGACTAGCTCGATCTCGCGCGCAGCTTCGGGACGAACGAAACCCCAAGCAGCCCCTAGGTCCTGGATACGCTGCAACGACTCCTGAGCAGCGATCTGGCCCTCGAGATTGGTTCGCGTGCGCCGCAAGGTCTCTTGCCGGTGGATCAGAACCCGGATGTCATACTTGAGCGCCGCGATGTCATCGGCCTGCCGTAGGAGCAGCGCAGCCGCCAGACCAATAGCCACCAGGACCAAGCCAATGTACACGATCCGGCCAACGCTCAGCGCGGTCGCGCCGGGACGCCCCCCGCCACTCGTGGGTATCGTAGGAATGCCGCTTCGGTCAATCTGCATGCTGCCCTCTCGCGACTTGGCACGGGATCAGATGCGCTCAGCAACGCGGAGTCTCGCACTTCTGCTACGCGGGTTCCGTGCTACCTCCTCTGCACTCGGTCGCACCGGCTTTTTTGTCATGGGACGCAACGTAGCCGTGTGCCCGCACACGCAGACCGGCAAGCGTGGCGGGCAAATGCAGTCGCTGGCCTCGCGGCGTATGAACTGCTTGACGATTCGATCCTCCAACGAGTGGAACGCGATAACCGCCAGACGCCCTCCAGGCACCAGGAGATCCAACACCTGAGGCAACGCTCGCTCCAGCGCGCCGAGCTCGTCGTTCACCGCGATTCGGAGCGCCTGAAACGTGCGCGTCGCGGGATGGATCCGCTCTCGCCTGCCAACGACCTTTGCCACCAGATCCGCCAGAGCGCCCGTGTCGGCGATCGGCCTCTCCTCGCAAATGGCCCTGGCAATCCGTCGAGCATATCGCTCCTCCCCATACTCCCAGAGGATGCGGCTGATCTCTTTTTCGGGCCAATCATTGACAATGTCTGCCGCCGTCAGGTCCCCGCGCTGATCCATCCGCATATCCAGGGGGCCACTGGCTTGGAACGAAAACCCCCGCGCCGCGTCGTCAAGCTGAGGCGAGGACACGCCCAGATCCATGAGAATGCCATCCACCTCGGCAAAGCCGTGATCCCGAGCTATCGCCCCGACATCGGAAAAGTCCCCCACCACTGCTACGAGACGCTCCCCCAGGTCGCCAAGCCGGCGCAAGGCCTCTTCCATGACCGCCTGGTCGCGATCGATGCCTAGCACGTGCCCATCGGGCGCGCAAGCCTCCAGCAGGGACCTCGTGTGTCCCCCTAGCCCCAAGGTGGCGTCCACATAACGTCCTCCAGGCCGCGGCGCCAACGCCCGCAGCACCTCATCCAGAAGCACTGGCTCATGGTGCCAGTTGGCGCTATCGGGCATGGGTTCAGTGGACGCCGGGGCCATTTAGAAGCCCAGTTCGGCTATGGCGTTCTGGATAGTGTCCATGTCGGCTGCTTCCATCGTCTGCTGGAAAACTTGCGGGTTCCACAGCTCAAAGACATCGTTGACGCCCACGATGGCCACTTCGCCGTCGAGGGATGCGTACTCGCGAAGAAACGGGGGGATCAGAGCGCGCCCCATGCTATCAAGCGTGACGTGCTGAGCACTACCAAAGAGTGCCCGCGCATATGTTCGAGCGTTCTTGTTGCCCCTGGGCACTTGGGCTAGACCAGCCGCGCGCTCCTTGAAGCGGTTGAGAGGATAGGCCACCAGACACGGGTCCTCGCCTCGGGTGAGCACAAAGCCCCCCTCGAGCTCCTCGCGGAAGCGCGCCGGTATGGTAACGCGCCCCTTGGCGTCGAGGGTGTGTGCGTACTCACCTAAGAACATAGAGCGCCCTCGCTTGCTGGCGGTATTTGGTCGCTAGTAGTGGGGCGAGGTGTCGCCCAGTGCAACTTGCCACTAGCTGACACCTCTTACCACATCATGCCACCATTATACACACCGCCCCCGACCATGCCAAGGGTAAAGCGAAAATTTTGGCCGGTTTTTACGGATAGCCTATCGCCCTCCTAGCAATCAGGTTAGGAATCCCATTGTCGCACCCAGAAAGCAAGGCTAGCCAACCGCTCGGACCACCGACCAGGTCGCCAACCGCCCAGAGCGAGCATGCTCACTTCTGTCGTCACCAGCCCACCGTACTGCTCAGAGGCGATCTGCTGAAGGAAGGCTGGTAGGGGGAGGTCACCCTCACCCGGGAAGAGATGCTCATAGGCCAGCTTGCCCGTCAGGCCCCCTCCATCCGTTCCTGACCAAGCCCGGAAATCGCTCACGTGCACATTCCGCACCATCGGTCCCGCCAATCCCCAGGCGTCGAACAAGCTCTCGCCCGTGCTCCCCACGTGGCACGTATCAAAGGTCATGCCTACCCCATGCTTGCGACAAAACGCCACCAGGCTAGGCAGATGGACGAGCACGCGGCTGCGGTCCTCTGGCGTATAGTGCCCGGCATTCTCCACCGTCACCGCCAGACCCTCGCGGTCTGTCTCGTCACGAGCCAGCAAAAGCGCCTCCAACCAGGCGCTGGCCTGCGGATGCCGCCACCCAAAGGTGCCTGGCGGATGCACGACGGCCACCTGGGCGCCCATGCAGCGCGCCGCTGCCACGGCTCGATGCACCAACTTGGCCGGCGAATGCCAGCCCAGGCGACCTGTTAGCAACGACTGGTGGACGCTGAGGATACGTAGCCCATGGTCGCCAGCTATTGTGGCCATAGCCTCGCAGTGGCGTAGAGGCGTACGCGGCCCTAGCATAACTTCGACGCCGTCAAAACCCGCGTCGGCCGCGAGCATCACCACGCGCCGAAAAGAGACGGGGTAAAAACTGGCGGTGGAGAGGCTTAGGAGCACGGTTGGCGCGGCGAGGAATCGTAGGGTGACCTGTAGAGGCCACGGAGACGGATGTAGCGCTCGACAGGAGAAGGGACGTGGAACCGGATCGGGGCGCCATCAGCGACTCGCCGGCGGACATCGGTCGATGAGATGCCCACAGAGATGCCCTCAACCAGATCAACCCGGCCCTCGATGGCCGGCAATGCTGCGCGTACGGCCGCTAGATCGAGGAGCGTGCCGGGACGGGTAACGCACGCCAGACGTGCCATCTGCAGGATCTCTTCGGGAGCCCGCCACTCGGCAAAGGTAGCCAACGCATCGGCACCCAAGATGAAACTCAGCTCGACGTCGGCGCCCAGGCGGTCTCTCAAGACTCGCAAGGTATCGACGGTATACGAAGGCGCAGGCCGCTCTAGATCCACACGTGACAGGCGAAACCGAGGCTCGGCGGCCAGAGCCAATTCCAACATGGCGGCACGGTCCTCAGCTGGTGCCGCGTCCGCCTCTCGCTTGAACGGGGACACGCGAGCGGGGACGAACAACACCTCAGTGAGTTGAAGCCGGTACGCTACCTCCTGGGCGATGATCAGATGCCCGACGTGCACGGGGTCAAAGGTACCCCCCAGCACGCCGATGCGACGCGACGGCGGTGCATGCAGAACGCTCACTACTTCCACTCCAGTTCATAGTGTCCGATACGTACTGTGTCACCGAATGTCACGCCGGCTTGCTCCAGCGCGTCGGAAATGCCACGAGCAACCAAGATCCGCTCAAAGCGTTCAATGGCCTCTTGGTTCGACCAATCGGTCATGGCAGCCAGCCGTTCGACCTCCTGGCCAACCACACGATAACAACCCTTCCCCGCGCGCTTGATCTCAAACGCACGCGGGTCCTTTTCTGCGGGACGGAACACGTAGAGAGGCTCCTCCGCCTCCCGTTCCGGGAGCTCTGCCAGCTCGCCCATGATGCGATGGAGAAGCTCGTCGATCCCCTCACCAGACACCGCCGAGATTCCGAGGATCTCCGAGACCTGTTCTCCAAGAGCTTCCCGCACCAGCGGAAGCATCTCCCGGCTGTCCGGCAGGTCTTGCTTGGTCAACACCACGATCTGCGGCTTGGCAGCAAGCTCTTGGTCATAGGCGGCGAGCTCGTGGTTGATCTCGACATAGTCGGTGACCGGATCCATGCTCATGCCGTCGAGCAGATGCACCAACAGCCTCGTACGCCTCACGTGGCGCAGGAACTCGTGCCCTAGCCCGGCCCCCTCATGCGCGCCTTCGATCAGCCCTGGAATGTCAGCCGCCACAAACGAGTGCACCTCATCCACCTGCACCACCCCCAGATGGGGCTGCAGCGTGGTGAATGGATAATCGCCAATCTTGGGGCGAGCGGCACTGATGCGAGACAGCAGCGTGGACTTGCCCGCATTGGGCTTTCCCACCAATCCAACATCGGCCAAGAGGCGCAACTCGAGCTCGATGCGCCGTTGCTCGCCCGGCGCGCCTTTTTCCGCGAACCGTGGCGCCTGTCGTGTCGGCGACTTGAAGGCCTCGTTCCCGCGCCCCCCGCGTCCACCTTTGGCCACGAGCAAGGTCTGCCCCGGCTCGGTAAGATCGCCCAAGACTTGGCCTGATCGCACGTCGCGGACCACGCATCCAGGCGGCACGTCCACATACAAGTCAGCGCCTCTAGCCCCTTGTTTGCCCTGCCCCTCGCCGTTGGCGCCGGACTCGGCCTCGAACCGCTGCTGATGCGCGAACTGGATCAACGTGTTCTGATGTGGATCCACTCGCAGGTAAACGTCGCCTCCAGCTCCGCCATTCCCGCCGTTCGGCCCACCCAGAGGCACGTACTTTTCTCGGCGGAAGGAGACGCAGCCATGGCCACCGTCACCCCCGCGCACCTGGATCGCAACCTGATCAACAAACACCTTCGGTCTCCATTCAGCCAAGAGGCGAGACCCTTTGCATATCGCCCGCAGCACCATAGCCGCCAGGATACGCCAGGTCAAGCCTAGTCCCCTCGGCGTATCCGCTCCAAGTGCACTAACAGCAATCCAATATCGCTGGGCGTCACGCCCTCGATCCGCGCGGCCTGTCCCACCGTCGCCGGGCGACGTCGCGCGAGCCTCTCCTGTGCCTCGGCTCGCAAGCCCAGCAACTCGCCATAGTCAAAGCCCTCTGGAATGCGTCGCGTCTCCATCCGAAGCGTCCGCTCGACCTGACGCTCCTGTCGCGCGATATAGCCCTCGTAGGCCAAGGCGATCTCGACTTGCTCCGTAACCTCTGCCGGGAGACCTCTAGATGGAGGGGACACCTCGCGCACCAGGTCATAGCCTACGCCGGGACGCTTCAGAACCTGATCGAGTGCCACGCCCTCCCGAGGCGGATCGAACCCACGCCGCTGCAGCGCTTGGGCGATCGGGCCTTCAGGCGGTAGGTGAACCCTTCGTACCCGCTCGATCTCTTCCACAACGAGCTTCTTTTTCGTCCGGGCCCTCTGATAGTGCGCGTCGTCCACCAAGCCCCATTCGTGACCGAGTTCCGTCAGGCGCAAGTCGGCGTTGTCCTGCCGCAGCAGCAGCCGGTATTCGGCCCTGGACGTGAACAGACGGTAGGGCTCACGCAGATCCTTGGTCACGAGATCATCCACCATGACGCCCAGATAGCCCTGGTCACGACGGATCACGAGGGGCTCCTGGTCGCGGACATGGCAGGCAGCATTAGCCCCAGCCAGCAGCCCTTGTCCGGCAGCCTCTTCGTAGCCCGAGGTGCCGTTGATCTGTCCAGCCAAAAAGAGCCCGTGGACGTGCCTGGTCTCCATCGTCGGCCGGATCTGGTGCGCCGGCACATAGTCATAGGTGATGGCATAGCCAGGTCGCATGATCCGCGCCTCGCGCAGTGCAGGAATCGTGTGAAGGAGATCCTCCTGCACATCGACCGGCAGCCCGGTAAAGCACCCCTGGACATACACCTCGGTCGTAGCCGCCCCCTCGGGCTCTAGGAAAAAGATGTGCGAGGCCTTGTCGGGGAACCGCACAAGCTTCTCCTCGATGCTAGGGCAATAGCGAGGACCTCGCGCATCAAGACTGCCCGGCGTGACGGGCGAACGATGCAGGTTCGCCCGGATCACGCGATGCGTTTCCTCATTGGTATGCACCTGATAACAGGGCATCTGTCTTCGCCAGGTCGTTCCATATCCCAATGGATAGACGGGGTTCAGCGGGACCTGATAGACGTGCTCGGGAGGCCCATCGAACGAAAAGTAGAGCGGACGATCGCTTCCCATCTGCAGCAGCGTATGGCCAAAATCGATGGTACGTGCATCGACCCGTGGAGGCGTATTGGTCTGCAGCCGTCCCAGCTCGAACCCGAGCTCTCGCAGCGAACGGGCTAGGCCCACCGCGGCGAACTCTCCCGCACGTCCGGCTCGGGCATGATAGTCCACACCCGAGAGCACCTCCCCGTTCAGAAACGTGCCTGGCGTAAGCACCACAGCCGAAGCCTCAAGTCTGGTGCCATCGGCCAGTTGCACCCCCACGACGCGGTCACCCGCTGTGAGAATGCCCTCCACCGTGCCTTGCCAAAGTGCAAGCCCCGGCATCGCCTCGAGCATGTGCTTCATGCACAGCGAGTAGAGCCGCTTGTCCGCCTGGGCTCGCAACGAGCGCACGGCCGGTCCACGGGACAGGTTCAGCATACGGATTTGCACAAAGGTGCGATCGATGCACCGCCCCATAGCGCCGCCCAGCGCATCGATCTCGCGCACCACATGCGCCTTGGCCGGCCCCCCGACGCTGGGGTTGCACGGCATCTGGGCAATCAGGTCGAGGTTCATGGTGACCAGGCAGGTGCGGCACCCCATGCGCGCGGCTGCCATCGCGGCCTCGCAGCCCGCATGTCCTGCCCCTACGACGATCACCTCGAACGCCTCAGTCATCTTCGCCCTCCGAGCCGCCCAGCAGCTCCCACACAAGCCAGTGGGAGGTAGCACGAAAGTGACCCCACTCTGCCCACGCGGGGGCCATGTTGTCGAGACGCTCAGCTAATACCCGCAAACCCTGCCGATCCACCTCGCGAAAGCCCGTGATCTGCTCCTGATCGTCCAACGCCTTTGGCTGGCCCCCCTCTGCGTCAATGAAAAACAGATACGAGTAGAAGGGGAGGGAGGCCCCGTTGCGTTGGAAGCGATGGGTCTGGACCGCCAGAAAGCGCTCGATTTCGCCTTCGAGACCCGTCTCCTCTTGCAGTTCCCGCCGAACGCCCACCAGCAGATCCTCGCCCGGCACCAGGCCACCCGAGAGCAAGCGAAAGGTGCCCGGTGGATAGAAAGCCTTTGTGTGGACCAAGTACCGCCCAGCGTGGCAACTGACGATCAGCACGACCTCCGCCAACCGCCGACGCAGCACCCGCTCCCAGTAATCGTACGTGTCGGCGCTCACGTCGTAGCGATAGTTTCGCTCCACAGGCCGACCGTGCTTGGCGATTGCCTCTCGATAACCTGGTTGGTCGCCAAAAGCGCCCATCCCGCGTCTCCCACTCTCTGCAAACGCTATCAACAGATTATAGCACAGCTCCGATGGCGATCGAATGCGGCGATGAGGACAGGCCGCCGGCGCTTGCCTATGGTGGCAACTTTATCTAGTATCATCCAAACAGAGCAGCTTGGGAGCGAATAACAAGCTCGTCGCCGGCGTAAAGTAGAGGGAACGTTGGACGCGGAGAGAGAGCTCGACAACGAACTGGTGCGGCGCGCCGCCCGCGGCGATATGGAGGCCTTCGGACAGATCGTGGAGCGCCATCGACTCCGCGTCCTCCGAACGGCGCACGGGATCGTGGGATCATCCGACGAGGCCGAAGACGTAGCCCAGGAAGTGTTTGTGAAGGCATGGCAGGCCATCGACACGTTTCGCCCAGGAGGGAGCCTAGGGGCCTGGCTGTATCGTATCACCGTCAACGCCGCCATCGACGCAACCCGGCGACGCCGGCCGCAGATCGCCCTAGACGACGTCGCGCCGCCCACTTCGGATCAACACATCGAGCGGAGCGTCTTGGATGCCGAGGAGGCAGCTCGCGTTCGCCGCGCCGTCCAGAATCTGCCTCCGGCGTCTCGGGCGACGCTGGTCCTCAGAGAGTATGAGCAGCTATCCTATGCCGAAATCGCTGACGTCTTGAACATACCCATGGGAACGGTCATGTCGCGGCTTCACTATGCTCGGCAGGCTCTCAAGCAAGCGCTGTCTTCCCAGGAGGACGGCCATGACATCTGAGCATCTCAGCGCCGCAACGATGGAAGCCTATCTCGATGGCGAGCTAGACCCCGAGACGCGTGCCTTGGCAGAGGAACACTTGGGCACTTGCGCTCTCTGCCGCAAGGCCGTACGCGATCTGCAAACAGTCTCCGAGACCGTCGCTAAGACAGCCCCCGAAACGTGCGCCTTTGGCGCAGGGAGCATGTTCTGGCACCGTCTCTCAGCGAGGCTGTCATCGTACAGAGAACACCTAACGGTCTATGGCGCACTGGTCTTGATGCCACCGGTGCTCCTCGGGGCCCTTGGCTTGGCCCTGATCGCCATAGCCTGGCTCATCCAAGTGGTTGGCGCCTTGGTGTGGGCAGGCGTGATCCCTCCGCTCGGGCCGGCGCTCTACCGCTGGGCAATCGAGCAGGCTGCCAATCCCGAGGCACCGTTCGCCTTTCGCTGGACCTTGAGGCCAATACTGGCTGGAGTGCAAGAGCTTGGTAGCATGACGATCACGTGGCCACCCCATCTACGCAACGTTCTGCATGTCAGCATCATCCACGTGATGCTTGGACTCGGGCTAGCTATCGTCGCAGCGTTGTTCATCGCATGGGCCTGGTGCCTGCTCGGAGGCCTCGCTCCTGAAGGAGAGACACAACCATGAATGTAGGACGTATTCTGAACCGCGCATGGCAGATCACCTGGCGCCACAAGATCCTCTGGATCTATGGCATCCTGCTGGCCCTCTGCGGCGCGGGCGCATCGAGCGTTTCGCCCAGGCCGGGCGTTCAATACACGCTCAGCCAGTCAGACCTTCAGCTCTTCCAGCGCCGCTTCCCATGGCTTCCGCACTGGCCAGGTCCCCTTAACGGGCTACGCTTTTGGGATTGGCAAGCCTTTGCGGGAGGCGTTGCGCTGATCGCCGTCATCCTGCTGGTAGTGGCCATCGTGCGCGTCCTCGTGCGCTACACCAGCCTTGGCGCTCTGATCCAGATGGTGGATGAGGTAGAGGAAACCGACGACACCACGTTCAAGGCAGGGATCGAGCACGGCTGGCGCAATCTGCTCAAGCTCTTTGCCATCGATATCCTGACAAGTCTCGCCGGCCTGGTCCTGTTCCTAGTGATCGGCCTCGTCACCGTCATTGGGCTAGCGATAGCCGTCGGCCCTGCGATTGCACTGGCGCAAGCAGGTATTGCCCGCACGCTGGCTATCCTCTGGGCCATCTTGGCCGGGCTAGGCATCATCGCGCTATCACTTCTCCTGACGGTAGCCGTGAGCGCCCCACTTACCGTGGTACGCGAGTACAGCTATCGGTTTGGCGTCCTGCAGCATCTCTCCGTGTTCGACGCCATCGGACAGGCCTACCAGCTACTCCGAGAGCGGCCGCGCTCGTCCATCCTCGTCTGGTTGGTGATGGTGGCCATCTCCCTCGTGCTGGGCCTGCTCATCGCGCCGCTGGCCATGGTGATCACCATGGCGGCGGCTGGCGGCACGTGGCTGACCCTTGGACGCGGCACCGGTCTCCCCATTCTGGGCCTCGTCATCGCCGCACCCATCGTATTGCTCGTCCTGCTACTCGTGGGGCTCGCAAATGGCATCTTTAACGTATTCGGTTCGGGGGTGTGGACACTGACCTATCGCGAACTCTACCAGACGCCGGTCAAGGGGAGCTGAGCGCCTTCCCAAGCCAAGCGCCCGGCCTCCTGAAGGAGGTCGGGCGCTTTTGCCTAGCGTTGATACTAGCCTAATGAGTGGCGCAAGCTAGCAACAAGGCTGCCGCCGCCGCCATATCCTCCACGACGATGCTCTCGTTGGTCGTATGCACCTCGCGCATGCCCGTGCTAATCTGAGCGGTGCAAAGGCCTCGGGCGTTGAACACATTGGCGTCCGATCCGCCCCCGGTGACCTTGTAGCGAGGCATCAGCCCGAGCGACCGCATCGCGGCGCTCACCAGCTCGACCAGTGGGTCATCCT
>JBNGEB010000058.1:0-11829 GCA_049975585.1 Anaerolineae bacterium
GTGCCATCGCTGTATCCCAGCACCATCGTCGTATCGTCGCCGTGGAGCTCCCGACCATACAGGGCATAGCGGACAAAGGGCTCACCCGCCAGTCCAACGATGGCTGCGTCTCCTATACGCACGCCGTGGATGGGGCATGCTTCCGTGGCTCGATCCTCGGTGCGTACCTCGGCGGCAATGGGCAACGCCATAGCCTCCGTATGGTTGGCTACCGGCACAGGATCCACGCTCCGAGCATCTGCCAGCGCCTGCTCTATCGCGCGAGCTGCCCGTTCGCCCAGAACATCCATCCAGCCGAAGGAACTCCCCTGCCGGAGAGGGTTCTGATCGCCGCAGCAGCCCTGCAAGAAAACCGCCCTCAGGTCAGAGTTCGCGGCTTCCAGGATGCGCACGGTCGCGCCCATCCACTCGGATGAGATGAGCAGATTATCGTCGCCCATCACCACGCCGTGCACGGGCGCAGTCCAGAGGACCACGTCAGGCGCCGTGCGACGACTGAACTTCCAGACCGTCACTTCTTGCAGCGTCTCGCCCTCGGGGTTGACGCCGAGCACCACGGAGCCATCAGACTTGGTCTGTCGACGGTTGCCACCAATCTCCACCGGAGCCTTTCCCACCGCAAGCTTGGCGGGCCGAGCGTCTCCCACGGCATGGCAAGCCGCCTCCGAAGCCCGCAGGATGACGGCGCCCAGGTAAGCGGGCTCGAACGGCTGGTAGGCACGGCGGGTGACCATGGGGCCGGCATGCGTGTGAGTGGTGTTGAGCAGGATCTCGCCAGGGGTTACCCCACAGCGCTCATCGATGGCCCCCTTGACCTCGAGCACGCTCTCGGCATCCAAGGAACACAGATCGAGGGTGAGCAGCAACGCGCGCTGAGTGCCGTCCATGAGATAGACAGCGTTGGCATACAGATCATCATGGATACCAGTGTTCTTGGCCGAGCGATACCCATAGCCGGCCATATGCACCCGGTAGCGGGGCGTGATGGGTATGCGCCCGTAACCAACCAGCAGCTCTGTCATGCAAACCTCCTCACACAGCCGGACCGGGGCCGGCATACGGTCGGGTGAACGGCAATCCAAACGGCTCCTCGAACGGGCGGAAGGGCACCATGGCCGCGATCTCGTCCAAGCGTGCGAGCACGTCGGGTGGCAACGGTCCCTTGCCCATAGTGGCGACGTTCTGTTCCACCTCCTCGGCGCTGCGTGCTCCGGTCAGCACGGTGTCCACATGGGGATTCGAGATCACGAACCGCATCGCCAGCTCGGTGATCGGCATCTCCAGCTCATCGAGCAGGGCATAGAGCCGCCGGTACTGATCGCGTCGCGGCTTGCTCAGCCAACGCGCTCCGTGACGGATCTCCTCATCATAGCGTCGGGCCAACGCCCCTTGCTGGAGCGGCGAGCCGATGATGATGCCCATGCCCTGCTCCACCGCAGCGGGCAACACCTCGATTTCAGCCTCGCGCCAGAGCAAGCTGTAGTTAAAGGCGGTGAGCACAACGTCGAACTTGCCCGTGCGGATGATGTCAGCCAGCGTGTACGCCGTCGTCCCTCCCAGCCCGATATAGCCGATTCGCCCCTCGTCGCGCAACTCGGCCAGCACGTCCATGACTGGCCCGTCATAGCTCTCCTTGTCGGTCCACCAATCGTACTGGCCCGGCCGATCCGGCTCATGGATGATGAGCATATCCACATAGTCGCGGCCCAGAAGGCGTAGGCTCTCTTTGAACGAGAATCGCAGTTGGTCGGGATCCTGGGCATCGAACGGTTGTGGACGGCCGCCCAGCTTGGTCGAGATGACGAGGGGCGCCTCGACGTCGACCAGGGCCCGCCCAAGGACCTCCTCGCTGTCTAGATAGCCCGGAGCCGTATCCAGGTAGTTGATGCCCAGATCGACTGCACGGTGGATAGCCTCGCGCGCCTGCTCGAACGGCCCGCCCACCTTGGAGACGAATAGGCCGCCCAAGCCGAGCCTGCTGACCTCAAGCCCCGTCTTGCCGAGCTTGCGTTTGTCCATCGTGACCTCCTCATGCATACGCATCCGCCAGCTCACGCGCGATCATCGTCCACCGAGTAAACCGCTCCGGACGGTGCTCACAGGTGTGGGTATCCTTCAGGATCATCTCGATCACGCATCCGCGCGTCACCTGCAAGGTATGCTCCAGATAGCGCCTGATCTGCTCCTCATCGAAATCCCCCACCAGATGGGACGGGTGCGGCTTCCACGAGAAGATATAGTCGCCGCCAAGCTTGGGAGCGCAGGGCTCCACCGGCGCAAAGGGCGAGATCGAGATCCGCCGTATGCGCGGGATGGTGAACACATCATCCAGCTTGTCGGCCAGGCTCTCGCAGCAACCATAGCCGTTCAAGCCAAAGCGCGCCAGCAGCCGCTTCTCATACGCCAGGATGAACTCGCGATGCATCGCCGGCGAGACCTCGGCCATCTCCTGGGCCTCGGCCGAGCTCCACATGTCGCGCGTGCGTACATGGCCAGGCCGGTATCCGGGTGCTGGCAGCTCCCGCGTGTAACCCACGCCGCCCGTCGAGTGGTAGGTCCCGTCGTTGTTCAGATCCAGAAGCCCCAACGCCATGTACTGATCGATCAGGCGGTGGTGGCCCTCCTCGAGGATGTGCATAGCCCGGCGCAGCATGTCGGGCTGATCGTACATGTCCCACATCACCTGCTCCAAGCCGCGAAGCTGGCAGTAGATATACATGAGGTGAAAGCTGATATGCTGGACGCCAACCAGGCGTACGTCCAGGATGCCATCAAAGAGGGCGTGGGCCTGAGCCACGCGTCTTGCGGTCTCCTCACGGTCGTACGAGACCCGTGGGAAGGTGAGACGGTCGAGGTCGCCCTCGTCGTGGATGACGGGCCGGAACCCCCAGGCGCCCGTGTCTTGAGCGCTGGGCTCGTGCTCTGGCTCTAGGCCCCAGCTCGACACCGAGATCGCTTTGCGCACCAGCCAGTTGTCCTCGATGACCGTATCATCGGGGATATGCTCGTAGCAATAGATGCGACGCCGCAACTCCCACTCCATCCGGCGGGCCTCTGAGCCCTCGCACTGCAACGCCGACTGGGGTAGAAGCTCCCGCCACGAGCCTTCGGGGAAAACCAGCACCATGGGCCGCTGCCGTTGCAACATATTGTGCCGAGTCCACATCTCGCGGCGCTCGGCCATGATCGGCTGATGCGCGATCTCTGCCACGCGACGCGCCAACTCGCGGAGCAATCTCGCATCGCCCGCCGAGATCCCCTCCGCTTGCCAGTGAGACATCAGGCTCCCTCCAATCGCCAGTGGGTCCCAAGGATAGAAGTCTTTTCCCCAGGACGCGCGATCTGATAGTGCACCGTATAGAGCGTGCCGTCCTCGAGCTGGACGGTCGCCGGATAGCCCATGTCCGCATTCGGCGACGGGCACACGACGATCTGATGGTCGGCGTCCCAAGTGTGGCCACCGTCGCGGCTTACGACGGCCCGCTGGCCATAGGGCACGAACCGCCGGCCAAAGGTCAGCAGCAGCCAGCCGTTGCGCAGGCGCAGCAGATGCGGTGGAAAGCCCAGGATGCCCGTGTTCTCCGCCACGGACCAGATGCGCCCGCCATCCACACTGCGCGACTGACGCATGCACCAATCCTCCTCCCGAGCAGCCTGGTAGCGAATCATGGCAACCAGCTCGCCCTCCTCCGTCTCGACCACGTGGGGCTCGTGGAACCGCGAGAAGGGCTCGTCTTCTGGCACGGGTATCTCGCCTCGGACTCGCCACGTCCGGCCATCGTCCAGCGATTCCTCGACGACCAGAGCATCCGGGCCCTGCCAGTACCGCCTGCCCACGTACAGCAGCCGCCCGTCACGCAGCGCGATTGGACCGTGTGGTGCCGATCCCCACACGCGGATAGGCGCCCCCCACGAGCGCCCGCCATTCTCGGAGCGTCGCAGGAAGGAGCCCAGCCAAGCGCGCTTGAGCTCGGGGGTCATCGCGTCGATACGATCGCGCCATCCCTCGATCATCTCGGCGCCATAGCCCGGCGCATCCTTGAGCCGCTCGGCCCACTCCACGAAGGCTACCGATGTGAACCACGAGACCAGCAAGGCCCCCGTGGGCGTCTCTAGGATCCCCGCGTCACGGTCATCCAAGGGCGTATCGTTGACAAGCTCCGGTTCGCTCCATGTGCGCCCAAGATCGTCGCTGCGGACGAGCTCGGTGACGCCAAACGGGCAGACGTGCCCATCGCGCCGCCCGGAAAAGACAACCACAAGCTGCCCCGTGGATCGCTGGGCGATGGAGGGCCAGCCAAGGTAGCGGCCAGGTTCGTGGCAGACCAGATCTCTGCGAAGGACCTCGTAGCGGCTCTCGCTCATGGTGTCTCCTTGGCGGGCAAATTCCAGCGCTCCTCGAGAGGACGCGTGCCATCCCAGATGCCGACGATCATGTCGCGCGCCTCCTCGCAGTGTCGGATCACCTAGGCGATATCGTGCCCCTGGATCTCGCACACGATTGGGCCCTGGTACGCGATCTCGCGCAACCGCGTGAACGTGGTCGGATAGTCGATGGTATTGTTCAGGTGCACGGGCTGATGCTCCATGTAGCTCCCCCAGTAATGGTTCACCCCGTTCATGTGCACCTCGGCGATGACATGCCCCAAACGATCCATGTATTCGAGGAACTTGGCGTCCGTATGACCTGCCATATAGGCATGCCCGATATCCAGGTTGATGCCCCAGTCATCGACGCGATTGCATACATAGGCCAAATCGTCCAGCCCGCCGGCCTCGTATCCCAGCGGCACAGAGCCGTCGACCCTGCCAACCAAGTGCTGCGCATAGGCCAGGTTATGCTCCCTGATATCCTCGTGCTCCCGCACGAATCCCCAGATCGGCACGCCTAGGCGATACGTCATGGCTGCGGCGCCCAGCTCGGCAGCTAGATCATAGCACCTATCATAGTACTCCCACGTCAGCCGACGCAGATGACGGTTGGCGCTGGCGAGATTCCAGTCGAGATGCGACGAGTGAACCGTCACCCAAGTAAAGCCGCTCAGGGCACGTTTCAGGGCACGGATGTCATCCCTACTGGCCTCGAAAAGGTCGATCCCAACGTTGGCATAGTTGGTCGGGTAGCCAATCCGGGCCTGGTCCAGCGTGGGCACGATCTCGAATCCTGCGAACCCTGCCTCACCGACGAGGCGGATTATGTCATCAACAGCCTCACCGTGCGTACTCGGCATAAAATGGATCGAGATGCCGATCCGGTCGCGAACAGCGGTCATCCGGGGCTCCCCTCATGTGCAAGCACATGCAACAGTCTAAAGTGCCGCCCGCGCCCTCTCCAAGATCCTATGCAGGATGGGATTGCCATCCGAGTAGGCGGTTGCGTCTTTCTTGCCGTGACGTCCGTCAAAGGTAGGCATCACGCCCATCTTCTCATAGATGGCCGCACCTAGCGCAAGATCCTCGTCGAACGGGCTCAGGTGATAGTAGCCAACCAGCCGCGTGTGGCCGCGCCAGAGATACGACCCGATCGGGTGCACGGCGTCAAGTTGGTCCTGCCCCAACCCCTCGGTGCGCCAGCCGTCCATGATGTGAGCCTGCGCAAAGCACTCCCGCTGGAAACTGATCTCGTGGCATCCCTCGCCCGCCAACACCACCGATGGATCGATGGCGGCCATCTGCTCTTGCAGCCGCTCGAGGCCTTGGGGCATGTTGGCGTTCTCGACGAGGCCGTTGTCGGCGTTCCAGACGCAGAGTGTCTGATCGATAAAAGCTGCGGGGACGTCGAGCTCGCTGCACGCGGCCCGCAGCCGATCGATCAGCGTACGCCGCCAAAGCCCCAACCCCGGATGGATGTAGCCCATGCGCGTATGCTCGTGGCTCTCTGGAGGCCAGTACCATCCCAGAGGAGCATTCGTGTAGGCATCTCGTACCTGCCAGTCGCAAAGTCGAGCGTATAGAGGATGCCGCTCCCAGCAGGAAAAGTAGTTGAAATGGGGCATGACGCGAAAGCCCAGGTCGTTCGCATGCGCGACAAAGGCCTGCGCTTCAGGCGATGGGTTGTAGTCTGGATAGTTGATGTCATAGCCGTCACTGCGCCAGCCGGGAACGTGTAGCAAGGTCCGTTCCGGAGGAAAGAGCGAGGCCAGTTGGTCCAGCAAGGGCGGATGCAAGGCGCACCACTGGACCGTGAACGCGATCTTGTCCACCCACGCCGGTCGCGTCGCCCGCTTGGCTGCCAAGCCGTAGGCTGTCTCCATCCAACCGCGGTAGCGGTCTGCAGGCACGCGCCAGTCGCCGTCGTACGCGTTCAGCCGCCACTCGACACCCCCAGCCGCCCGGTTCTGCGCCAGAGGACCGACCTCCTCGCTGTCAAAGCCAAGCGTCGTGCGACCATCAGAGGCACGCGCAAGGTTCAGCGCCTTGAAGACCCCCCGACGATCCTCAGTGTGAACCATCATACTCGACCCGTCACGCTGGGCGATGGCTAGCTGCGTGTTCCACACGAAAGGCCATCGGAAACGCTGAGGCGACGGGTACGGCCGCTCCGTCGCGACGGAAAGCCCGTTGATGCAAGGAAGGATCAGCTCTGCCTCGGCTTTGTAGGGGATATTCCAGCGCACGGCCACCACGCCCCTGCGCGCGCTCTGCCCAGATGGCGTCACGCACAGATCGCCCGTCTCTGGATCCAGCCGCACAAAGAGTTCGCGATCCGAGTCGGCGCCCTCCAGGATCACCCTCGCCGCCAGGTCCGACAGACCGATGACTCGGACCTGCTGCCGCACATCAGCCTTCAGGACGCTGCCGTCGGTATACGTCAACTCTAGCGGCCAGCCATTCTCGTCCCGTCGACAGAACTCGACGCCCTTGGCCTTGGATCGAAAGCTCACCAAGGCGGCGCCTTTCAGACGCGCTGCGAACCGTGGCGCGTCTATCTCCAGCCCGCCATCCCGAACGATGATACGCATGTCTCCCCCTCGCCGTCGTTGGCCCCACGGCACAATGGGGCTATTATAGGCACACTCTTGGAGCATCAGAAGCGATTGCGCACGGTCAGCGGAGGCCAACGTTGGAGACACAGGATCGGTTTCGAGGCGCATTGTTGGGGTTGGCGGTAGGGGACGCGGTGGGCACAACCCTCGAGTTCCGGGCGCGAGGAACCTTTGCGCCGCTAACGGATATGGTCGGTGGCGGTCCTTTCCGGCTGGAACCCGGGGAGTGGACCGACGACACTTCCATGGCACTTTGCTTGGCCACGAGCCTGGTGGAGCGCGTGGGCTTTGATCCCAAGGATCAGATGGACCGCTATGTGCGCTGGATAGCCCAGGGCTATCTCAGCAGTACGGGCACATGCTTTGACATCGGCAACACGGTCAGCGATGCTTTGCGACGCTATGAGCGCACGGGTAACCCCTTTGCCGGATCGACGGACCCCTATTCGGCGGGCAACGGCAGCATCATGAGGCTGGCGCCCGTCGCCTTGGCCTACTATCCAGACATGGAAGTCATCGAGCGCTATGCCGCCAAGAGCTCTCGAACGACGCACGGCGCCCAGGAGTGCGTCGATGCGTGCCGGCTATTGGGGCGCGCGCTCGGTCGCGCGTTGGCGGGCCAGGGCAAGAGCGAGGTGCTACTGGGCGATGCAGAGAGCTTCGGCGGGGCGGCCAGTATCGTCGACATCGCGCGAGGAGCCTATCGGCAGAAAACGAGAGACGACATCCGCGGCACCGGCTATGTGGTCAAGAGCCTGGAGGCTGCGTTCTGGTGCGTCGACCGGACGGAGACCTTCCGTGACGCGGTCCTGTTGGCGGCCAACTTGGGCGACGACGCCGACACCACCGCAGCGATAGTCGGTCAAGTGGCAGGCGCCCACTATGGCATGGGCGATATCCCCGAGGGGTGGCTGGCCAAGCTGGCAATGCGTGACGAGATCGTAGCGCTGGCCGACCGACTACTTGGCCTCCAGATCGGGACGGACCAGCGCGACGGCGAGCCAACCTAGGCCCGAGTTCGCAACGCTCGCCAGATCTCGGCTAGCGTCAGTCGCTTGCCATACATCAGCAGGCCCATGCGAAAAACCTCGCCGGCGAGCCACAAGACAAGCGGCAACGCCGCTGCCGTCAGGACGATGCTACCGACGATATCCACCACGGGCACCTCACCCATGGGGAGTCGAATCAGCATCGTGGTTGGAGCCGTCAGCGGCACCCACGAGAGCACGCGATAGAGGGTGCCATTGGGATTCTGCATCAGGCCACTGGCCAGGAATAGTGGGATGCCGGCGATAAAGGAAAAGATCGAAGCCGACTTTTGCGACTCTTGCTGCGTCGTCCCCAGAGCGCTCGCGGCGCCCATCAGCGCTGCATAGATGCCGAACCCCAGCGAAAAGTAGACGAGGCTCAGCAGCATGACCTCCGGGCGGCTGGTGAAGGCGAAACGCACGCCCAGCATCCCATAGGCGCCCCCGCTCAGTGCATACGCCGATACGAGCCAGATCGCGATCTGGAGCAGGCCCAGCGCCCCCAGTCCCAGCACCTTGCCTGCCAGAAGCTCAAAGGGCGATACCGACGAGACGACGATCTCGACGACGCGGCTGTCCTTCTCTTCCGCCACGCCTTGAAGCAGGTAGCCCGAGGCCGTAAACACCGAGACGATCAGCAAGATGCCGAAAAAGTAGGCCACCATGATATCGGCCAGCCATGCCTCGCCGTTCTCGCCTTCTTCGGGCTGACCCGTTTGGGCGTCGACCTCCACATATTTCGCCGGATCGAGCAGGCGCTGACGGATACCCTCGTCGGCCACGTCCCGCGTCAGGTGCTCTATGTAGAAAGCCCACAGTCTGTCGGATTCGAGCATCGCTTGCTTGCGAAGCCCCGACTCGACGGTAAAGAAGCGCACCTCGCCACTCTCGACATAGTCCGCGGGCACAACCAGCAGCGTCGCGATCTGCTCACCAGCCAGCGCTTCGCGACCCGCTTCTTGCGTCTCGAAAAGCGTAGCCTGCTCCTGCCAGTCGGGAAGCAGCGGTGTAAAGACGCCGCTATCATCGACAATACCGAACTTGGTGTCGGCCATCTCCAGGTTCGCTACAAACAGACGGTTCATATCGCCGCCGAGCAACGCGCTCGCCACCAGAGCGATCAGGCCAAGGAGTGGCACAGCGACGGTAAAGATGATGAACGCAGGACGGCGCACGTGTACCAGGAACTCGTGGGACGCAATGACCTTCACGCGGTTCATGCTGCCCTCCCCTTGACCGCCGAGACAAAGATATCCTGCAGGGGCGCTGTAGCGACCTCATAGCTCTGGATCGTGATGGCAGCGTCCAACAGAGCGCGAAGTAGATCACTGGGTTCCTGATCGCCTAGGTGCAGGATGTAAGCACCGTTTCGCTGCTCCACGCGCGAGTTGCCAACAACGGCGGTCAGGCGGTCCAGGTCCGTAGGGGTGCGCAGACGAACGGTGCGCTCAGCGTAGCGACCCTTGATCTCGTTCAGTGGGCCATACAGCACCGCTTGCCCCCGGTTCATCAGTAGAATGCGGTCGCAGAGCTCCTCAACCAGGTTCATCTGGTGCGAACTCAGCGCGATGGTCTTGCCCTCCGCCTGAAGCTCGCGAAGGATGGCCTTGACCAGCTCCACGTTCACCGGATCCAGGCCCTGGAACGGCTCATCCAGGATGATCAGCTCGGGCTCGTGCACCAACGTGGCCACAAGCTGAGCTTTCTGCTGCATGCCGCGGCTCAGCTCCTGGATCTTGCTCTGGGCGCGATCGTTCAGATCCACCCGCTCTAGCCAGCGCATCGCGTTCTCGTGAGCCGTATCCACGTCCAGCCCCTTGAGCTGCGCCAGGAAAACCAACACCTCTAACAGCTTTTGCTTGGGATAAAGCCCGCGCTCCTCGGGGAGATAGCCAACGCGACCTCGCACGCTGGAGGGCACATCGCCCAGAACGCGTACCGTCCCGTCGTCAGGCGGCACGATTCCCATGATCGCCCGGATGGTGCTCGTCTTGCCTGCACCGTTGGGTCCTAGGAGGCCAAATAGCTCGCCGCGTTCAATACTGAAAGAGAGATGGTCCACGGCGGTGATCCCATCATACCGCTTGACAAGCTCGATCACGGACAGAGCTGGTTCTGTCATGGATTGGGCTCCTCAGACTAGGCGGCCAACAGAGCAACCGATTGTAACACGGAACCGCCATCTGCCCAACACGCAGAGAGGACCAGCATCTTGCTGCTGGTCCTCTCTGCCATCCCCCTTGGCCTTTTCGAGTCAAGGGCTCAGAAGCGTCTAGAGCCGAGTGCCTAGGTCGCCCAGCCGCGCTGCGGCCAGGGCAGCGCTCACATAGCGTGCCAGGAACTCAACCGTGTCTGGCCGAGAATCTGCATGCTCATCGATGCATATGGCGTCACCGGGAACCGATCGCCGCACGTCGCATGCCTTTTGCGTGTACGGCCGGAAAACAGCCTTCTTGTCATTCATGGTTTTCCCCCAGTCTCCAATCTGCGCCGACCTATGGAATGTCGCTGAGCAATCTCCAACCATGCCAATATTATAATATAGTAGAGTGATTTTGTCAAGAAATCTCGCGCAGAACATAGCAGGCAGACGCCATGCAACGCCTGCCTGCCGCATCTCACAACCCGGCCTAGATCCTGACGACCACCACCTCGTGCAGCCTCACGCCTGAAAGCGCGATCTTGACCAGCCCCTCCTCGGCGTCAAAGGCCCATGTGAGCTCCCCGCCCTCAAAGGCTGCCACAACCTCGCGCGGTGCCGCGTGGGCAGAAAGCGTGACGGCTACCGGTCCCACGAGCGGCAACTCCTCAGTGCCAGCGCTAGGCCCGTGGCCCTCTACAGCAGACGTTGTGTTGATCAGGTTGATGAGAAGCCGATCGCCCTTCCGACGAAGAACGACATCGACGCTGGCCGGCCCCTGCACGGCGATGTCCATGTCGGCATCCAGAGCTTTCACGCACTCGCCGATCCAGGCGCGGACCATCCCATAGCCCGAAGCCCGGAAAAAGTGGAACAGGTCATAGGGAACATACACCACGCGGCCCTGGCCCACATCGTTCACCACAGCCGCAGGATAGGCCGTCAGTCCCTCATCGCGCAAGGGCAACTCGCCCAGGAACGCCACGGTCCGTCCCGTCGTCGGACGAAGCATCCGCCACATCGGGCTGTAAAGCTCGGCGGTGCCCTCGGCCGCGGGAACGAACCAGGTGCCTTCCTCCTCGACGCGGTCGCTCTCGGTCCCCAAGAACTCCTCGCCGAAGCGCTCCCAAGCGCCGGCACCTGTGACCATCAACCGCCCACCCGACCGCACATAGTCGCGTAACCGTGTGACCATGGCATCGGATAGCTGATCCTGCTCAGGCGCCACAACAATCGGGTAGCGATCCAATGCATCCGACAGCGCCCACTCGTCCATGATATCGACGCTGTAGAGATTCTCCAGCAGACCGAACGCGGCGCCTTCCACGCCATCCACGTCATAGCCCCAGAACAGGTTCGTGACTGGCTGGCTGTGCGCGTGCTCCTCTGAGTGGAGCACAACGATCTGCGGCACGGACTCGGTACCTTGGCACAAAGCCTGTCGCTCCAGGCAGAACGTACCTACCTCACCCAGGCGACGCATCCGCCACGGGACCAGGCGCCCGTCACGGAGCTGCGGCGGATGCTCATAGATCTGCACGTTGCCGCCCTGCGACAGGATCATCGCCGCCTGCTGTTTGAGGCGTGTCACCGAGCTAAAGGTCCACGGCATCGTCTTGTGCTGATGCGACGACGTCTTCCAAAAGCCCCAGAGCATCAGATCCCATGGCTTGCC
>JBNGEB010000059.1:0-11557 GCA_049975585.1 Anaerolineae bacterium
GAGCACTGTAGCCCCCACATGCGAGGTGAGGCCATTCAGCAACGCCCCAAAGGACACAGCCACCAGCACGAAACCCATGAGCCCGAGAGGCAATTGCTGCGACGCGGCTGTCGAGGCTCCGCTCGCATAGACGCACCACACTACCAAGAGCAGCAATAGACTATAGAGCGGATTCCGGCTGTACGAGGCAGCCAGAAGGATCGTCAAGGCCCAGACGAGCATCGCGCGTGCGTCAGCCATCGGCCATCTCAAAGTGAAACCGTTGGCGAAAGCGCAGCAACACCTTGGCCATGGGCGCGGCGAGAATCGCGAGCAGCGCCACGTTGCCCACGGCGCGCGCCACATCCCATCCCAACGAGGTCGCAGCGTAAAAGGCGGCATACCGGCTTAGCATCTCACCCAGGCCAAGGCCTCGCTCCCAGACCTGCCCTTGGGGCGCCATGGCAACGGGCCAGAAGTAGAGGTTGAGGACGATGCCATAGAGGAAACCCCAGATTCCGCCCAGTCCATACAAAGCGTAGCGCTCCCAACCTCTTCCCTTGCAACGGACCCATCCCGACGTTAGCCCCACCCAGCCAGCAGCGAACATCTGAAAGGGCAGCCAGGGTCCGACGCCGCCGGTGATCAGCGCCGATGTGAGCAAGGAAAAGATGCCCATCAGGAACCCAAAGCGGGCACCGAATACGTAGCCAGCGATGATGATGACGGCAAAGATAGGCGAGAACCCGCCGGGCAGCGGCATCGCGACCTCGATGAAACGCAACACGCTAGTTACTGCCACCAGCACGCCCAGCATGGCGATGGTCTTGGCACTCAGAGACTGCCCCTGCGCCTCCAGCAAAAGGGCCAGCACCGACAGCCCTAGCATCCCAGCCGTGAGCAAGGGCGTCGACCATTGCTGGGATTCACTCAAAGTGACGATAGGGCCCAGGGGTCCGAGCAAAGGGTGCAGCAGCACGAGCACGCCGATGACCGCACTAAGGGCATAAATGGCGGATGCGAGATAGCGTCGCATGGCTCAGCCACTCTGATGCCGGAACCACAACGCCGCAGCCAGCAACCCGCCGCCTAACAGCGCATAGCTCGCCCATGAAGGCTCCCCTGCAACCCCGACCGCAGGGGTTGGGCTGGGCAGAGCCAGTTCAGCCCCCGCCACAGCAGCCGATGAGATTGGGGTCGCAGTAGTAAGCATCGGCAAGGTCCCCGTCGTCGCCGTTGGGGGGACTCGCGTGGCCACTGACTCTGTAGTAGAAGCAGGCATAGGTGTCTCGACGGGAGGCGGCGCGTCTGCCACCGTTAGGGGCTCGCAGACATCGTCAAACGCGACTATGGGAGGGGGATTCCCCTCTCCCCAGGCCCACCCTTGGACCTCACCATCCGTCACCTCGACAAGGCTTGAGCCACGTTGCAGGTACGTCCACGCGCCATCAACTACACGCCAATACGACCAGTACTTGGGGGCCTCGCAGAGAAGGCACCTCTCCGCGGAGCAGCCAACGCCCTCGATGGCACAGATCGCCGCTCCCATGGGACCGTAGGATGCCGTGATCTCCAGGCCAGAGCGCTCAAGCACGTCGTACCCGGTAATCTGGCGCTCCTCAAAGTTCACGCAGCGGGTGACCGTGCGGTCGCCAAAGTACACCACCAAGGCAACGCGGTTCGGCGGCTGCGCACGCACGGGAGAGGGCGCTCCTAGCTGCACAGCGCCAGCCACCGCGACGGCTAGGAGCAGAAACACGCATCGCCTTACGCCGCGCATCATCGCCCTCATCCCGTGTCCACGACCAGACATGGCCTCCTAGGGTCTCATCGAGCAACGCATGACCCATCCGGCGTGCTCACCCAAAGCAGCCTCTCGGTTGCGGGCCGCGAGCTTGCTCCCGTCCCCCCCGACGCGGGCAGAGACTGGGGCTCGCAGGGCGCAAGCTCGGTTCGGGCCAACGGGAACAAACGTCCGAGCAGCGCGGGGACCACCTGCTGCGTCGAAGACTGGTTGGGGCCGCCGTCAGGTTGCCACTCAAAGCTCCCATCCTCCAACTGCATGTCCAGCAAGTAACTGATGGGGCTGTTCCCATCAACGACCCACTTGTCAGAGGAGGGATCCTCACCAATGGCTAGCAAGGCCTCCACGACATACGCTGTGGAGTTGCTATCGCTGTCCGTTCCCCACTCTGATGTCGGCGAGTAAGGGAAGCCGCCGTCGTCGTTCTGGGCCTCGGCCAGATAGTTGGTGGCGCTGATGATGGCCGTGCTCGTGACCGGCTCGCCGGCGGCAACGAGCGCCTGGATCGCCAAGGCTGTGCTGTTGGTGTCGGTGCCCCATCCCGCGCTCCACTCCCAGCCGCCGTCAGGTTGCTGCTGGTCGAGAAGGTGCGCGCTAGCCAAAGGGGGAATCGTCTGGTCCAAAGCGGCGGTGCCCAGCATCGCTAGGGCATGGGGAGCGGCCCCCGGATCAAAGCTACCGGTGTCACTGTCAAAGAACTCGAGAGGCTGAGGCACACCATAGGGCCAGCAGATACCGTGGGCTGTGAGGGCCAGCGCGAGCTTGCCTGCGCCAGAGGGATCAGCAGCGAACTCGGTTGCGCTAGCCAGCATGTTCGCGACGGTGGCTTCTGCGACCTCCTGTCGATTCGCAGCCAGGGCGATGAGGACCTCGGCGGTGTTACCGGCCGAGCCATAACCACCGTCCTCTTGCTCCTGTTGCAGCAGCCAATCGAGAGCGCGCTGCGCCGCGATCAACTGCGGGGCGGGCGGCGGATCCACCGGCGTCCCGCTGGGGTCGCTCCAGGAAAAGCCCTCCACGTGCCCATCGTTGGCGATCTCGGCATCGGCAATGCCCACCATCCGAGGCTCCCAAGCGTCCCCGGTCCACTGATACGTCGCCCAGTAGCGATTCCCATTGTCACACGCGGGACTGCTGTCGCCGACCTCCTCAATGCTGCACAGGAACGGGCCAAAGCCGGTGTCATCCGTGGTATACGCGAGGCCAGTCGCCTCGAGGGCGTCGAGTGCGGTGATCGTCTCTGTGAACGTCACCGATCGTACGATGGTATCATCGTTGGCAAAACGAACCACGATATAGGCCGTCTTGCCATCTTGTGCGTCTGCCGCCTCTACGGCATCGGCGACCGATGGCATCCCCGCCATGGCGAGGCTGTCCGCACCGCCAAATGTCAAGACTCCTAGGCTAATGGAAACGACCAATAGCATGCGCCACAGAGCTGTCTTCGATCTCATGTCGGTATCTCCTTGTACCTGTCATGCTTCCGGAAGGATTCAGGATCGTGATGCAATGCCAAGCCCCGTCCTGTCGGAGGAGAAAGGCTCATCCAAAGAAAAAAAGCCCTTCCCCCTCACGACGGTAGGGGAAGGGCTCGGCAGGCCGAGAGACCCTTCATACGCCACCCCCTTTCCGCGAAGGCCTTGAGCGTATAGCGATGGAGGCAGGTAATCTGGCTCCAGCAGGCGAGGGATCGCCGCTGCTACAGTTGCGGGACAGCGCCGGACTCGAACCGGCTTCCCCTGTGCGCCCCAGGCATCCGGGCCTGTGAGCACCTCCATCTATGCTTTGCATCATATGATACGCTCTGGTAGCTTGCTGTCAAGCCAACAACTCGAGAGAGCGAAGAGCGCCAAGGAGCCGAGAAGAGAGGAATTCGCTCTGGCTAGGAGCGGCGACTAGATCGCTCTCTAGGTCGTCTGCCCCAGCTTGATGGCCGCAAAGAAGCGCGCACGCCGCAATGCTAGCACTGTGAAGAGCGTAATGACAGCCAAGATGCCATCCATCCCTGCCCGACCGAGTTGCCGTACACGACATGATCTCTGATCAGATAAGGGACCGCGTCCGTCCCATGAGGGTTGACAGGGCCATAGCAATGCCCGACGACAGCAAGCCCATCGAGCAAACGTCCAAGTGGCTCAAGCCCAGCCCAATTGCTCAGCACGCCCCCCACAAACCCGGGAGCCCCAGAGAGATAGGACCCTACCATCTGCGTGACAGTGCAGTCGATCAGACTCTCGCAGCAGCATGGGATGAGCTCTTTGGCCATCTCCCTCTCGGCAAGGGGCGGCATGGCCTTGAGCGTGCCATCGGGCACGAGGGCCCAACTGCTCACGGTGATGGCATCGGCATCATGGGCGGCAAGGAGCTCTCTGTAGGCCAGGTACAGCTCGGCAGACCGCACGAGCATCAGGTTGATCCCGAAAGGCTCTTTCAGGAGATCGGCGTACCTCCGATCCTAGTCGGTCAAGGGCGCATCTACTTGGCCACAGCCACCGCGATCGATCGGCTGGATCCGGTCATAGTCCTAAACACTGGCCAGGGTGGCGCCGTGCACCCTGGCCAGTGTTTCCTGAACCGTCATGCCCGCATATCTTGGTTTAGCTATCGGTCCTCCTCGATAACCTCGTAGCCGATGAACCGGGCCAAGTCCTTGAACTCCTGTCGAAAGTCGCCGAGATACACGACGGGATGATTGGTGAACGTACGATAGTCATAGTTGTCGTGGATCAACCCCGCGTTCACCTTGGCCACCAGCTTGCTCCTGCAGCTCGACTCGATGAAATCGCGATAGATCCGCGTGCCATCGATCAGTTCGCCGGTGTGCACCGAGATCTTATTGGCGAGAACATTGACCCTGAGCGCCGTGATCTCGCCTTCCGTCGGCATTTTGACCTGGAGAACCGTCCTGCCCATATGCTCCCGAATGGTGTACGGCAGGCTGTCGTTCCCATAAGGGTTGATCGGCGCTTGGCAGTGCGCATAGACGGTCACGTCATTGAACACGTCGATCATAAAATCGCCCTGGAACCCAGGTCGCCCCGTGAGATGGTTGCCCACTACCGCCGTCACCAGCCCATCCATGTCCGACTCGGCGATTGCAGGCACCAGATCCTTCTGGAACTCGGTCAGGCCAGGGGATCCGCACACATCGTATCGGCCGCCCATGAGATGCCAGGTCATGCAATCGAGAGTGATGGCATTGGCATCGTAGCGGGCCATCAGCTCTTTCGTTGCCAAGTATAGCCGGGCCGCTTCGAGCACATCCGCCTCGCTCCTACCATCCTTCACGGCCTCAGCCTCGTCGATCCAGCGCCGCGCGATGCCCTCGGCCTCGCTACCCGCTATGCCATCGAACGCATCGAATAGATCGCGATAGTCGGCGATCACCGCGTCGATGCCCAGGGCCTCGTTCAACTGGTGGAGGTACTTTTCCTGATCAAGACGCCACCAATGCTCATGCGGCTCGCTTCCAAAGCCCTCAGTTTGAACGTCGAGAATTCGGGTGCCCTTGATCCGATGGAGCACTCTGAACAGCTCGATCTTGGCCGCAAAGTCGGCCAGCCTCCTGTCACGCACCTCCGAGGAGACGTCCGTGTCACTCCAGGTAGCAGTGAGAAACCGCGTCTGATTCCGCCGCGCGATGGCCACGGCGTTCTTGAAGCCAAGCTGCAGGGTCGGGAACGCGTTATAGTCCACCAGCAACGTGGGCAGCCCGCTCAGCAGGAACCGCTCGTCGCTGAACCTTCCATAAAAGAGGATGAGACCATCTAGGTCGTCCTTCATAGTATCGATCTCCCGAAGGACGGCCCGATTCCTCTCGTCGCTTACGTACAGATCAGGCTTGATTTGCCGAGCATAATCAAGAGACTTTTTGCCGAGGTAGCTGATAGCCTCTCCCCCAACGAACGCGACTCTTTCAGACATCTTGCCGAGTTGCGTCATGATCCCTTGGGCCGTGTCTTTGGGCAGCCCAAAGAATACCACGTAGGCTTTGGCCTTTTCATCGGTTGTCATGTGAGGTCTCCCTTTTACAAAGATCATCTATCCTCTTCTACCACCTCAAAGCCGAGAAGCTTTGCCAGGTCCTTCAGGGCCTCTCTCTGATCGCCATAGATCAGGTTCCTATGCACGCCAAAGCGGACCGTGTCATACTTGGCCTCAAAGGCATCTACGTTGGTCCGCATGACCAGCTTGGTCCGGCAGAGGATGTCATCAAAGTCTTGGTAGAACGAATCGCCACGGACACTAGTGCCCGTGGCGATGGCCATCTTGCGATCGTACAAGCTGAGCTTGACGGAGGTGACTGGTTCATCGGTAGGCAACAGTACCTGCACCGCAGCGCCTGGATTGGCAGCGGCCTCTGGATAGCCCTCAGGCAGCGCCTCATTCCGCTCCTGCAAGGCGTGGCTACGAAGGACATACGGCACCGTGTCCGTGCCGTGCGGGTTGATGGGACACTGGCAGTGGGCAAAGGTGACCGCATCATGAACGCTGTCGATCCCCACCACGTCCCCGATAAAGCTCGGACGCCCCAGGGCATAGAGCCCCAGCATCTCGGTGATGGCGCTGTTCACGAGGCCCTCGCAGACGCCGGTGCGTAGCTGGCGGTTCAGCTCGGTGTTGGCCAGGCAGGGCGTGACCTTTAGCAGGCCGTTGACCCAAGGCACCAAGCTCCTCACAGCCACGCCGTCGGCGTGGTACTCGTCCATCATCGCCTGGATGGCCACGTACAGCCTGGCAGCCTGGAGCACCTCGTCCGCCGTAGTCTCCTTAACCGCTTGGGCGTCCTCTATCCACTTGCGGACGACCTCCGTCGCCTCCTGTTCGCCAACTTGACGCTCCTTCTCGTTCAGTTCGACGAGGCTCTTGTGCACGATCTCAGGGCCATACTCGGCCAGCCGCGTTGCATAGACCTCGTCATAGTCCTTAGGAAGGGGCGCGTGAAAGTCCATGCCGACGATGTCATAGCTCCCCAGAATCTCGGGCTCCTGGAGGACAAGCAGCCTAGCGTCCTTGAGCCGTCGGATCGCCACCATGAGCCTGATCTTGGCAATGAGGTCCTCGAACCTGGACGTCGCCACCGACTCGGAGAGGTCATGCTCAGAAAGGCAGGCCGTGATCAAACGATCGTTCCGGTAGAAGCTCAGTAAGCCCTTCTCCCAGTCGCCCACGCCAAAGATAGACCGCACCATGATCACAGGAAGATCGAACGAGACGAGCTCACGGTCCAAGTAGCCGCCGAACACGAGTATCCCGTCGAGCTCGTCTCTCAACTCGGTGATATGCTGATAGGCTTGTGCGCGCCCCTCGGTGCTCATGATGCCCGAAAACTGATCCAAGCCCACAAACCTGACGTCAGCGAGCCTAGCCTGCAGCTTGTCCAAGAGTTCATCACCCTGCCATCGTCCGCGAGGCCAGGCATAGCAGGGCAGGAAAATGGTATAGATCGTAGCTTTCGGGCTCATGTTCTTCCTCCTAAAGAAGCTCCACCTGGAAGCCTAGCATGTCGGCCAAGTCCTCAAGCTGCCTGACATAGTCGCCACACACGACGGTGAAATGCCCGCCATAGTCGGTGTGAGCACGCCGCTGGAAGGCTGCCGCGTCCGGCACTCGGATCTGTACCATCTGCTTGCAGAACTTTTCCACGGTGACGCTCTGGACGATCTGGCCAGTCGTTACCAGCAACCTCTCTGCAAGCGGATCGAACCGCGCCACCGTCGCATGCGTGTCCTTTGCCTGGAGCAGATCCACGTGGACGGCCGTTCCCCACTCCATCACACCAAAGGGATGAAGGCCGTAGGGCAGCCTGGGAGCGTCCAGGCCATCCATCCGGAGACCCGGAGCACTGTGGCTGATGCTGATGAGGCCGTTATCGTCGGCAGTGCCGAGATTCCCCATGAACACCGATTTCCGCGAGAGGTAGATCATCACCGCCACCGTCAGCAAGGCGCTGACGTCACCCTGACATGAAGCAGCTAGCCCGCGCTCGTTCAGAAGCGACGTGGCCAGGCAAGGGGTGGTCTTGTGCTCCATCTCCAAGTCCAGGAACGGCGATTCGCAGCACCCCACGGTGAGGGCATTGCAACTGTGCCGCTCCATCATGGCGTCCACTGCCAGATAGAGCTGCGTCGAGTTGGTGACATAGCGCTCATCCAGGTTGACCGCTACGGCGCCCTTGATCAGGCCCTGGGCCAGCTTTTGGGCCTCGTCGCGGTCGGCGTTGCCCATCTCGGCAAAGAGCATCTCGTCGGAGATCAGGTCAAAGCCGATACCGAACCTCGCCTCCAGATCGTCCAGGTCCCAGGCGCTGCTGAGGCACCCACCGGCCACCCTACGAGACTGGACCACCAGAGCCCTGGTGAGGGTAAGGGCCTTGCGCGTCCTGAGCAGCGAGACGAGATCGTCATCCAAGACGGGATACGCCTCCAGGCCATGGCTTCGTAGGAACGGGGGCAGCCCCACGCCTCCCCCACCGATGAGGGGCTTGCCATAGCGGCGGGCTAGCTCAAGGACAAATGGGGTCCTTCCTCGGCCCGCACCGGAGACCCAATAGAGATCGGTATGCCCCACGTCCTCCTTTAGAGCCTCGACATCGGCGCCATTCTCGATGACGGCCGGCGACAGGATCTCCACAGCCGCACCATGCGTTTCTGCAAGCTGCGCTGCCGCCTCCTCGCCGCGCTTCTGGCACTCCTCACGGCTCAGAGGCATCTCTCCAAGAACCCTGGGGATATCTTCGGGGACAACCACCACCGGCTTGACCCCGAGCTTCACGTTGACCGGATACGACTCACTCTCCTGCATCATAGACCTCCTAACAGCCACTTCTTCGACACACCGCTCTATCTAGGCCAAAGGAGCCTTGGGCCGGAATAGCCCGCGAGCAAGGCTCCAAAGTCCTCATCCCTCGCTCACCATCTCAATGCCCAGCAGTCGGCACAGATCGCCCAGAGATTCGACGTGATTGCCATAAGCAAGTACACGATGCAGACCACCCGAAAAGGTCCGCAACAGCTTCCTGGCATCGGGCACCAAGACCTCCACCTTGGTCCGGCACCCTCTATCCACATCAGGGTTGGCGATAATCCTCCCAGTCGACGCGAGCATGGTCTCTAGATTGGCAAACTTGGCGACGGTCACCTCTTGCCCTACCCTCATCTTGACCTGAGGCGAGACGCCAGTCCTCGACTCGGAATGGTTCCGGAGGATGTACCTTTCGCGGTTCTTGCCGTCCATCATGGTTGCAGAGACGCAGTGGGCATGGATCACGCTGTTCCTGGCCGTGTCGATCACGGGATCGGAGATGAAGGAAGGCACATCGGCCAGATACCGGTAGGCCAGCATGGTCAGGAGGGAGTGCAGATCAGCCTCGCAAGCGGCACAGGTGCCTTCGTCATTGAGCAAGCTGAAGGCAATGCATGGCGTTGTTGGCAGGTCGTGGAGCATGGCCAAGCAGTCAATCGTCACCGCATCAGCCCCGGCATCATCCAGGACCTTCTTGATGGCCAGGTACAGCTTGGCCGCTCGGAAAACATCCTCCTTGGTGGGCTCGACGACCCATTCGGCATCCTCGATCAGCTCCGTGGTGATGGCCTCCGCATCGCTCTCCGAGGCGCTCTCGTAGGCGTCGAGTATCCGCTGGTAAGGCATCCTCTCGATACTCACACCGAAACGAGCTTCCATCTCATCGATACGGCACGGCTCGATACTGTCCGCGCCATATACGACCTTGACCCTATCGTCCGTGCGGTTGTCAAACAACAGGATCTTGGTCTCCTGGAGCCTGTGGTAAGCATCCACCACCTTGATCTTGGGCACCACTTCGACAAAGTCGGTGGAAGAGACGAGCAAAAGCTTGCTGGCATTGGCATGTGTCTTGAGCGCATCCCTCGACCAGACATGCCAGCTGTAGGGCTCCACAAACAGGATCATCGGCAGGCCCTTGTCCAGCGCCTTGAGGATCATGTCGTCGGTCATCGTGCTCAGGCTGAAGAACAGGATGCCATCCTCGCCCTTGTCTTCATCCAACTTGCCGACATCTTTAAAGCTGGCAAGTTCCTCCTCCACAAACGTGACATGCGGCACCAGCTCCTTGATGCCAGCGAGCTTGGCCCGGAACTTGGCGATCTCCCTTGCTCGCTGCTCAGTGGTGAACAGCCCACCCCAACTCACACCGGGTGCAGCGTAGATTACTCTCAACCTGGTAGTCATCATCCATTCTCCTCTCATAGCGACTAGCAACGTCTATTGATCTCGGTAATCCCCCAGCTACCAAAGACCCGCCACCTCCTCTAGCCATTTCACACAGCGAGTCCCCCGATAGCAAGCGCCCGCAGACGATACTTGAGATTCATCACCCCTTTGACAACACGATAACCACGGCGACTGCCACACCAGCCACGAGAGCCAGCATGCTGTACCTCCGCCGTTCCTTCTCGACCGCAGGGAGCAGGTGCGAAGCCCCCACATACACCAGCGCGCCGGCAGACGCGGCGAGCATCGCCCCCAAAGCAGAGTCGCTGATACCTCGAAGAAGCGGGTACGCCACGAGCGCGCCAACTGGCGTAAATGCCGCTGCCGCTAGAAAAGCGTACAGCGTCGCCTTCCGCCGACCGATCCCGCCGCGCTCAAGAAGCACGAACGTGACAATGCCTTCCGGAAACTCGTGCAGGATCATACCGACGGCCGCCAGCACTCCCGTGAATACGCTCACGTTGAACGTTACCGCATAGATCACACCATCGATGAACGAGTGGATCGCAATGCCCAACGTTGGCGTGACACCCTCGGCAAGATCGGCATGCTCGGATTTGTCACAGACATAGACCGTCAGCAAGCGGTTGAGGATATAGAGAGTGAGGAATCCAACGAGAAGGTAGACTGGCCCCAGTGAACTCCGACCAAAGCTCTCTGGAATGATGTGAAGAAAGGACACGGAGATCAGGACGCCGGCGGCAAAGCAGACAAAGTAGGCCGAGTGTTATCGCGCCCAACGCTCATGCTTGGCAATCGCATAGATGCCAATGCTCGTCACAGTGCACGCCAGCAAACTGGCCACCATCACAGCCACAAATCCACGATCTAGCATGTCAAACGTCCCCCCTTTTTTCAGGCCCGCGCCCTCGCGGTCTCGTTACCCGGCCAACCATGACCGCTCACAACACTGTGAACAGTCGTGCTCCCTGGTACACGAAAAACGTGATCGCGCTCGCCATGGCGAGTGGGATCACGAACCCCAGCACTGTCCATTTGATGCTGCGCGTCTCCTTCCACGTCGCCCACACCGTCACGAGACAAGGAAGGTAGAGCATAAAGAAAACCATAAAGGCATAGGACGACAGGGGCGACCACACCTGCGGTAGGTAGTTCAGTATGCCCTCAGACTCGACCAGGTTCGTCTGAAGCCCGTAGGTCATGCCCAGCGCCGGGACGATGATCTCCTTGGCGGGCAAGGCAAAGAGCAACGCGGTCATCATCTCGCCGTTCATTCCCCACGGACTGCCGAGGGGGGCCAGCCCCCTCACGAGCCAGCCGATGGGCGTCTGTTCGAAGGGCGCCCCTGGCGGCAAGTTGCCCAGCAACCAGATCAGAAGCGAGGCCGGGCCCGCAAAGGCTACGGCCCTCGCTAAGGTATGCCCCACCCGATCCACCAGCGCACGCCACGCGACCTGGCCCCACTGGGGTTTGCGATACGGAGGCATCTCTAGCACAAAGCCCCCCGGCTCGCCTCGGAAGATGGTCCTATTCAGCACAACGGTCGCCAAGGCCGCGGCG
>JBNGEB010000060.1:0-11444 GCA_049975585.1 Anaerolineae bacterium
GGATGACGCTCACTCCGATGGCGAGCGTCGCCCGCACGCCGTCCAGCAGGCGGCCTGTGGACGACGGTGTAGCTCTGGCTGCGATCTGCTCAGCCCTCGTCATCGGTCATCCTTTGGTGATTTGCACGTTCGGGAGAGTCCACTGTTGTATGCCCTCAAATTCCGGCTCTCGGGCGAACCAGGCCAACTGCGGCTGGTGTTCTGAGCGAAACAGGTGCGTTGGACAGGCACAGTCAGATGCCCCGATGGCGTCGAATGGCTCGAGATGGCTGGATGCGGCCAAGGCACGTGCCCAGGTGCATTCGGCGCGCTCACTTCCCTCTCGGTACCAGATCTCCACAATCGTCAACACATCCAGCAGGTAGTCTATGTGCCAGTGGTGCCGCTTGGCTGCGCGAAGATGCCTCCGCAGCCGCTGCCATAGGCCGTTCAGTGCGCTGCCGACATAGAGATAGTAGCCTGCGGGCAGACTCACTCGTCCCAAGGCGCCAACGCTCACCTCGGTTGCCTGCTCTGCCTCTAGGATCAACATGTAGGTCCCAGGTGTCCGTGTAGGCATGGGCAGAGTCTAGCGGGAGGATGGCTCTTGGGCAAACGGGTGCCGATGGGACGCAGCGATCGGCGGAGAAGTGGTTCGTGTGATGGGTGGGATGAGTGTATAATCCGCGACGCTCTAGAACGGAACCGGCTGATGCCAATGGCGTGGTCTGCACCAAGGCTGGTACGACGAGGAGGAGAACCATGCGCATCCGCCCTTACGACCCCGAATGTGATCAGAAAGCCGTCCATCGCATCTGGCGCGAGGTAGGCTGGATCGAGGAGGGCAAGACCGAGCTGCAGGACCTTCTGCTGTCTTGCGGCCGGACGACAGTCGTGGAGCATGAGGGGGAAGCCGAGTGTCTGGTCCTGTCCACGGCTGCCGAGGTACGCTACAGCCAGGATGATCTCCCCGCGACAGCCATAACTGGCGTGACGACCAGCCTGGTGGCGCGCAAGCTCGGCTACGCTGGACGTGCCCTCGCAGTGAGGCTGGCCCAGGACGCACAGGATGGCGCAGCGGTGGCTGGGCTGGGGATCTTTGACCAAGGCTTTTACGACCGACTCGGCTTTGGCACAGGGAGCTATGAGCCCTATATCCTTTTCGATCCTGCCGATCTGCGCGTGCCGGTCCCAACGCGCTCGCCCAAGCGCGTCGAGGCGGCGGATTGGGAGGCTATGCATGCTTCCAGGCTGGCTCGCTGGCGAGGACATGGGGCCTGGTCGTTGCTGCCGGCTGAGGTGACGCACTCCCAGGCGTTGGAGGGGCGTCATGGCCTCGGCCTTGGCTTTCACGACGGTCCCAACGGAGAGCTGTCTCATTGGTTGTGGCTCACAGCTAGCGAGCGCGAGCATGGGCCCTACAATGTGCTGGCACTGGCCTATCGAGACGGGGACGAGCTACTGGAGCTCCTAGGCGTTCTGAGGAGCCTTGGCGACCAGATCCATCGGGTTGGGATGACCGAGCCCTTCTGCTTACAGTTGCAGGACCTTATCGAGGAGCCGTTCGCGAATCGCCGGCGCACGCGCGATGGCAAGATGGCGCAAGGCATGCACGCAGCCGCATGGTGGCAGGCTCGCATTCTCGGCTTGAAGGCTTGCGTCGCTGCGGTCCACCTGCGGGGCGAGGCGGTACGGTTCAACTTGACGCTGCACGATCCCATCGAGCGCTATCTGAACGAAGGCTCCGAGTGGCGGGGTATCGGTGGGGCGTACACGGCGAGCCTGGGCCAAGAGTCCTCCGTAGCGGCGGGGCATACCCCTGGGCTGGCGGAGCTAAAGGCGTCCGTGGGGGCATTCTCACGTATGTGGCTAGGCGTTCGGTCGGCGAGCAGTCTCGCCCTGACGGACAATCTCGAGGCCCCTGGCAAGTTGCTGGCTACTTTGGACGAGGCGTTCCGTCTGCCGCCGCCGAGAGTTGATTGGGGCTTTTGAGGCCTCTTGAGAGTGGCAAACGGCGATGCGTTTCGATCAGCTCGTTGAAGGCCAGTTCATCAGGCGAGAGAACCGCTTTTTGGCGACTGTCCGCCTGGGCGGAGGGTCGTGTGGCGTGCATGTGGCTAGCTCTGGCAGGATGCGGGAACTCTTGGTGGCGGGGGCGAGAGTGTGGCTGCGGCCGGCGTCTCGCACTGGGCGCAAGACAGCCTACGATCTCGCCTTGGTCGAACATGGTGATACCTTGGTGTCTGTGGATGCGCGGCTGCCCAACCGTCTCTACAGCGAGGCTTGGCACCGGGGAGCTGTCCTCGGCGGAGGTCATGGTCGGTTGGTTCAAGAAAGGACCCGCGGGGCGTCTCGACTCGATTTCTGCGCCATGGCGGCAGAGTCGCGCCGGTGGATCGAAGTCAAGTCGGTCACGCTAGTCCGCGATGGCGTGGCCCTGTTCCCGGACGCTCCCACGACGCGAGGCACCAAGCATCTCTTGGAGCTGGCGGACGCGCGGGCGGATGGAGCCTCCAGCGCGGTTGTCTTTCTGGTGCAACGGTCCGATGCCACGCTCTTTGCGCCCAATTGGGAAGCCGATTCGGCCTTCAGTGAGACGCTTCTAAGCGCGACGCGTCGTGGGGTGGTGGTCGAGGCGTATGTTTGCCAGGTGTCCTTGCGCGGTGTGGCTATCAACAAGCCGCTTCCGATCGCCCTGGGGCTTGCTGGGCGGCCCTTTGCATAAACTATAGCAAAATAGTAAAGTATGGCTAGTAGAAAGTTGACTGGTAGGAGGTAGATCATGGCCTACAAACTGATCGATATCGTTCGAAGCCGTGGGCGACGCATGGTGATCCCGCTGATGGGTTTCCCCGGCGTGCAGCTCAATGGCTCCACGCTCAAGCAGAACACCTTCAATTGGGGGACCCAATTCTCGACGGTGTTCGCTTTGGAACGGCGTTTCCGGCCTGACGCGATCTTCTTTTTCATGGATCTCTCTGTAGAGGCGAGCGCGCTCGGCCTGCCGGTCCGCTTCCCGCTGGATGACTCGCCCACCGTCGAGCGTCACATGATCGAGCGCGTCGAGGACCTAGCACAGGTGACAAGCTCGGATGTGTTGACAGATGGGCGTGTTGCGGTGTATGTGGAGACCATGCGGCTCATGGCGCGGTACCTCGATAGTATCAAGGGCGCGTATGTGACCGGCCCCTTTACGTTGGCGGGCCTGCTCATGGGTGCCACCGAGGCGGCCATGGCCACGGTGATCGATCCAGAGTTGCTGACAGCGGTGCTGCACTTTGCATCGGGCGTCATCGCTCGATACGCGCGTGCGTTGGAGCGGGCTGGCGCCGATATCGTCTGCGTTTTGGAACCAACCGCCAGCTTTCTCTCGCCCCAAAAGTTCGCCCAGTTTGCGCAGCCCTATATCACGGAGATCATCGAGACGCTCAACACTATCCCCGTCCTACACATCTGCGGCCAGACGACGCATCTGATTGACGGCATGGTCAAGACGGGTGCGCAGGGCCTGAGCCTGGGACCGCTGGTTGACTTTCCGCAGGCTGCCCAGCGTGTGCCTGAGGATGTGGTTCTTGTTGGGAACCTAGACCCCGTTCGCGTCATTCGGGATATGACGCCTAACGGGGTTTACAGAACTACCCGCGATCTGGTAGACTCGATGGCAGGATACGAGAATTTTGTCGTCGCTAGCGGGTGTGACTTGCCCATGGACACGCCGCTGGAAAACATCCACGCGATGATCGACGCGGTTCGGGGAACAGCGCCCGGAAGTGACGAGTTTTGGCTAACGGAGGCACACTGGCTTGAGGAGGCTTCTCCAGAGAGCTAGCGGCGTCTGGGGGGTGAATCGAGGATGATCCAGCGCTACGTGGTCAGCCGCGATGACGAGGTGTACGAGGCCTGGCCAGATCTGGCGCGGGCGCAAGATGGGCGCCTCGTGTGTGTCTTTTCCGAGTGCACCCACCATCTGGATCGCTCGTTCACCCGTCTGGTTACCGTAGAGAGCCTGGACGACGGACGCAGTTGGTCACAAAAGCGACCCCTCACCGAGGCGACGCGCGGGCTACCCTATTGGGACTGCGCTCGCATCACGGCCCTGCGCGATGGTCGGCTGGCTGTGGTGGCGGATCTCATCCACGGTGACGAGAGGGGGGACTCCTCGTTGCTGGAGGTGTTCCTCTGGCTGAGTTCAGACCACGGGATGACCTGGGATGGCCCCCAGCCGGTGCCCGTTCGGGGCATCGTGCCGGACCGCCTGCTGGAGCTGCCGAGCGGGCGGTGGCTTTGCGCGGCGCATGTGGTGGATCCCAAAACGGGCTACCTCATGCAGCGCGTGTGGCTGAGCGACGATCAGGGCGACACGTGGCATGGGCCTTTTGCCGTAGCGCAGCAGGTGGGATTGCATCTGTGTGAGGCGTCGCTCGTTCCTCTTGAGGATGGGACGGTGGTTGCCCTGATGCGCGAGAACTCGGGCTTGGGGCGGGATTGCTACAAGGCGATTTCGCGGGATTGGGGCGAGCATTGGGACGGCCCGTACCGCTTCCCGCTGCCCGGATGCCATCGGCCTGTCGGTGGGATGCTGCAAGAAGGGCTGGTCCTGATCACGTATCGCTTTCATCATGGTGGCCGGAGCGTGTGGGGTGGCGGTACCCAGAACATGATGGCGGCTCTCACGAACGCGCCTTCGCTCCTCTCCACCGAACGTCAACAGGCCACGACCCGCATTCTACCCCTGGATTATGATCATTCTGCCCAACCTGATCTTGGCTACACGGGCTGGGTACAGCTGCCCGATGGGTCCATCTATGTGGTGAACTATATCATGGATGACGCTCCCAAGGGCCAAATTCGCGGATATCGGTTGGATCTGACCGAGTGGGGCGACGTCAGCCACCTTTTAAGGATCTCGGATGCGTAGGGGCGCTGTCGGGCGGTTGGGCGAAGACCTGGCGACGGATCTGATTCTGCGCGAGGGTTATGAGCTGGTCGAGCGCAACTGGCGGGATCGCAGCGGCGAGATCGATATCGTCGCACGCGATGGCGATTTCTGGGTGTTCGTGGAGGTCAAAGCGCGAAGCGGGCATTGGCTGACGCTGCCCGAGGATGGCCTGACGGATGAGAAGGCGAGGCGCCTGCGGCAGCTTGCGCTCAACTACCTGGCTGCCCACGATCTGACAGACGCTACCTGGCGCATCGATCTGGTCGCCATCGAGCTGGACGACCAGAACCGGGTGGTACGCGCGGACCTGTTTCCTTCGGCGGCGCTGCTGTGACGGATCGCGACACGGCCACGCGCTTGGTTGCTGTCGTGGGACCGACGGCGGTGGGGAAGACAGCCCTGGCGCTAGGGGTCGCGGGTTGCGTGCCTGCCGAGGCTGTCTCGGCCGACTCGCGGCAGATCTACCGACATATGGACATCGGCACGGCCAAGGTCAGTGCGGAGGAGCGTGAGATCCTGCCGCACCATATGGTGGACGTGGTCGATCCCGATGAGACCCTGACGCTGGCCCAGTATCTAGAGGATGCCAAGCGGGCCATCGCGGACATTGCAGCGCGAGGGAAGCTGCCATTGCTTGTGGGCGGGACGGGCCTCTATGTGAGGGCGCTGCTCGAGGGATGGACCGTTCCGCGGGTGGCACCCGATCCCGACTTTCGCGCTCGCATGAAGCAGCTCGCCCGTGAGCAGGGCCACGAGGTGCTGGGCGAGAGGCTGGCCGCGGTAGATCCAGAGGCCGCTGAGCGCATCGATAGCCGCAACGTGAGGCGAGTCATCCGCGCCTTGGAGGTGTACCAGGCAACGGGGCGCCTCATCTCGGAGCTGCAGCGCAAGGTGCCTCCGAACTGGGATGTGTGGACCATCGGGCTTACCTGCCCGAGAGAGCTGCTCTACCAGCGGATCGATGCCAGGGTTGACCAGATGATAGCGCAAGGGCTCTTGGACGAGGTCCGTTGGCTGCTGGAGCACGGCTATGGCCGCGATCTTCCGGCCATGTCGGGGCTGGGCTACCAACAGTTGGCGGCCTATCTCATGGGCGAGATGTCGCTGCCCGATGCGGTGCAGCAGATCAAGCGAGACACTCGCAATTTTGTGAGAAAGCAGTACAACTGGTTCCGCTTGTCGGCGGACTGGATTGACTGGTACGATGTGACACGGGTGGATCGTGGGTCACTCGCGAGCGGAATCTGCGCCTTTGCGAGGACGGGGGAGCATGGCCCGAAATCAGAAGGCTGAGCCCTACTCGTTGGCCGCACCGCCAGCACGTCCCCGCTGGAAAGGCGGCACCTTGCTGCTCTTGGCGGCGTTGGTGCTGGTGGGGGTGGCTGTCGTGAGGCGTCTTGGCCCCTCGCTGCGCCAGGGAGCCGGCGAGTTGGCGGTGCACGCAGGGTCAGTATCGGTGGGCGGCGGCGATGGTGACTCGCGCCCCTTTGTAGAGGCCGGCGGTGTGGCGCGGGTCACGCCGGGGGACGAGATTCAGACGGGCGTCAGTGCCAGGGCCGAGGTGGCGCTTGGTGGTGGGGATCTTGTCATGCTAGGCCCCTCCACCAAACTCACGGTGCTGGAGATGGCCCGGCGCGGCACATCGCAGGCTCTACACGTTGGTCTGGCTCTGGTCGAGGGCGACCTCACCGCGCGGGTTCGGGGCGCTTTGGTCGGCGGGACCGATCTACACCTGGACACGCCGGTGGTTACCATCGTTTCCGAGGCCGGTACCTTGCGCTGCGTCGTGGTCGATCGCGACACGGTCACGGTGGCCGTGTACGAGGGGTCGGCCGTAGTTTCCATGGGGCCACAAGAGGTCACGGTCAGTGCCGGGCAGTTGCTTGAGGCCAGGTTGGGGGGCGAGTTAGTTCCGGTGGACGCGGCGCTCCCGACGCTCGAGTGGTCCGGTGGCGATGTGCAGGTTGCGGTCGAGGCCGCGGCTACCGCGACGCTCACCGAACCGCAGCAGACGCGCTATGCCATCGCCACCCCCACGAGGCCGGGCGATGGTCAGGATACCTATGTGGTCCAGCGCGGCGACACGCTCTACAGCATAGCGCGCGCACACGGCCTCGATTGGGAGACGCTCTGGGAGGCCAACAAGGATCAGCTTGCTAGCCCCTCCTTGATCAAGGCTGGTCAGACGCTACGCATCCCGTCTCCCTAGGGCGAGATGGCGTTACGGACGACCAGAGGCATGAGGACGACGCTCTGGTCCTTGTCGATGGTTCGGTTGCCCGCTAGGTCATACACCGCAAACCGTACCAATGGCCCCGCATCGATGGGAGCCGTCAGCGTGATCGATTGCGTGAACCCTAGCGGCTCGGTCAGGTCCAGCGGCTGCCACGCCCCCCACGAATCCCCGCCGTCGAACGACTCGGACCAAGTCACGCTCAACGTATCGATCCCCGAGAGCGGGTCCTGCACCACCGAGCTGCGATCTCCGATGGTATGCCAGATGGGTTTGGCGCGATCCAGGCCTATGGTCACGCTTTCGGTGGCGGCGTTGCCGGCTTGGTCGGTGAAGCGGACATCCAGGGTATGCACGCCGTCCGCGTCTGGCAGCGCCCCGTAGATCGTCTCGGCGACGGGCTGGGGCGCCGTCCACAGCGTAACGCGATCGAGGGCCAGGCCGCCGGTTCCCTCATAGTGGGCAAAGAACTCGAGGCCGTCGCTAAGGTCTGGGTCGCAGCAGGTTGGTGCCGCAGCTTGGTAGGGGAAATCTAGCGCCACCTCGGCGTAGGACCCATCGGCCGGCAGCATCTCTGGCGCTAGCGTACGCTGGGCATAGATGCGTTGCCCTTGGGCGTCTTGCACCTTGAGGGTGGCTAGGGCCTCCTCGCCAAAGGGAGAGTCTCGGCGTATCCGGTAGAGCGTCTGGTAGCCAGCCCAGGCGGGGATGTCGCAGGTGTACGGCCCGTACCAATCGCCGGCGATGTGGGTGGGCAGAGTGGCCTCCCAGGCCGAGCCGTTCAGCGCCGCTTCATCGGCCACGATGGCGCCACTTCCCGTCGAATGGTAGAGATCCTCGCCCTCCCACACCCAACCCTGGCTGAACTGCACATAGCTTGCGTCACCCGTCTCTAGCTCCAGGCTACGCTGGTTCGTCCAGAGAGGGGCGACCACGCTTGCACTCGTCGGTGGCGTATGGTCCACCTTCACCGTGCGGGTGATGGTGATCTCTGCGCCGGATGCAAGGGTCGTGATTTGGAGGACCTTGGTCGTCTCTGTCTCCGTGTACGTCTGCCAGTGCCAGGCAAAGGGCGCTTCCGAGTCCACGTAGCGGATGGTGTCGTCTATTGCAAAGACGACCTGGGTGATCCCGGGCGTGGCCTCGATCTCCATGGACACGACACCCCCCACGCTTGCGCCATTCGAAGGGAGTTTGCCCATCTTGACGAGGGTGTCGCTGCGAATTTCGGGGAGCGCCGCGATGACGTGCGCGCCTGGAGAGCTGGGAGGTTGGTAGGCGTAGAGTTCGTTCAGGCCGGCGATAGTGGGGGCCGAGATGTTCTGGAACGGACGTTCCTCGGTGGCGGGGATGGCCAGGTTGCCGCCCAGCTCAGCCAGGAGATCGGTCAGGCTATTTAGCATGGCGGCGGACGGCGCCTCCGTGTCCAGGTTCCCTAGCAAGGCGATGCCCACGCTGTGATAGTCGTACTGCTGGGCGTGTTGGCCGCCGGCGCCCAGGCCGCCATAGCGACCCTCGTAGATGACCCCATCCTGGTCGATGAGATAGTGGACGCCCAGGTCCCCCAGTTCACGGATCACCGCGTCATAATAGTAGAGTCCACGCACGCAACGGGCGGTAGGCAGGTCGCTTGTGGGCGTGCCGGTGTGATGCAGGACAAAGATGCGCGGCGTTCTGTACTCAGGCTCGACGCTGCGAAGGCCCTCGTCGGCGCCCCATCCCTCTCGGGAGACGATGCCCAGGGATGTCGCGGTGGCCGGCAGGCCGCTTCCATCCATGGCGATGCCCACCAGCCGTACCTGCTCGAGCACGGGTTCGTCGTCGCCGGAGCGGGTGAGCGTCGCGCGGAACTGGGCTTCGGCATAGCTCCCGAACAGTAGGTCGGACATGCGCAGCTTGGCGCGCGTTCCGTTGTTGTCAGAGGGTGCGATGGCCTGCCACGCGCCCCACGGATCGCTGGAGGAGGGGCGTGTGCGCAGTTCCAACGCGATGGGCTGATAGGGCGGATCCTGGGCGACCCAGGAGAGCGCCAGGGCCTGGCAGGGCTCTGGCAGTGCCAGGGTGGCCGATGTGTAGCTGCCGCTGTCGCTGCCCGAAGCCAAAACCAGAGCGCCCTCGCCCGTGTCGCTGGTGGAGGTGCCGATGTGCGTGCCGGCGCTCCAATCGGAGACGGTCGAGACAGTGGCGCTGTGCGATCGCGCCATGGCGCTTAGAGGCGGGACCGGCGTGGGCGTCGGCTCGCCCGGTACGCTGGCGACCACGTCGGGGCCCACGTACACGCCGCTTGCCGGGACTCGGCTCACGTTGCCATAGCCATCATCGAAATAGAAATAGTGAGTATACGATCCAACCGGGAGCTGGATGACCAGCCTGTAATGGTAGCCCGAGCCGGGCGCGTTGGGGACCCGTTCCATGGCATAGGCATGGTCATCGATGATGACGTTGGCCACGGCGGGCAGGACCAGGGAGGGCCCGTCATAGGCCGCCGTGAAGACGAACTCGGTGAGCTCGGTGCCCTCGGCGGGCGAGACCTCGGCGGCCGTGATGACGTTGGGCGTAGGACCCTCTACGGTGATGCCGGTGTAATAGTGTTGGAGGATCTCGACATAGCTCTTCCCGTCAGCAGCCATGGCGCGCGCACCCCATTGGCACATGCCAACACCATGGCCGTCCTTAGGCTGGCCGCACGTACATCGAACGGGCTGCAGGTAGGGAATGTTGATGGTGCATTCTGGATCGTCGGGAGCGAATCCGTCGCAGTAGGTCTTGGTTTCCCCCCCGCAACTCGAATGATAGAACGCATAGATGATGGACCCATCATAGAAGGCCGCCACGCCGTGGGTCGCGTCCACGACGGCGTCCGTCGTGTCATAGTGGGTGGGACCCCAGAACTGGCAGCAGGTGGTGGTGCACACGTCATAGCCCTCGTCGTGGTGTTTCGTCGTCGTGGCGGCATAGCTGCGGGCGGCCACAGCTTGGGCCTTGAGGGCCTCCGTGGGCCAAGAGGGGCTCATCTCGTACGGCACCACGCCCTTGAGGTACTCATCCATCTCCATGGTGACGATGGTGCCGTCCAGCATCTTGACCCGGATGGTGCTCGGTACGGTGGTGACCCCGCTGAGGCCTGTTTGGAGGATCTCAGGGCTCTCGTCCGTGAAGGCGTGCAGGAGGCTGGGCGGACGACGCATCTTGGCGTCGATGATGGCGGCCTGCTCCTCGGTTGGGAAGCGAGGGATCATCTCGAAATCGAGCTGTGTGACCACGGCGGCCAGCGATCGCTGGAGCGTGTGCGTCATCCCGATATAGCCGGCTGCCTCTGCGCGCACGTCATGGATGCCAGGGGGCAGCGATAGCGCATAGTGTCCCTGGGCATCGGCGTACGTCACCTGGTCCCCGACGCGGACCGTCGCACCGGCGATGGGGACGCCGGTGGCCATATCGGTCACTGTTCCATAGAACCCGACGCCTTGGGCCATAGCGGTGTACGGCGCTGAGGAGCCTAGCTGCAGGAGCAGGAGTAGCGTAACCAAGATGATACGGACGTGGTGGTGTCTCATAGCTGCGACCTAACCGGAACCCGCAAAGGAGGCGGCGTGATGTGCGCGGCGGGTCGGTTCGGGGAGCTTGACGCCACTGCCGCAACGTAGGACGAGGTCGATGGCGGCCTCCAGCGATGCGCGATGGCCGGTGGACACGAACACGGGCTTGACCCGCGTGCGCGTGCGCAGCACAGCGCCGACAACCTCGCCATCTTCGTAGAGGAGGGTGTATTCCCCGCGTTCCTGGCCTGGCTCCTCATAGGTGCCGCATAAGCGCGACTTGGCGCAACCTACGGAGGGATAGTCGAGCAGGACGCCGATGTGCGTGGCGAGGCCCATGCGCCGGGGATGGGCGCGACCCTGGCCGTCGAACAGCAGTACATCGGGCTCGGTGGTCAGCTTGGCCAGGGCGTCTAGCACAACCGGCCCTTCGCGGAACGTGAGAAGACCTGGCACATAGGGAAAGGTCACCGGCCGCTCTGCGCGCGCGATCTCCAGCGTGGCCAGATCCTTGAGGGCTATGACGACCACCGCCGCTCGGGCGCGCTTGCCACGAATGCCTACGTCGATGCCGGCCACGGTCTCAGCATTGGCCAGCGACCCTTTGGTGGAGACGTGCGATGCGAGCGATTCCTGGAGCGCTATCGCTTCCTTAGGGGAGCAATCCCACGGATGGATGATCTTGGGTGTGAGCATCAAGCCCTCGGTGTGCGGGACAGACTGTTCTACCTGGTTTGGTGGTCCGGGAGTGCGC